>NZ_JBPJUQ010000034.1:0-103104 GCF_051192615.1 Streptosporangium sp. G11
GCGATGAAGCAGGAACCCACCCGAAGCCCACGCGGCAGGCGGGAATCTCCGTCCTTTAGGACGGAGTGGATGTCAAGAGGAGGTCTCGCAGACCCTCCGCATCCCGTTCGGCACCGTCGGCTCCCGGCTCAACCGGGTGCGCAGGAAGCTGCGCGCGGCGCTGGGCGGCGTCAACCCCATGATCGGAGGCTCCGATGGATGAACTGACCTCGGTCCGCGACCTGCTCACCGAGCCGGAGCCGTCCCGCGAGGTGATCGCGGCGGGCCGGGCCCGGCTCCTGGCCGCCGTCGACCCCTTCACCGAGTCCCCCGAGCCGTCCGGGCTGCCCTCGCCCCGGCCTCCGGGCGGCCGGATGATCCGGCAGGCGCGACGCGGCCGCAGGACAGCCTGGTGGACGGCCCTGGGGGTGGGGCTGGCCGGGACCGCGGCGGCCGCGGCCCTGGTGATCGCCTCGCCGACCGCCGTACGCCCCCCGACACCGCTCACAAAGCTGCCGGGGCCGGACACCTCCGCCACGGCGAGGCAGGTCCTGCTGGCCGCGGCGACCGCGGTCCCGGCCAGCACGCCCACCCCCCAGGGCGAGAACAAGGTCTACGGGAGGAACCGGCTCGTGATCGACGTGGCGAGCGGGCTGCCGCTGTCCAGGGAGAGGGACGGTCTCGACCGGCTCCCGGACGGGCGGACCTACAAGGTCACCTCGTTCACCGCGTACGAGCGGATCGGCTGGACCGACGATCTCCCTGACCTGCCCGCCCGTCGCGACTGAGCCGCTGGGTGTAAGGGGTCGCGCGGATCGGCGCGGGTGCGCGACCGGCACGGGTGCGCGCGGCCTCAGGGCGCGATCGGCGCGGATGCGCGACGGGTAAGGGTGCGCGCCTCGGGAACAGGCGGGACGCGGGGCGTACGGGAGCCGGGCCCGGGCTGTCGCCTGGGCCTGGCGCACCGCCGGGGGCGGGGTCAGCGACGCGTGTGGCCGCCCCGGAAGCGGTCGAGAAGCCCGCGCAGCTTCTGCCGGTTGCGCGGGTCGCGGGCCATAGTCCTTGCCTTCTCCATGTTCCTCTGCCCCTGCGGGGTGCGCAGGTAGTTTCGGACCCGGTCGATCAGCGACGCCATGGTGTCCTCCTCTGTCGGAACCCTCCAACTACCCGAGGAGGCCGGTTCCAATCACGGCGGCGCCGGGCTCAGGAGTCGACGAAGTCGTCGGGGACCATCACCCGCAGCCCGTTGGGGACGGTGCGGATCGTGATGGGGGTCATCAGGCGGACCTCGCCGTCGACGTCGGCGGCCATCGGCGGGTCGGTCTCCAGGTGCATCTCGCGCCCCACGACGAAGGGGCCTCCCGCCAGGCTGCGCCAGCGGCCGCTGCTGGCGCGGATCATGGTCTCCACCAGCAGGCGCAGGCGCTTGCCCGAGCCGAGCTGGTACGCGACCAGGCGTCCGTTGTCGATGCTGATGTCCTTGGCGACCTGCCAGCCGCCGTGGAAGCGGCCGTTGGCGATGTTGAGCTGGTGGGTGAGCAGCTCGTGGCGGCGCCCGTCCACGGTGAGGAAGGCGCGGAACGGCTGGTGGCGCGGCAGGACCGTCAGGGCCGTGAGCGGGTAGGCCGCGCGGCCGAGGAAGCGCTTCACCCCGTGCCTGACCTTGCCCGCCACCTCCACCGAGACCCCGAAACTGGCCAGGTTGGCGAACTCGCGGTCTCCGGCGATCCCCAGGTCGATGTCGGCGACCTTCCCCGTGCGCAGGACCCGGATGGCTCCGGCGAGGTCGAGGGGGACGCCGAGACTGCGGACGAAGTTGTTGGTGGTGCCCAGGGGCAGCACGCCGAGGGCGACGTCCCGGTGGGCGACGTGCTTGACGGCGGCGCTGAGCGTGCCGTCGCCGCCGCCCACCACGAGCAGGTCGGGCTCGGCCGCCAGGGCCTCCTCCAGGGTGGCGCGCAGGCGTTTGGGATCGACCACCGGGAAGAAGCGGATCGAGCCGAACCCCTGGGCCCGCAGCGCGCGGACCACGTCGGGGTAGCGGCGCCGGCCGCGGCGCGAGCGCGTGTTGACGACCACGCAGACGCTGCCCTCGGTCCGGATGGCCTCGGTGTGCTCGGCCTTGCTTCGAAGCTCTCCCACGCTGCCCCTATCCGATCGGGTGTTTGCCCGTTCAAATGGTAGGGCCCCGCCGTCGGTGACGGCGGGGCCCGGTGCCCGTGGGCCCTTGTTTACTTCTTGGGCGGGGTGACCTGCACGATCGCGCCGAGGTTGCCCGGGAACGGGGTGATCAGCTTGAGCTTCACGCCCAGCGCCTTGCCCTCGTCGCCGGGGTTGCCGGAGCCGAGGACGTGGCCGTTGCCCATGTCGGTCCCGTACAGCTCGGTGGCCGGGGTGCCGTCGGCGTTGACGACCCGGGTGCTGTAGAGCTGGTCGTCCTTGGAGGGGACGACCGTCGAGGCGTCGAAGTCGCGGTAGAACAGGCTGGTGCCGCGCGCCTCGAACCCGGGGTACCAGGTCTTGGCGTCGGTGAACTCGGAGACGCCGCGCTGCGCAGCCACCTTGGTGCAGTACTCGCTGAAGGGCTCACCGGGCCCCTCGAAGCACTCGGTGAAGGGGTAGGTCTTGGAGAAGGAGAAGGCGGCGTTCGAGGTCTGCACGCGGCCGTTCATGTTCTTGAGCGTGGTGGTGTCCTTCTCGGCCGCCGCGCCGGTCCGCCGCAGCGGGTCGAAGTGGGAGTCGACGAGGATCAGGCTGCCCTTGGAACCGATGCTCGGCGCCAGTTCGAGGTTGTTGGCCACCGAGTTGTTGGTGTAGTTCGAGTCGCGGAACCAGACGAGCAGGCCGGGGGCGTTGTACTTGACCTTCTCCACCTTCCAGGCGCCGTCACGCGAGTAGTTGGTGGTGTAGGTGTACTGCAGGCCCTTGTCGAACCCGTCGTAGTTGCGCCACTCGGCCAGATAGAACCGGGAGACCTCGCGCTTGCCGTCGTTGACGACCCAGCCCGCGCCGGTGGTGCCGTTGAAGGTGCCGCCGTTGGCCGTCCAGCCGGCCGCGCCGCTCTCGAGGTCGTCGCTCCAGACGGTCTGGGTGCCGTTGGTGAGCGAGAAGTCGTCGACGTGCCAGCCGCGCGGGGTGAACGCCGCGTCGGTGTTGTAGGTCAGGCGCAGCTTGACGGTCTTGCCGGCGAACGGGGCGAGGTCGACGTAGTCGTGCCGCCAGCCGTCGGTGTTACCGGTGAGGCCGTACTTCTTGTTGCCGAACGTGGCCAGGTTCTTGTTGGGGTCGGTGTAGTCGTCGTCGGTGGAGACCAGGGCGCCGCCCTCGGTGTAGACCTTCTGCTGGGCCCAGGTCGTGCCGCCGTCGGTGGAGATCTCGACGAAACCGTAGTCCCAGTCTTCCTCGATCTCGTAGTTGTTCCACATCCGGAACTTCAGGTCGGTCCCGGCGGGCACCTGGAGGTCACGGCCGATCTTGACGTTGGCCCATTCCTGGTCGAAGTTGGACCAGAAAGTCTTGGTGCCGCTGTGCGGCTCGACCATCGTGACCGGGGGGCTCGTCAGGTTGACCCTGACGCCGTCCTGGGTGAGCTTGGGGGTGCGCGAGGCCTGGCCGATCGTCACCGCGGCGGCGCGGTCGCCGGGGTTGAAGACCTTGGGGTTGGCCCAGCCGAGGACCCACTTGCTCCAGATGCTCATGTGGGCGGGCATCGACTGGAAGATCGGGCCGCTGTGCGAGCCGCTGGACATGAGGTCCCAGAAGTCGACGGCCGAGGAGGCCTGGCCGCTGGTGTCGTAGAGGTCCGGCAGGCCCAGGTCGTGACCGTACTCGTGGGCGAAGACGCCGACGCCGGAGTCCTCGGGCTGCACGATGTAGTTGGAGATCTTCACGTTCTTGCCGGGCACCTGGTAGCCGCCGGCCACCGCGCTGGAGTGCGCCCAGATCGCGTAGGTGCCCTCGGCGCCGCCGTCGGAGGACTTGTCCTTGCCCGCGTGGACCAGGACCAGGTGGTCGACCACGCCGTCGGGCTCGGCGAAGTTGCCGTCGCCGTCGGCGTCACCGACGTCCTCGAGGTCGTAGTCGGCCCAGGGGAAGGCCGGGTCGGCGGCGGCCAGGGTGTTGACCGCGTCGATGGCGAGCTGGCCGGCCCCGAGCGGGTTGTCCGGGTGGCCGCTCATGTCCTGCACCGGCTGGCCACAGGCGCGCGCGCCGTAGTAGGCCTCGGAGTGCGGGACCTTGATCCACGGGCTGGCCTGCCCGGTGACCGTGTAGGCGCCCTTGGACATCTCCTCGTACATGTTCTTCATGGTGAAGCCGGAGATGTCGATGCCCTTGCGGCCGTCCCGGGGGTCGGTCAGGTCGGTGCGGACGCGCTGGGTGATGCCCTGCTTGGTGTAGAGCATCTTGTTGAAGTGGTCGGGGCTGAAGTCGGGCACCCAGAAGCTGTTGTTGTCCTTGTGGGACAGCGTGGCCGGGTTGGGGATCTTGTTGTGCAGCGGGCCGTTGAGCAGCGTGCCCGCCGGCTCGGTGACGCACTCGGCCGGGTCCTCGCTGTCGACGTTCCCGGGCCGGGAGAAGCCGGAGAAGTCGTCGTTGGCCTTTTCGTTGAACTCCACCAGCAGCGTGAGGAGCTTGGCCGTCTTGACGGTCTTCGACTTCTTGAAGATGAAGTCGGCGGGGTTGATCCCCGTCCTGATCGCCTCGGCCTCACGTTTGGCCAGCACCCGCGCGGCGACGGGGTTGCCCTCCGAGTACTTCTCGGCGATCTTCTCGGAGGGGCTCTTACGCGCCTTGGCCGACGGCACGGCGGGGTCCTCGACCTCCGGCTCGTCCCTGGGAGGCGCGTAGTTGATGTAGTAATCGGCCGCGGTCGGCTGGTACCGCGCGACCGAGGCGTCGCTCTCGGCCGACGCACCGCCCACGGCCAGTCCCGTGACGGCCAGGCCGAGCACGGGAACAATCGCGAGGAGACGCCTGCCGGCGCCTCCGCTGCTGACTCTGCCGGACAACGTGTCCCCTTCCCTGCGCCCGGGTTGGCCGGACGCGTCCATCTCCGGCGCGCCGTATGAGCGCACCGAACCGGGACGTTAGACGAGAAGGTAAAGCGAGAGTCAAGAGACCAAATGATGTTGCGAAACTGCAATAAAGTACCTTTTGTCCGGGAGGAGCATGTTGGGGCAGGCCGTACAGTCCAACGTGTGACCGCTATCTCCGAACTCGTCACCGCGCTCGCACCGGAGAAGGTGCTGACCGACCCCGACGTGACCGACTCCTACGCGAGGGACCGGACCTTTCTGGAGCCGGGCAAACCGCTGGCCGTGGTGCTGGCGCACACCAGGGACGACGTGGTCGCCGTGATGAGGTGGGCCACCGAGCACCGGGTGCCCGTGGTCCCCAGGGGAGCCGGGACCGGCCTGGCGGGCGGGGCGACCGCCGTCGAGGGATGCGTCGTGCTGGCGCTGCACAAGATGGCGGCCATCAGGGAGCTGTCCCCCGCCGACGAGATGGCCGTGGTCGAGCCGGGCGTCATCACCGCCGACCTGGACCGGGCCGCCCGCGAGCACGGGCTGATGTACGCCCCCGACCCCTCCTCGTACGAGATCTCCACCATCGGCGGCAACCTGGCCACCAACGCGGGCGGCCTGCGGTGCGTGAAGTACGGCGTGACCCGCGACTCGGCGATGGGCCTGGAGGTCGTGCTCGCCGACGGGCGGGTGATCAACACCGGCAGGCGCACCGTGAAGGGCGTGACGGGGTACGACCTGACCGGGCTGTTCGTCGGCTCCGAGGGGACGCTCGGGGTCATCACCGCGGCGACGGTGCGGCTGCGCAGGGCACCGTCGGTCTACCCGGCGACGATCGCGGCCGAGTTCGCCTCCCTCAGGGACGCCGCCGCCGCCGTCTCGGCGATCATCGCGGCCGGATGCCAGCCGTCGCTGATGGAGATGCTCGACCGCAACACGCTCAAGGCCATCGACGACTGGCGGAACATCGGGCTGGAGGAGTCGACCCGGGCGATGCTGATCGCGCAGTCGGACGCGGTGGACGGCCCCGCGGTCTCCGAGCGCATGGCCGAGCTCTGCACCGCCAACGGCGCGGCCTTCGTGGCGGTGTCGTCGTCGGCGCAGGAGGCCGAGGAGCTGATCGGGGTCCGGCGGATGGCCTACCAGGCCAAGGAGCGGCTGGGCAAGTGCCTGGTGGAGGACGTGTGCGTGCCGCGCTCCTCGCTACCGGACATGATCGAGAAGATCGAGGCGATCGCCGTCAGGCACGACGTGCTGATCACCACGGTCGCCCACGCGGGCGACGGCAACCTGCACCCGGTCTTCATCTTCGACCACGCCCTGACCGAACCGCCGCCGGAGGTGTGGGCGGCGGCCGACGAGCTCTTCAGGGAGACCCTGGAGATGGGCGGCACGCTCACCGGCGAGCACGGTGTCGGGCTGCTGAAACAACGCTGGCTGGCACTGGAGACCGGGCCGGTCACCGAGGAGATCCACCACGGGATCAAGCGGGTCTTCGACCCTCTCGGCATCCTCAACCCCGGCAAGGCCATCTGAGCGGCCTCCCCCGTCGCCGCGGATCTCCGTCACCACCCGCGCTGGTAGCGTTCTGCCTCACATAAACCATTTTTCGGGTTTTGTTCGGGGGACATCGTGACAGAGCCGCTCAACGAGGAGGATCCGTCGCGGCTGGGCTCGTTCGAGCTGATCGGACGGCTCGGCGAGGGCGGCCAGGGGATCGTCTACCTCGGACGGGGGCCCGAGGGCGAGCAGGTCGCCGTCAAGCTCCTGCACCACGGGCTGGCCGGCGATCCCGAGGCCAGGGCCCGCTTCCTGCGCGAGGTGTCGGTCGCGCAGCGGGTGGCCCGGTTCTGTACCGCGGCGGTGCTCCACGCCGACCTCGCGGGAAGCCGCCCGTACATCGTGAGCGAGTACGTCCCGGGACCGTCCCTGCGCCTGCTGGTCGACCGGGAGGGGCCCCGGCGCGGCGCCTCCCTGGAACGTCTCGCGGTCAGTACGGCCACCGCGCTGTCGGCGATCCACCGCGCGGGCATCCTGCACCGCGACTTCAAGCCCGCCAACGTGCTGATGGGCCCCGAGGGCCCGGTGGTGATCGACTTCGGCATCGCCAGGGCGCTGGACTCCCCGGGGATGACGGCGACCGGGGTGGCCATGGGAACCCCGTCCTACCTCGCGCCCGAGCAGCTCGGTTCCGGCGACGTGACGCCCGCGGCCGACGTGTTCGCCTGGGGCGTCACGATGGTCTTCGCCGCGACCGGTAGGCCCGCGTTCGGCCAGGACTCCATCGCCGTCGTGATCAACCGGATCCTGAACGCGCCGCCGGAGCTGGGCACGCTGGAGGGGCCGCTGCGCGACCTGATCGCGGCCTGCCTGTCCAAGGACCCGGCCCTGCGCCCCACCGCCGAACAACTCGTCAGCCACCTGATGGGCTCGGGCCCCACCACCCCGGTCCCCCGCCCGGCCGCCCCCCTCCCCGGACCGGGCCAAGCGTCCGGTCCCGCGCCCGGTTCCTTCCATGCCCGCGGCACCGGTGCCGACACCGCACCTGGTTACGGCACCGTGCCCGGTTCCATGCCTGGTTCCATGCCAGGTTCCGGCACCGGACGCGCGACCGTACCCGGAACCGGGACGGCCGCGCGACAGGGCGGGCACGGCGCGCAGGGTCAGGCCGGACCACCGGCGGGCGGCCCCGGACAGGCCGGACCGTGGCCCGGCGGACCGGAGCGGCGCGGACCGGGACAGAACAGTCAGGAGCCCGGCAAGAGGAAGGCGCCCCGGCCGGTGGGGCTCCTGCTCGCCGGGGTGGCGGTCGTGGCCGCGCTCGGCATGGCCGCCGGGGCCGTGGTGCTTCTCCAGGACGACGAGAAGGCCGCGGCGGCGCGACCGGCGGCGACCCCCACCGTGTCGGGGATCGCGGAGCCGGAGCCGACGCTCGTCCCCGACGACCCGCCCGACGCTTTGGAGGAGTCTCCCGAGCCCTCGGAGACGGCCTCGCGGGAGGAGAGCGAGACGGTCGTCGCGCTCACGCCTCCCCCGTCCCGGCGCACCTCGCAGCCGTCCGAGGGTCGGGACCCCGCCGTGGAGAAGCCGACGCGAAGACCCAGTGGATCCCCCAAGCCGACCCCGTCCGCCAAGCCGACGACCTCGCTGCGGCCGAGCGACGCCCCCAAGCCCTCGTCGTCTCAGAAGACGATCTCCAGTCCCACCACCGCGCCACCGACGGTGAAGCCCACCATCATCGCCAAGCCGAGCCCGAGGCCCAACCCCTACAGGGCCACCGGCATCTGCGGAAGCGGCTACAAGGTGGTCAACTCCAGGGCCCTGGGCAGCGCGGCGACCGTCTATCTCCTCTACAACGCCGCGCAGGGCAGGAACTGTGTGGTCACCATGTCCAGGTATGTGTTCCCCTCCAAGATCGCGATGAACGCAATCCTTCAGGTGAAGGGCGGCCTCACCAGGAGCAACCCCGGCAGGTTCACCGCCTACGCGGGCCCGGTACGGCTCTCCGCCGCGAAGAAGTGTGTGATCTGGGGCGGCTCGCACGGGTCGCGGTCCTGGAAGAGCGGCTGGAGCCACTGCGGCTGAACACAGGGGACCGCGCGCGCTTCGCCGGTCTCCGTTTCATCCGGTCCGGCTCCGGCCGTCTTGCGCCGCCTCGCGTGTGCACGTCGGCCGACAGCGATGGAACCCGGGCATCGTGGCGTTCAGCGGGGAACGACCTGTGCCCGGACCCCGGGCAGGTCGTCGAACCCGGCGGACGAATCCATCGTGATCACGATTCTCGCGGTGGCGGCCGCCGTCGCGGCGATCAGCAGATCGTACGCTCCCCGCGCCTTTCCCGAGCGGCGCGCATCGGCCAGGAGGCGAGCGTGAACCCTGGCGACGTCCACCGTGTACTCCTCGACCGGGATCAACGCCAGAACCTCATCCACGAAAGCCTGCCGCCCGGGACGGCGTGCCGCATCCGCCAGTTCCACGCCGACGAGCAACTCGGCCACTGTGATCGCGGCGATCGCCACATCGTCGGCATCCCCGATCACCGCGTCCACGGAGGCCCTGCCCCGCTCCACCGCGCTCAGCACGCCGGTGTCCGGGATCAGGCGTCGGGCCACGTGCTCCTCATCTCGTCGTCGACCGCCTCCCGGGCCGCCGCGACATCGGCCTCAAAGCCGGCGTCCAGCGTCCCCACGGCTCTGGCCAGGAAGGCTTTGACCATACGCCCCGGCGCCGTGGGCGCGGGACCGATCACCGCGATCCGCTTGCCCCCACGAGTGACCACGATCGTCTCCCCCCGCTCAGCCTCGTCCAGAACGACCGCGAAGCTCCGAGACGCCTCAGTGGCAGTCATCACCTTCATGAAATCAGACCATCTGATTTTGGGTGGAGATTCGTTGATCACCCCTTCCGGCCATCGGACACTCCTGGATCGCAGGCGCCTCGTCAGCCACCTGATGGACGCCGGCCTCGTACAACTCGCCACCGCCGAAGAGTGCGTCATCTGAGGCGCTCGGACGGGTCACCGTCATGGAAGAGCGGCTGGAGCCACCGCGGCTGAGCACGGGGGCGCTTCGCCGGTTCTCGTTGCCTGCCGGCGTCTTCCACGGTCTCGCGGAGCGGCGACGGAACAGATCCATCGGGACTGCGAGAGATGAGCTTCCCCCCGTAGGACGGACACCTCGTCTGAGAACGCACGCTGGATGATCAATAGATCACGTTCCGGGCGGTGGTGTCGCGGCCGGGAGATCCGAGAGTGTCGGACTCAGGCGGTGACGCCGATTCACCCAGAACCCGGGACCGAACTCGCCGGGGATGCCGTGACTCCGGCACACAAGGTCACACCATTTCGCGTTGTTCCGGGCGGCCACGACCACCGCCCCTCCGACATGAGGACCTTCACCTTCACGGTGTCACAGCGCCCGTTCGACCGATCGGCCACCACTTCACGACCTTCACGGCAGCGCTCCACGATAGGGCCGACCCCGGAAACCCCCGTCCCATGCCCGCTCGGTCGGCACGTACCACCGTGGTCGGTAGCATCGGGCGGAAGATCCTTTCCGTACGAGCCTGTTGGACGTGTTGAATGAACTCGCACACTCACGGTTCCGAAAGCCGCGGCGAAGACGACACGCGGGATTCGATCTGGGATGTCCTCGCGCAGCCCTACTCCGGTGAGGTCGGATCGGCTCCCCCATGGATCGTCAAATGCCTGAACGGCTCCAACGCGCCAGGTGACCGCGTACGCCTGGGCGATTCGGCGACCGGAACGTACGTCATATTGAGCAAGTTCATGGACAGGTACGTCTACGCGGAGATCTTCGAGGCGCGCGGGCTCTCCGACGTCCAGCGGGAGCGGCTTCACGCGCTGGGCTGGAGACTGGAGGCCACCGGAACCTCGCAGATCCGTCCCACCTGGTCCATCGGCTGGACATGGTACGAGAGCGACCTGGAATTCCTCACGGGTCACGCCGAGGCCGTCATCGGCGCGTTGTGTGACGTGCTCGCCGTGCCGCCGGAGCGGTTGCGCTGCTGGTCGTGGGGTGATGACGGTCCCCTCGACGCTCCGCTCTTCTTGAAAGGTCGCGACGAGCGGCCCACGGCCACCGGCGCTCCCACCCGGTGTACCGAGTGGGAGGATCTGCGGCGGCGCCTGGACTGGGTGCTGCAGACCCTCCCCACCGAGAGCGCCGTGATCCTGACCAACGGGGAACGCGGCGGAGTGCAGTTCATGACGGATCACTATGGCTTCGCGAGCACCGGCGCACTCGACTACCGGCCGGTGTCGACGGACACCCCGGATCCGGACGCCCCCAGGACCGACCGCGAGCGGCGAATGTTCGAGATCGGCTGGACTCCCGACACGGTCACCGGGAAGTGCGTCAGCTGGACGGTCGGCAGCCCGGTCGTCTGGGCGGACACCGGGCCGCTGGCCACGCAGGCGGTCGAGGCACTGCGGGCGCTCGGTTTCCACGATCCCTCGGAACTCGCCGTCAAGACCTTCCGCAACGGCATGGGCGACGAGCACGTGAAGCACGTCGCCGAGGAGCTGGGCATCCGCCCCGAGGAATCCTGATCCGCCCCCTTGGCCATGCGGTAGGCGGACAGGGCGCGAGCAGCGATCGCAGTCGTCACCGTGGCCACCGGGCCGGGCGGCCGGGTGCCGCCGGACTCCCGCGCCCAGGGCGACGGAGGCGTCGCGGTCGGCCCCTCGAAGTACGCCGGCCAGTGCGGCCTGTCCCCCTCCCACCGTGAGCAGCGATCCTTCGTCCCCGAAGAGCGGTGCGGGGACGGCGTCACGGCC
The DNA here is from genome assembly GCF_051192615.1 of Streptosporangium sp. G11. Taxonomy (NCBI): domain Bacteria; kingdom Bacillati; phylum Actinomycetota; class Actinomycetes; order Streptosporangiales; family Streptosporangiaceae; genus Streptosporangium; species Streptosporangium sp. G11. The sequence goes on from NZ_JBPJUQ010000034.1 coordinate 11,302, forward strand.
GGTCGCGGTGCGGCTCGTGATCGCCCGGTGGACACGACGGGTTGCACAGCACGTCCACCCAGATGTCGGTGACCGGCGCGGTGATCCGCTCGACGACATCGGCCGGGATCGCGTCGTCCACGAGGTCGGCCCAGATCGTGCGTACGGCGGCGGCCAGCGTGACGATGCAGGTGCCGCACCGCACGCAGACCCGCACGTCGTCCGGCATGTCCAGGACGGACAGCGGGCCGCTCATCGCGATCCCGGCTCCACGCAGACGAACCAGACGGTCTTGCCCTCGGGCGCGGACTCGACACCCCACCGGTCGGCGTAGGCCGCGACGATCGCCAGCCCGCGACCGTGTTCCGAGTCCGGGCCCGCCGGAAGCGGGCTCGGCCACACGATGCTGTGATCGGTGACCTCCCCGCACACGATCCGCCCGTGCCGGTGCAGCGAGAGGGTGATCGGCGCCTTCCCGTGCACGACCGCGTTGCTCACCAGCTCGGACACGACCATGGTCACGTCCTCCGCCACGGCGGAGATGGCCCAGGCGGCGAGGGCTTCCCGCGCCAGCCGACGCGCGACGCCGACCACTTCGGGATCGGCGGGCAGATCCCAGAACGCCTCAAGAGCCTTGCGAGGTGTCTTCATAAGTTCTCCAGCGGAGGCGAGACCGACAGAGCGAGTACCGCGTTTGCCATGCGAAGGATCAAGACTGCGAGGCCGGGATCCGGCCAGAACGACGACCGATGTTGCACAGCATCACGAAGCACTTACAGAGCGTGTTCGTCAACGCGCCTTATGATGTGGCCTGCACAGACCAAAATGCAACTCTCATTTTGAAACTCGACCGATATGTCTTCTCTTACGCTGAGTGCTCTACGATCGACACCCCTACCCCTTGGAGGCAAGCGATGACAAACAGTGGCCAGGGCCCAACGGTGCGCCGTCGACGTCTGGCCACCGAACTCCGACGTTTGCGCGAGGCTGCCGGCCTGACCATGGAGGAGGTCGCTCAATCACTGGACATGTCGCGGGCCACGATTTCACGCCTCGAAACAGGCAAAACGGCCCGACCGCGCCCTCGCGACATCCGGGACATTCTGAAGCTGTACAAGGTAGGAGATGCCCAGCAGGAGGCGGTCATGGACCTCGCCCGAGGTGCCCGCGAGCGAGGGTGGTGGGAGCAGTACAAGGGCGTCTTCACAGGCACCTACGTAGGGCTCGAAGCGGAGGCATCCTCAATTGACACTTTCGAACCTCTTGTGATTCCCGGCCTGCTGCAAACGTCCGCGTACGCGGCCGAGCTGGCCCGAGCCTCTCTCGCTGACCCTGCCGAGATCGATAAGCGCGTGGAAGCTCGGATGCGCCGCCAGGAGATTCTGCAGCGCCCGAATCCGCCCCGATATCGGGCGATCATCGATGAGGCAGCCCTACTACGGCCAGTGGGCGACACGGAGGTCATGCGCGATCAATTTCGCAAGTTGATCGATACCTGTTCGCTTGAGCACGTGACCATTCAGGTCATGCCGATGTCAGCCGGTCCGCACATCGGCTTGTGGGGGCAGTTCGTCATTCTCGGGTTCCCTGACTCCACCGATCAGAATGTTGTCTACATTGAAACTCCGACAGACAATCTCTATCTCGAAGAGTCCGAACACCTCGAACGTTATAACCTGGTGATGCAGCGCCTCGTCATCGACGCACTTGGAGCTGACGCCTCGATCGCGCATCTGTCCGAACTAATCGACCGGCTGTGAGGCACCGATGGATCTATCCAGCGCAGAATGGCACAAGAGCACACTCAGCCAGGGCGATGGCAACAACTGCGTGGAAGTCGCACTGAACCTTCCCGACATCATCGCGGTACGTGATTCGAAATCCCCCCACGAGCCGATCCTGACCTTCACCCCCTCGGAATGGTCCGCCTTCATCAGCGATATACGAAACGGCCGGTTCGACTGACCAAAACCAGCTGCACAGACGCGACCGCGATGAGCCAGAAGGAAGTCGTGGATCCTGTCTGGGGTGATCTCATCTGGCGAAAGAGTTCCTGTTCCGGCTCGGGCGACAACTGTGTCGAGGTCGCGGCGCTCCCCGGCGGAGGGCAAATCGTGTCGTGCCCGGTTACAGAGCGATGAGGCCGGCGTGCGTCGGCCGAAACCCGCAGGCCCCGAGGTAGAAGTCATTCACGTCATCGTCGAAGTCGACGTGGAGCCATTCGCACCCGGCCGCGCGGGCCTCTCTGACGGCGACGGCGATGAGTTCGGTCCCGACACCGTGCCGCCGGGCTCTCCCCGTCACGAGAGTGTCAAGGACGAAGGCATGGACGGCGCCGTCCCATGCCACATTGACGAAGCCGACGAGCTCGCCGTCCTCCGTGGCGCAGACCCACCCGAGGCTGTGCCGGTTGACCTGAGCCCACCGGTCGTCCTTCGGGGGCGCGTGACCAAAGCCCTCCGCGTGCAGGGCGTTGATCGCCGTATTGTCGAAGTGGCCTCGCCACTCGTATGCGATCGTCACGGAGTGACCGTAGGAAGAGACCCGCGCCCTCGGCAACGAGTTTTCAATCACCCCCTGTCCGGCGCCGGCCGCTCGCGGTACGCCGCCGCGCGGGTCACGCGCCGGACTCCGAAACGGCGGTTTCACGGAGCGCCTTTCGGCGAGGGCTCCGGATGAAGGGGCGCTCTCGATTCTCCCCGGATTCGGCTTCTCCAGTGGAGAGCCCGGCCATGGCGCTGTCCCCTCTTTTCGTTTCGTCGACGTCAAAGGCCTCGATCGCGATGCACGCTTCCAAGGTGACGGGCTACACCTTCAGGTGGGATCATCGGCGCAACGAGCCCGGGACTCCGCTGTCCGAAGAGGAGGCCCGGGCCAAGGACGCCGCGGGCGAGGAATACTCCGCGATCCTGCCGCCTCGGCCCGGCACGCGATCTGCGGTATTGGTGACGCCGGTGTGGCGGACCGGCGTGGTCGTCGTGACCTTCATCGACGACTTCGGCCGCAGAGTCGTCGAGTACGTCTTCACCGGCAAAGACGATCACCGTCTCTTCCTGAGCGGCGTCCGTGTCTGGACCTATCCGAACGACCAACCGGGTCTGCTCCTGTCCGACGCCGTAGTGCGCGAAAACATCCGCTACCGCGAGGACGGCCACGTCAGGCGCGTCATCACCGACAAAGCCGAACGGCATCGCGAGACGGTGGAGTACACCGGCGTCCCGGTCGACACCCACTGGGAATCCGTCCCTGCCTTCGGCGCCTACGGCTCGATCGGCCGGTTCGAGCGAGGAGCACCCCCGCTGGAAAGCCACCCCGGGGACTGAGTCGACCTGCCGATCGAACCGGTCGGCGGAGTGACGGTGGTTCGGCGGCCCCGCCCGGCCAGGCGCCGTGAACCGCGGATCACTTCCCGCCCGGGTGGTCAGACCCGGCGCAGGCGGCGGATCGGCGGGATGAGCAGGAGGGCGGCGCAGACGGCGGCGGTGACGCCGGTCGAGACGAACAGCAGGTCCCGGGGTTCGACGATCGAGGAGACCGGGCCGACGAGGGCCTGGCCCACGGCGACGCCCGAGACCGAGCCGGCGACCTCGTAGGCGGTCACCCGGTTGAGGACGTCCGGGGCCACCTGCGTCTGGACGCTCGTCGACCACATCACCGACCAGAACGCCCAGGAGGCGCCGCCGAGCAGATGGCCCGCCAACAGCGGGAGAAGCGGGAGCTCCAGGGCGACCGACAGCGGGATGCAGGTGAAGCCGATCAGGGCGACCGCACCCGCGGCCAGGGGGCGGGCGGGGCGGAAGCGGATCGCGACCAGGCCGCCGATCACGGTGCCGGCGCCGAGGGCGGCCATCGCCCAGCCGTAGGCGGCCTCGCCCAGACGGTCGCCGATCAGCCGGGAGCCGAGCGGGATGTAGGGGCCGAAGACGAACAAGCCGAAAAAGACCCAGACCAGGATCACCGACCACATCCAGCTGCGGGAGCGGAACTCCACCCAGCCGCGCCGCAGGTCGAGCAGGACCGTCGAGGACTCCCCGGCCCCGGCGGCGGGGGCGAGCCTGATCAGGGCCAGGCAGAGGCCGCTGACCAGGAAGGTGGCCGCGTCGAGGGCGTAGACGGCGCCCGCGCCGGTCAGCGCCATCAGCACTCCGGCCAGGACCGGGCCGCCGAGCTGGGTGGCCGCGTCAGCGATCTTGAGGGTGCCGTTGGCCCGCTGGGGGTCCTTCGCGACCAGCGGGACCATGCCGTTGACGCCGGGCTGGAACATCGCGGCGGCCGTACCCGACAGCGCGGAGGCGACGATCAGCAGCCACAGCGGCGGGGTGCCGGTGAAGAACGCGACGGCGAGCACGCCCTGGGTGACGATCCGCACCAGGTCCGCGCCGACCATCATGGCGCGTGCGCCGATCCGGTCGGAGAAGACCCCGCCGAACAGCACGAACAGCACGAAGGGCGCCGTCCAGATGGCGAGAACGTACCCCACGCCCGAGACGCCGTAGATGGCCCCGACCGCCAGCGCCGTCGCGACCGGCATCATGGCGTCGCCCAGCAGCGACACCACCCGGGCCGCGAAATAGAAAGAGAAATCCCTGGTCCAGAGCGTGGACGGGACGCTCGAGGCATCTTCACGATCGAGAATCGCGGTCATGTGACGAACTCCATGACCACTCATTCTGAAGATCAGCGCACATCCCCACAGATGCCCTGAATGACATTGTTGGGTACATTCTTGCCATGAGGCATCGCGTGGTCGCCCTGGTCGGCCCCACACAGGAGATGTACCCGGTGACCTGCGCGTCCGCCGTGTTCGGCTACCACGGTCCCGACATCCCCCAGCTCTACGACTTCCGGCTCTGCGCCGAGCGGCCCGGCCCGATCCCGACCACGCTGGGCGCCGACATCGTCGTCCACGACGGCCTGGAGGCCCTGGCGGAGGCCGACACGATCCTCATCGCGGGCTGGTGCCCAGGGCCGGACTTCTCCGCCGAACTCGGCGCGGCGGTCCTGGCCGCCCACGGCCGCGGCGCGCGGATCGTCGGGATCTGCGCGGGCGTCCACGTCCCGGCGAGCCTGGGCCTGCTGGACGGCCGCGGCGCCGCGGCCCACTGGGAGCTCACCCACGAGCTGGGCCGGCGCTACCCGAGGGTCCGCGCCGACGCGACCGTCCTGTACGTCGACCACGGCGACGTCGCGACGGCGGGCGCCACGGCCACCACCGTCGACCTGTGCCTCAACCAGGTCAGGCGCGACCACGGCGCGGCCCTCGCCATGCGGATCGGCCGGCAGCTGTCGGCGGCCCCGCACCGGGAGGGCTGCCAGCGCCAGTACCCCGCGCTGCCGACGACCGGCCCGGTCCCCGACTCCCTCGCCCCGCTCCTCGACTGGATAACCGCCAACCTCGACCGGCCGCTGACCCTGGAGGACATGGCGGCCCGGTCGGGGATGTCGGCGCGCACCCTCAGCCGCCGCTTCACCGAGCAACTCGGCATCTCCCCCGGCCGCTGGCTGCTCGACCGGCGCATCGCCGGCACCCGCGCCCTGCTGGAGGAGACCGACCTTCCGGTGGAGACGATCGCCCAGCGCGTCGGCCTGTCCTCTGCGGTCAACCTGCGCCGCCGCTTCCACAACGCGCTGAGCACCACCCCGGCCGCCTACCGGCGTTCCTTCCGCTCTCCGGCCCCGGAGGCCGTCGCCCGCTCCGCCGTGGGCTCGCACCCGCGCCGGATATGACCCCACCGGCGGACACGACGGGTTGTACAACACGTCCACCCAGACGTCGATGACCGGCGCGGTGATCCGCTTGACGATCTCGGCCGGGATCACGTCGTCCGCGCTCGGCCCGGAATCAACTCCGTGTGGGTTTCAGGCTCATGTGGGCCGCCCCCTAAATGCTTTGCCCGCGGATGGCGCGCACTGGGATGCTCGGCTGAGCCGGAACGGAGAGGAAACCGCGAAGTGGCCGTCACCGCGTCCAGCAAGCAGTCCGAGCCGGAAGTCCGCACGGCGGCCGGCGTCCTCCGCGGCGGCCGGGAGGCGGGCCTGGCGGTCTTCCGCGGCATCCCGTTCGCCGAGCCGCCGGTCGGCGCCCTCCGTTTCGCCGCGCCGCAGCCGGTGCGCGGCTGGGACGGTGCGCGCCCGGCGGTCGCGTACGGCCCGCCGCCCCCGCAGTCCGGCGTACTCGGGGTGTCCCAGGACACCACCGACGACGGCTGGCTGACGGTCAACGTCTGGACACCCGAACCGGATCCGGCGGCGGGGTTCCCGGTGATGGTGTGGATCCCCGGCGGCGGTTACGCCATGGGCGACTCCAGCCTCCCGGAATACGACGCCGGGCACCTGGCCGGGAGCGGAGCCGTGGTCGTGACCCTCAACTACCGTCTCGGTATCGAGGGTTTCGCGCAGATCGGCGGAGCCCCGGCCAACCGGGGACTGCTCGACCAGGTCGCGGCCCTGCAGTGGGTGCGCGACAACATCCGGGTGTTCGGCGGCGATCCGGACCGGGTCACGGTCTTCGGCCAGTCGGCGGGTGGCGGATCGGTCGCCGCGCTGCTCGCCATGCCGCGCGCCGCCGGGCTCTTCCACCGGGCGGTCGCGCAGAGCGTGCCCGGGACGTTCTTCTCCCCCGAGCTGGCCGCCGACATCGCCGCCGCCTGCGCCGCCGAGCTGGGAGTACGGCCCACGGTGTCCGGCCTGTCGGCGGTGGCCCCGGCCCGGCTGCCCGCCGCGGGCGACGCGATCTTCGCCAAGACGGTCCAGTGGCGGGAGCGCTGGGGGCAGATCACACACCGGCCGATCCCGTTCGCACCGGTCGTCGACGGCGACGTCCTGCCGGCGCCCCCTTGGCAGGCGCTGGCCGACGGCGCCGCCCGCGACGTCGGGCTTCTCGTCGGGCACACGCGTGACGAGCACCGGTTGTTCAGCCTGATCGACGGCGTGCTCGGCCAGGTCACGCACGAGCAGACCGAGACCGCTCTGCACATGCTCGCCCCCGGCCCCGACGGTGCGCGCCGGTACCGGCGGGCATTCCCGGCCGCGGCCGATGAGGAGCTGTACGAGCTGGTCAACGCGGACTGGTTGTTCCGCATGCCGAGCCTCCACCTCGCCGACGCGCAGATCGCCGGCGGCGGCCAGGCCCACCTCTACGAACTGACCTGGCCCGCCCCGGGATTGGGCGGCGCGCTCGGCGCCTGCCACGGCCTGGACGTGCCGCTCGTCTTCGGCAACCTGAGCAGCGGACAGACCGCCGCGCTGATCGGCGACCCGCCCTCCCCGGTGGCGGAGGAGCTGTCCGCGCGGATCCGCGGGGCGTGGACGGCGTTCGCCGCTCACGGCGACCCGGGCTGGCCTCCGTACGACGCCGGCCACCGCCTCGCACAGCTCTTCGACACTCCGTCGACGGTCACCGCCTACCCGGAGGAGACCTCGCGGCTGCTGTGGCGGGACCACACCTTCCCTGCGCTCCCGCTGCTCGCGCGGTAGGCGTACCGACGGCTCGGTCATCAGGAGTTCACCACCCGCCGACCGAGACCAGGCCGCCCCGTGGCCGGTCGTCTCACGGATTGCAAGTGGACGTTAACCGGTCAGGGGCACCGTGGTGCTTTCCATCCGAAAGCACCACGAGGAGACCGATACCGATGGACACATACGAGGCGGCCGACCCTCCGCCGCAGGGGGGTCGGCCGCGGATTCTGCCGCCCCGGCCGGGCAAGGGGCTGATCGCCGCTCTGGCGATCTCCGGGATCTGCGTCCTGGTCGCCATGGGGATCGTCCTGGCGAGCGGGGGCCCCACCGGCTTCGGCGTCTCGCTCGCCCTGGGGCTGGCGCCACTGCCGATCCTGCTCGCCGCCGTGCTCGCGCTCGACCGGCTGGAGCCCGAGCCCCGGCTGAACCTGCTCTTCGCGTTCGCCTGGGGGGCGGGCATCGCGGTGATTCTCGGCGTCGTCCTGGAGCTGGGCGGCACGATGGTGATGGTGCGGGCCTTCGAGGTGGGCGAGCGGACCGCGGCCACCGTCACCCTGGTGGCGGTGGCCCCCGTGGTCGAGGAGGCGCTCAAGGGCGCCGCGCTCCTGTGGCTGATCTGGCGGTGCAGGCGCGAGATCGACGGCCCGACCGACGGCATCATCTACGCGTCCATGGTCGGCCTGGGGTTCGCCGCCGTGGAGAACATGCTCTACTACTCCGCGGCGTTCACCGAGGCGGGCGCGGAGGGGGCGGTGGGCGTCTTCGTGCTGCGAGGGCTGGTCTCGCCGCTCGTGCACCCCCTCTTCACCTCGATGATCGGGCTCGGTGTCGCCCACGCGGTCACCGCGCGCCGCAGGGGCGCCTTCCTGGCCGTCCCGCTGGGCTATCTCGGCGCCGTGCTCCTGCACGGCCTGTGGAACGGGACCTCGGCGCTGGAGTCGCTGCCCGCCCTCGGGGCCGCCTATCTCCTGGAGCTGGCCGTCATCTGCGGGCTTGTCGTCGTCACCGTACGGGAGCGGCGGCGGCTGGTGGCCATGATGAGCGTGCACCTGCCCGCCTACCTGCGGACCGGCCTGGTCTCGCCGCAGGACATCGACATGCTCGGCTCGCTGTCCACCCGCAGGCAGGCCCGCAGGTGGGCCAGGGGGCTCGGGGCGGGCGGCGCGATGTCCGACTACCAGCAGGCCGCGACCGAGCTGGTCATGCTGCACCAGCGCGCCGAACGCGACGGCGCCGACCTCGGGGAACTCACCGCCGAGCGCGAGGCCCTGCTGGCGGTCATGGCGCGGTCGCGGGAGAGCTTCGTGCCGCGTTCCCCGTCCCAGCCCCAGCCCGCGTAGGGCGATGCGCGCTGTACGGCGGGTGCCGTGCGAGCGGACCGGCTCGCACGGCGTCCGTCGCGGACCGGGGGTCGTTCAGTCCGGCTCAGTTCAGTCCGGCTCAGTTCAGGGGGCGTTCACTCCTCGCCCTTCTTCCGGCCGGTCGTGAAGGCCACTCCCAGTCCGGCACCGACGGCGATCCCGATGCCCATGCCCATGCCCAGGTTTCCAAGCGCGACTCCCAGAGCGGCACCGATGGCGACGCCGACGGCGATGCCGAGGGAGAGGCCGGTGGCGGCCTTCGACGCGTCGTCTGACTTCTCATCCATGTGCTGCCGCTTCCCCCGCCTTTGTGGAACATGCGCTCTTTCAGGCCGACATCTTGGCATACCGGCCATCTTCGGAATCCCGGCCCGGTCCCCCTGCCAATGCGAGAAACGGTGGGCGGGAGGACGGACGGGATACGCGCCATCCCTGGCGGGGGCGCCTTTTGTGGGCTACCGTACCTGACGTGATCGTCAAGTCTGAGACCCTTGGCAGCCGGGGGCGGCGTACCCGGGCGACGCTCGTCCAGGCCGGGCGGGAGGCGTTCGAGGAGCGGGGCTACGACGCCGTGCGCGTCGACGACGTCTGCGCCCGCGCCGGGGTCTCGCACGGCACCTTCTACACCTACTTCGGCTCGCGCGAGGAGCTGTTCCGCGAGGTGGCGGCGACCGTGGTGGGCGAGATGTTCACCGCCAGCGTGGTCGGACCGGCCGCCCCCGGCGACCCGTACGCCCGCATCGAGGCCGCCAACCTGCTTTACCTGCGCGCGTGGGCCGCCAACTCCCGGCTGGTGCGGATGCTGGAGCAGGTCGCGGTCACCGACGAGAGCTTCCGCGGTCTCCTGCTGGAGCTGCGCGAGGTCTTCGTGCGGCGGGGCGCGGAGGGGTTGCGGCGCCTGCAGGAGCAGGGACTGGCCGACCCGTCGCTGGACCCCCGGCTGACCGCCGTGATGCTGGGCGGGATGGTCGAGCACTTCGCCCACGTCTGGCTGGACCTCGGCGAGCACGCCGACGAGCGGACCGCCGTCGCGGCGCTCTCCACGCTCTGGGCCCGTGCCATCGGCCTGACACCGGCTCCGTCGCGGGATCCGGTACAGGAACGAACACCGGCACCGACGCCGACACCGGCGCGAACGCCAACGTCGACGCAGAAGCCGACATCGACGCCAACGAGCCGGATCGTCGATATGACGTCCGCGTCAACCAAGGGAGCGGGTTCATGAGCCGCCTGGACACCTCCGGTGACGACTACCTGGCGCGGCGCGAGGCGATGCTCGCCAAGCTGGCGGAGCTCGACGCCGAGCAGGCCAAGGCCGTGGCGGGCGGCGGCGGCAAGTACGTCGACCGGCACCACGCGCGGGGCAAACTCCTGGCCAGGGAGCGGATCGAGCTGCTCGTCGATCCCGACTCGGCGTTCCTGGAGCTCTCGCCGCTGGCGGCCTGGGGCAGCGACTTCCCCGTCGGGGCGAGCGTGGTCACCGGGATCGGGGTGGTCGAGGGCGTCGAGTGCGTGATCGTCGCCAACGACCCGACCGTTCGGGGCGGCTCGTCCAACCCGTGGACGATGCGCAAGACGCTCAGGGCGGCCGACATCGCCTTCGAGAACCGGCTGCCGCTGATCAACCTGGTGGAGTCCGGCGGGGCCGACCTGCCGACCCAGAAGGAGATCTTCATCCCCGGCGGCCGGATCTTCCGCGACCTGACCCGCCTGTCGGCGGCCGGGATTCCCACGATCGCCCTGGTCTTCGGCAACTCCACGGCCGGTGGGGCGTACGTGCCGGGCATGAGCGACCACGTGGTCATGGTCAAGGAGCGCGCCAAGGTCTTCCTCGGAGGGCCGCCGCTGGTCAAGATGGCCACCGGGGAGGAGTCCGACGACGAGTCGCTGGGCGGCGCCGAGATGCACGCCCGCGTCAGCGGCCTGGCCGACTACCTCGCCGCCGACGAGCACGACGCGCTGCGGATCGGGCGGCAGATCGTCAGGAACCTGAACCGGCGCAGGTCCGGCGTCTCCCCCGGCGCCGTGCGCGATCCGCTGTACGACGAGGACGAGCTGCTGGGCATCGTGCCGGAGGACCTGAAGATCCCGTTCGACCCGCGCGAGGTGATCGCGCGGGTGGTGGACGGCAGTGAGTTCGACGAGTTCAAGCCCCTGTACGGCGGGAGCCTGGTGACCGGGTGGGCCCGCCTGCACGGCCACCCGGTCGGGATCCTGGCCAACGCCCGGGGCGTGCTGTTCAGCGAGGAGGCGCAGAAGGCGGCGCAGTTCATCCAGCTCGCCAACCAGGCCCGCACCCCGCTGATCTTCCTGCAGAACACCACCGGCTACATGGTCGGCAAGGACTACGAGCAGGGCGGCATCATCAAGCACGGCGCCATGATGATCAACGCGGTGTCCAACTCGTCCGTCCCGCACATCACGATCGTCATGGGCGCCTCGTACGGCGCGGGCAACTACGGCATGTGCGGCAGGGCCTACGACCCCCGCTTCCTGTTCGCCTGGCCCAGCGCCAAGTCGGCCGTCATGGGGCCCGCCCAGCTCGCCGGGGTGCTGTCCATCGTCGGCCGGGCCGCCGCCCAGGCGCGGGGCCAGGTCTATGACGAGGAGGGCGACACGGCGATGCGCCAGCTGGTCGAGGCGCAGATCGAGGCCGAGTCGCTGCCGTTCTTCCTGTCGGGCCGTCTCTACGACGACGGCGTGATCGACCCCCGCGACACCCGGACGGTCCTGGGCCTGTGCCTGTCCGCCGTCAACAACGCCACCGACAACGCCGCTGGCAACGCCGTCGGCAACGGCGCCATCAGCGCCGCCGGCAACGCCCCCGCCCCGAGGCCCTCGGGCTTCGGCGTCTTCCGGATGTGACCGTGACCATGCCCATGACCGTGACCGTCCCGCCGATCCGCCGCCTGCTCGTCGCCAACCGGGGTGAGATCGCCCGCCGCGTCTTCCGTACCTGCCGCGACCTCGGCATCGAGACCGTCGCGGTCTTCTCGGACGCCGACGCGGACGCGCCGCACGTGGCCGAGGCCGACCACGCCGTACGGCTGGAGGGTGTCAGGCCCGCCGACACCTACCTGTCGGTGGAGAAGATCATCGAAGCGGCCCTCAGGTCGGGGGCCGACGCGGTCCATCCCGGGTACGGCTTCCTGTCGGAGAACGCCGCCTTCGCGCGGGCCGTACCGGACGCCGGGCTGACCTGGGTCGGCCCTCCGGCCGAGGCCGTCGCCGCGATGGGCTCCAAGATCGAGGCCAAGGCGCTGATGGCCGGGGCGGGGGTCCCGGTGCTGCCGGGCTTCGTCGCGGGCCCCGGCTACTCGACGGACGACCTGGACGCCGCGTTCGGCCGGATGGGCGGATCCGCCTCCGAACGGGCCGTCCCCCTCCTGGTGAAGGCGTCGGCCGGTGGTGGCGGGCGCGGGATGCGCGTCGTGCGTTCGGCCGGCGACCTGCCGGAGGCGGTCGAGTCGGCGCGCAGGGAGGCGGCGTCGGCGTTCGGGGACGGCACGGTGTTCGTCGAGCCCCTGCTGGAGGGCGCCCGGCACATCGAGGTGCAGATCCTGGCCGACGGGCACGGGACGGTGTGGGCGCTGGGCGAGCGGGAGTGCTCGATCCAGCGGCGGCACCAGAAGGTGGTCGAGGAGACCCCGTCCCCGGCGATCTCCCCGCCGGTGCGGGCGCGGCTCCTCGACGCGGCGGTCACGGCCGCGCGGGCCATCGGGTACGTCGGCGCCGGGACCGTCGAGTTCCTCGTCCGGGACGAGACGGTGGCCTTCCTGGAGATGAACACCCGCCTGCAGGTGGAGCACCCGGTGACCGAGTGCGTCTACGGCGTCGACCTCGTCGAGTGGCAGCTGCGGATCGCCGAGGGCGCCCGGCTTCCTGCGTCGCCGCCCGAGCCGTCCGGGCACGCGGTCGAGGTGCGCCTCTACGCCGAGGACCCGGCCCGCGACTGGCTTCCGCAGAGCGGCGTCCTGCACCGCTTCGAGGTTCCCGGCGTGGACTCCCGCTTCGCGCTCGTTCCCGGCGGGCGGTACGGCCTGCGGCTGGACTCCGGCGTCGAGGACGGCTCGGAGATCGGCGTCCACTACGACCCGATGCTCGCCAAGGTCGTCTCGTACGGCGCGAGCCGCCCAGACGCCGTGCGGAGGCTGGCCTCGGCGCTGGCGGGCGCGAGGATCCACGGTCCCGTCACCAACCGGGACCTGCTGGTCGAGGTCCTGCGCCACCCGGCGTTCCTGGCCGGGGACACCCACACCGGCTTCCTCGAGGAGCACGCGCTCACCGGTCCTCCTGCGACCGGCCGGAAGGACACCGATCTCGTGCGCCTGTCCGCCCTCGCCGCCGCGCTCGCGGGGGCGGCGGCCAACCGGGCGGCGGCGACCGTTCAGGCGGGACTGCCGAGCGGGTGGCGCAACGTGGTGTCGCAGCCGCAGCGCGCCGCCTTCGCGGAGGCGGAGATCTCGTACCGGATCACCAGGGACGGCCTGCGGGCCGAGGGATTTCCCGATACGGTCCTGGTCGGCGCGGCGCCCTCGCTCGTCGTACTGGAGACCTCGGACGTGCGGCACCGGTTCGCCGTCGCCCGCTACGACGGCGTGACGCACGTGGACTCCCCCCTCGGTTCGGTACGGCTCACCCCGCTGGACCGCCTGCCGGAACCGGTGGAACACGTGCTGCCCGGCTCCCTGGTGGCGCCCATGCCCGGTACGGTGCTGCGGGTCGACGTCAAACCCGGCGAGACCGTCGGGGCGGGGCAGGTGGTCGTGGTGCTCGAAGCCATGAAAATGGAGCACCGGATCTCGGCGCCCGCGCCGGGCACGGTGGCGGCGGTGAACGTGACGCCGGGCCGCCAGGTCGAGGCGGGGGCCGTGCTGGCCGTGATCGAGGAGCAGGCGTGACCTTCTCCCGGAGCTCCCCGGGCTCCGCGAGCTCCGTGGGCTCCGTGGAGTCCCGGGAGCCGGGAGGAGGTCCCGACGACGGAAGGACCGACATGAAGAGCGACGGGGGCTGGCCGGTGGAACGACTGGTGCGCAGGGAGGTGTCCGGTGGGGTGGCGACGATCACCCTCGACTCCCCCCGCAACCGCAACGCGCTGTCGGTGCGACTGCTGGGCGACCTGGAGGACCGGCTCAACTGGGCGCTGGCCGAGGAGAGCGTCCGGGTGATCGTGCTCACCGGGACCGGGCCCGTGTTCTGCGCGGGCGCCGACCTGAAGGAGCAGCGGGTCGCGCCGGGCGGCGCGCACGAGGCGCCGGTGACCGCGTCGTTCCCGGAGATCATGAGCCTGATCTGGGAGAGCCCGAAGCCGGTCGTCTGCAGGCTGAACGGTACGGCGAGGGCCGGGGGGATCGGCCTGGTGGCGGCCTGCGACTTCGCGATCGCCCCCGACTCGGCGTCGTTCGCGTTCAGCGAGGTGCGGCTCGGCGTGGTGCCCGCGATGATCTCGGTGACCGTCCTGCGGCGGCTCGGCCCGCGTGCCGCCGCCGAGTACCTGCTCACCGGGGAGACGTTCGACGCCGCCCGCGCCACGGAGATCGGGCTGCTCACCCGAGCGGTGCCCGAGGAGGAGCTGGACGCGACGGTCGCCCACTACACCGGCATGCTGCTGCGCGGTGGCCCCGAGGCGCTCGCCCTCACCAAGCAGCTGGTGCGGACCGTGCCCGAGCTGAGCGTCGAGGAGGGCATGCGCCAGATGGCCGAGCTGTCCGCGCGGCGCTTCACCTCCGCCGAGGGGCAGGAGGGGATCGCCGCCTTCATGGAGAAGCGGCCCGCGTCGTGGATCCCCGCGCCGGAGGCGGGCTGATGCCGTACGCCGGACCGGCGACACACGACGGGCCCGCGCCGCCCGCGCCGCGCGGACCGCGCGGACCGGAACTCGCGACGCGGGCCCGCGCGTCCGGGACGTCCCGGACGCGCAGGACGCACCGGACCTGCCGGATGGCCCGGACGCACCGGAACGAGGAGAGCTGATGCTGCGCGTCGCCAACTGCTCCGGCTTCTACGGTGACCGGCTGTCGGCCGCCAGGGAGATGGTGGAGGGCGGCCCGATCGACGTGCTCACCGGCGACTGGCTCGCCGAGCTGACCATGCTGATCCTGGCCGGGAACCGGCTGAAGGGCCGCCCCGGCTACGCGCCGACCTTCCTGAGACAGCTGGAGGAGGTCCTCGGGACGTGCCTGGAGCGAGGCATCAAGATCGTCTCCAACGCGGGCGGGCTGGACCCGGCCGGGTGCGCCGAGGCGGTGGCCGAGCTCGCGGGGCGCCTCGGGCTGCCGGCGCGGGTCGCCCATGTCACCGGCGACGACCTCACCGGCCGTGACCTGGGCGGCGCCCCCAACGCGGACACCGGCGAGAGGCTGCCCGCGACCGCCCTGACCGCCAACGCCTATCTCGGGGGCCGCCCGATCGCCGCCGCCCTGTCGGCGGGGGCGGACGTGGTGGTGACCGGCCGCGTCACGGACGCCGCCCTGGTCACCGGGCCGGGCATCTGGCGGTACGGCTGGGGGCCCGGCGATCTCGACGCGCTGGCCGGTTCGGTGGTCGCCGGGCACGTCATCGAGTGCGGCTGCCAGGCGACCGGCGGCAACTACGCCTTCTTCGGCGAGGTCCCCGACCTGGCGCGCTGCGGGTTCCCGCTGGTGGAGCTGGAGGCCGACGGTTCCAGCGTGGTCACCAAGCACCCGGGGACCGGGGGGCTGGTCTCGGTGGGCACGGTCACCGCGCAGCTGCTGTACGAGATCGGGTCGCCCCGCTATCTCGGCCCCGACGTGGTCGCGCGCTTCGACACGATCCGGCTGGAGCAGGAGGGCCCCGACCGGGTCCGCGTCTCGGGGGTGCGCGGCGAGGCCCCTCCCGACACGCTCAAGGTCGCCGTCAACTACCTGGCTGGCTACCGCAACACCATGACGCTCGTGCTGACCGGCCTGGACATCGAGGCCAAGGCCCGGCTGGCCGAGGAGGCCGTCTGGTCGCGGGTGCCGAAGGAGTCGTTCGACGAGGTCCACGTGGAGCTCACCCCGCTCGCCGGGACCGCCCTGCTGCGCGTCACCGTGATGGACGCCGACCGGCGGAAGGCGGGACGCGCCTTCTCCTCGGCCGTGGTCGAGACCGGCCTGGCGAGTTACCCCGGTTTCTACGGCCTCACCCCTCCCGGTGACGCCTCCCCGTACGGGGTTTACTGGCCCACGCTCGTCCCGGCGGAGACGGTGCGGGCCCGCGTCTGGCTCGACGGCCGCGAGCTCGACCAGGCACCGGACGCGTCGTGGACGCCCCCGGCGGGCGGTGACGGGCTCCCCGCCTCCGCGCCTCCGGAGGAGTCCCCGCGACGGGACGCGCGGAACGGCGACGGGGAGGACGGGGAGAAGGAGACCGTGCGGGTCGCGCTGGGCGCGATCGTGGGCGCCCGCTCGGGCGACAAGGGCGGCAACGCCAACCTGGGCGTCTGGGTCCGTACCGCCGAGCAGTTCAGGTGGCTGGAGGGCCACCTGACGGTCGAGCGCCTGGCGCGGCTTCTGCCGTCCACCGCCGGGCTGAGGGTCGAGCGCTTCGAGCTGCCCAACCTGCTCGCCCTCAACTTCGTCGTCCACGGCCTCCTCGGCCGGGGCGTGGCCGCCAGCCCCCGCCTCGACGCGCAGGCCAAGGCACTCGGCGAAGAGCTCCGCGCCCAGCTCGCCGACATCCCGCGACACCTCCTCTGACGTCTCCTCCGACGCGTACGACGATCCGTACGGCAACGCGTACGACGATCCGTACGACGGACCCGCGTCCCGGCCGGGCCCGCCCGATGCCCGGACTCAGGCCTCCCCCGCCCCGTACGGCGAGGTATGGCGAGCCCTGATCCGCCCGCCCGCACGGCGGCGCCCGCGCCGATCCTCCGTCTCGTAGGGGAGGCCCGGTCCCGTCCTCCCCGTCAGAGGGCGGGGAGGCGGTCCTGTCCGCGCAGACCGGCCAGGGTCACCGAGAGCAGGCGTTCGGCCCGGTCGAGCCCGCCGGGCAGCTCGGTCGCGGCCAGCGCGACGCCGGTGACGAGCTGGAACAGGTCCTCGACGTCGATGTCCGGACGCGTCCGCCCCTCCCGCTGGGCCCGCAGCAGGAGACCCGCCGCCGCCGAGCGCATCGCCGCGCGGCAGTCGAAGCCGAGCTCGACCCCGCCGAGCGTCATCGAGGTGGACAGCCCCCGGTCGGTGAGGGCGTGGGCGAGCACGTCCCGCGACCAGAGGGCCAGCGCCTCGTCCGGTGAGGCGTGGGCGAGCAGGGCCCCCGCCCTCGCGCACAGCGTCTCGACCCGATCCTGGAACACGGCCGCCAGGAGCACCTGCCGCGTGGGGAAGTGGCGGTAGAGCGTTCCCGGCCCCACCCCGGCCCGGCGCGCGATCTCGTTGAGGGACGCCTCGGGCCCCTGCTCGGCGATCACGGTCCTGGCTGTCGTCAGCAGGTGTTCACGGTTGCGGCGCGCGTCGACCCGCATCGATACCCCCTGGTTTCCACACCCGTTTGCAAACGGAGAAGTTCTCCGTATCATACGGTCATATTATCCGGAGACCCTCTCCGGATATTTTCGGGAGAGAGGCTTCTGGATGAACGACGAAACCGCCGACCTCGGACGCGTCGGGATCTGGACGTTCGCCTTCGACGGCCAGCCCGCGGCGAAGGTGCGTGAGGCCGCGGCGGAGATCGAGGAACTCGGCTACGGCGCCCTGTGGTTCGGCGAGGGGTTCGGCCGCGACAGCGTGAGCCAGGCCTGGCTGCTGCTCTCCGCCACCCGGCGACTGGTCGTGGGAGCGGGCATCGCCAACATCGCCCTGCGCGACCCCATCACCATGGCGGCGGCCGAGCGCGCGCTCAACGAGGCGTACCCCGGCCGCTACCTTCTCGGCCTCGGCGGGCACCGGGTGTCCGACGCCCCCATCGAGATGAACGGCTACAGCATCCCCAGCCGCGGCCGGGCCGTGCACACGATGGGCGCCTACCTTGACGCGATGGACGCCGTCCCGCTGGGCTCCCCCGCCCCGGCGACGCCCCCGCGGCGCGTCCTCGCCGCGCTCGGGCCGCGGATGCTGGCTCTGGCCGCCGGGCGGACCCTCGGCGCCCATCCCTACTTCGTGCCCGTGGAGCACACCCACCGGGCGAGAGAGATCATGGGGCCCGACGCCCTCCTCGCGGTCGAGCAGGCCGTCGTGCTGGACACCGACCTCGCCAGGGCCCGCGAGGTCGCCAGGGAACACATGGGCCCGTACGCCGGCATGGCCGCCCACCAGGCCGCCAGCCTCCGCAGGCTGGGCTTCGGCGACGACGACCTGGCGGGCGGCGGGAGCGACCGCCTGGTCGACGCGATCGTCGCCCACGGGGACGCCGACGTCATCGCCGAGCGCGTCCGGGCCCACCTGGACGCCGGGGCGGACCACGTGTGCCTGCAGGTGCTGACCGCCACCCCCGCGGCGCTCCCCATGCGTGAATGGCGCGAACTGTCCGCCCTGGCCACGGCCGCCTGACCGCGACCCGTCAAGCGTGCCCTCCCACCCGCCCGGCGCACCGGCGGCCGGATCGACAGGACGGCGCCCGCCACCGAGAGCCCCGCCCAGGGCCCCGGCGGGAGCACGTGTGAGGCCGGTGCCGCCTCCGCCGGACCGGGACGCTATTGACCGCCGCGAACGGGAATCATAGATTCACCCATCTAGAACATCATTCGGTCAAGGAGGGCGCATGACGTCCACGCACATCGACGTCAACGCGATCGACTTCGGCGTGCTCGGGGCGTGGATGGACGCGCGGGGGCTGCCGGAGGGGCCGTTCGAGCGGGTCGCGCCGGTGGCGGGCGGGACGCAGAACGTCATGGTGCGCTTCGAACGGGGCGGGGCGTCGTACGTGCTGCGCAGGCCGCCGCTGCACCCGCGCGCCAGGAGCAACGAGGTGCTCCGCCGGGAGGCGAGGGTGCTCGCGGTCCTGCGCGACACGCCGGTGGCGGCGCCGCGCCTCGTCGCGGCCTGCACCGACGAGAGCGTCATGGGCGCGGTCTTCTACCTGATGGAGCCGGTCCGGGGGTTCAACGCCACCGTCGAGCTGCCCGAGCCGCACGCGGGCGATCCCGCGATCCGGCACCGGATGGGACTGGAGGCGGCCTCGGCGCTGGCCGACCTCGGGCGGGTGAACCACGGCGCGCTCGACGGGTTCGGCCGCCCCGAGGGCTTCCTGGAGCGGCAGGTGCCCCGCTGGATGGGTGAGCTGGACGGCTACGGGGCCCTGAAGGGATATCCAGGGCCCGACATCCCGGGACTGGAGGAGACCGCCGGCTGGCTGGAGCGCAACCGGCCGGAGGGGTTCACCCCGGGGATCATGCACGGCGACTACCACCTGGCCAACCTCATGTTCGCCTGCGACGGGCCCAGGGTGGCCGCGATCGTCGACTGGGAGATGTGCACGGTGGGCGACCCGCTGCTGGACCTGGGGTGGCTCCTGGCGACCTGGCCGACCCCCGACGGGGTGGGCGTGATCTCCGGCGGGATCACCGGGCTGGCCACGGCCGCGGAGCTCGTCGACTGCTACACGGCCCTGTCCGACCGCGACCTGTCGGCCGTCGACTGGTACGCGGTGATGGCCTGCTTCAAGCTCGGCATCGTCCTGGAGGGCACGCACGCCCGCGCCTGCGCGGGCAAGGCCCCCAAGGAGATCGGGGACCTGCTCCACGCCACCACGCTGAACCTGTTCGCCCGCGCCCAGACGTTCATGTGACCATGCGGCGAAATAGGCGGAATGTGCGTTAGCTGGTGATTGAAACCTTCATGCAACCTTCCGAAATCTAGGATTGCACGCAATTGCTTCACGAGTGTGATTCGGGGAAGGACCCAGCCATGCGTCTCCGGTTTCTTGGCTCCACCTCGGAGGCGGGGGCCTGTCCCTCCCTCTACGAGACCGACCGCGGGACCGTCGTGGTGCAGGGTCTCCGGGTGACCGACGTGGAGGCGCTGGCCGATCTGCGCCACGTCCTGGACGGTGAGACCGCCGTCGAGGTGCCCCGTGAGCTTCTCGCGGATATCGCGCGCCAAGTACTTTCTGTAAATATTGGTCACGATTAGGAGTGCTCTCTGGCTTGATCCACATGCTCGGGTCTAGCGTCGTGCGCACCATACGGGAGGCGACGTGAGCACGCGGAGAGAGCGGGCGGGCGGCAGCCGCGGCACACCGCCCGTACGAACGGCCGAGGAGATCGGGTGAGCGGGTTCCAGCAGGCCAGGACCGACCTCGGCGTGCAGCTGCGGCACCTGCGGGAGGCCGCCCACCTGTCGGGCAAGGACCTGGCCGAACGGCTGAGGTGGCAGGCCTCCAAGGTCTCCCGGATCGAGAACGCCCGCCAGACCGCCACCGAGGACGACGTCACCCAGTGGGCCCTGGCCGTGAACGCCGCCCCCGAGGTCGTCGGGGAGCTCGTGGAGCAGGCCTCGGGGCTCCTGGAGCGCCAGGACTCCTGGCGGCAGCGGCACCGCAGCGGGCTGGCCGCGCTCCAGGAGGACATCCGCGACGCGGAGGCGCGGACGACCCTGCTGAGGGTGTTCGAGCCCGGCGTGGTGATCGGGCTCCTGCAGACCACCGAGTACGCCCGGAGCATCTTCACCCGGATCAAGCGCCTCTACCGGGCGCCCGACGAGATCGACGCGGCCATCCGGGTGCGCATGCAGCGCCAGGACATCCTCTACGACCCGAGCAAGCGGTTCAGGTTCGTCATCCCCGAGGCGGTGCTGCGCTACCGGCTGGCCCCGCTGGACGTGATGCGCGGCCAGCTCGACCGGTTACTGGCGGTGACCGCGCTGCCGAACGTGGAGTTCGGCGTGATCCCCTTCGAGGCCCCCCTGCCCTCGGCTCTGCTCAACGGCTTCTGGGTGTACGACGAGGACCACGTGGCGGTGCCGACCAGGACCAGGGACCTGATCCTGCGCGACCCGGAGGACGTCGCCTTCTACGCGCGGACCTTCGAGGAACTCTGCGAGGTCGCGGCCTTCAGGGAGGATGCCCGATCGGTGATCGTCCGAGTACTCAGCGATTTCTCCCGACAATCGGCGGACTAAACACCGCAATTGCTTGATTAGCATCCCAAGATCGTGCAATTCTCTGTCGAGACGGAGGTGACGCACGATGCTGGACACGCTGTCTTGTCTCGAGAGATTCGTTACCGCGATACGGCTGCACGCGGACCTTTCCGTGCAGCGAATCTCGTTCGGCGACCCCGCGTACGTGTACGTCCGCAACCGCTTCAGCAACACGCTGGCCGAGACCGTGACCTGCTCCCAGGACGGCGGCTTCATCACGTCGTGGGGCTACCGGCTCGGCACCACCGAGAACATCGAGGACGCCGCGGCCCGGCTGGCCTTCCTCCTCGCCGCCATGCCCACCCCCCGGGCCTGACCACCGCGCCCCTAGGGGGTGTCGGCCGGCGCGTCGGGGAAGTCGGAGAGGTCGAGGCCGACCTCGCGGGCGGCGGCGACCCTGGCGTGGTGGAGCATCCGGCTCCGCGACATGTTGCCGGCGTGCAGGGTGTATCGGACCACGAGACCGTCGAGCATGCCGTCGATCCGCTCGGCCGCGCCCAGCGGGTCGTCGCAGGTGAACTCGCCCGAGGCCACCCCGCCGGAGATCACCTGGCTGAGGATCTCGATCCAGGCGCCCTCGAGCTCCAGCAGGATGGCGCGGACGTGCTCCTCGCGCACCCCGACGGCCCAGGCGTCGACCCAGAGGATCCAGCTCTGGTCGGAGCGGGAGGCCGGGATGTAGAAGCGCAGGACGCGGTCGAGACACTGGACGGCGGTGCCGGGGCCCGCGACGATCTCCTTCAGCCGCTGGACCTCGGAGTCGCTGGTGCTGCGGAGCATCTCGGTGATGAGATCGTCCTTGGTGGCGAAATGGTAGTGGATCAGCCCGCCGCTCACGTTCGTCGCCTTGGCGATGTCGGCGACGCGGGTGCTGGCCAGCCCGCGCTCCAGCACGACCCGCCTGGCGGCTTCAAGGAGCTCCGCTCGACGCTGGTCGGCCTGGTCGGCGCGGCTGCTGCGCGCTCCTCCTCCGCTGTGCACGGCGCAAGACTACAACAGCACGGGACGCCGCCTCACTACTCCTGATTGACTAATCAGTCAATAGCTTCACGCCTATCTCACCGGCCGTATCCGGTCACCGTGCGAGGGACGACCGCCCGGGACGTCGGGGCGTTCCGGGCGGTCGCGGCGGGCTCAGGCGCAGCGGTAGAGGGACTGGCCGGTGGAACCGCCGTACTCCGAGGCCTTGACGGCGGCGCAGTTGGCCCGCACCCACTCGGTCACCTGGGAGCCGCCAGCGTCGGGCCCTCCCCTGCCGCCGCCGGGCATCACGTACCTGAGCCGTCCCGAGGAGACGAGCCCCTTGAGCCGGTCCACGGTCATGGCCGGGTCGCCACCGGTGAAGCCGCCCATCGCGATCACGGGCAGCCCGGTCGACAGGATGGCCGAGGAGGCGCCCTGAGCGCTGCCCACCGCCACCAGCCAGGTCGCGCCGCCCCGGTTCCTCTTCAGGTAGTCGACCATCCGCTGGTCCATGGCCCCGCCGAAGCCGCCCCGCGCCCCGCCGGGGAAGCCGTAGCGCACGCGCGGGGCGGCGTCACCGGTCGCGCCCTGTCCCGGAGCCTGTCCCGGGCCCTGCCCCGGCGCGCCGCCGGGGAGCTCGCCGCGCGTTCCCCCGGCAAGCCCCGCTCGTACGCCGCCGGGGAGGCCGCCCCGCATGCCGCCGAAGCCTCCGCCGCCCGCGGGGCCCGCCGTGGGGTTGGTGCCGTTGACGGGCGAGCCGAGAGGGGTCAGCGCGTAGGCGGCGGGCCCGGCCAGGACGGCCACCAGCCCGGCCATCAGCGCGACCGCGGCGATCCGCGGCCTGAGCCGCCGCCCGAGGCGGGCCAGGAGCAGCCCGGCGACCGCCACGACGGTCGCGCCGGCCACCGCCCAGGCCAGCCAGGGTACGAAGTCGTCGGTGCGTCGCAGCAGCGTGAACGCCCACGCCCCGGTGACCGCGATGCCCGCGGGCAGCACCCACGACCAGGCCCGGGACTCCCGGTGGGCCCGCCACGCGAGCACCCCGCCGAGACCGGTCAGGGCGGCGACGGCCGGGGCCATCGCGGTGGTGTAGTACGGGTGGAAGGTACCGCTGGAGAAGCTGAACACCACGTAGTGGACCGCGAGCCAGCCACCCCACAGCGGCAGGGCGATCCTGGCGTCGCGGAGCGGGCCGCGCGCGACCAGGGCCAGGCCCGCGACGAGCGCGATCACCGAGAAGGGCAGCAGCCAGGAGATCTGCCCGGCCATGATGTCGTTGAACAGGCGCCCGGCGCCCGCCTCTCCGCCGAACCCGCCGCCGCCCCCGGGCCCGCCACCTCCGCCGGGCCCGCCGCTCCCGCCGAAGATCCGACCGAGGCCGTTGTAGCCGATGACGAGGTCCCGGACGGAGTTGTCGGTGCTGCCGCCGACGTAGGGCCTGCTCGACGCAGGCCACAGGTCCACGACCACCATCCACCAGGCGCTGGAGACCACCAGCGCGGCGCCCGCCGCGAGCAGGTGCCCGAGGCGGCGGAGCGGGGCGCCGGGAGCCAGGGCCAGGTAGAGCAGGGCGAAGACCGGGAGCACCAGGTAGGCCTGGAGCATCTTGGTGTTGAACGCCAGCCCGACGAGCACCGCCGAGACGACGAGCGTGCGCATCCGGCCGGTGCGTACCGCCTCCTGGCAGAACCAGGTGGCGAGCACCAGCAGCAGGACGAGGAGGGTGTCGGGATTGTTGTCCCGGTTGATGGCCACAGTGATCGGGGTCAGCGTCATCACCAGGGCCGCGACCAGTGCCGCGGCGTGGCCGTACGTGCCGGGCAGTGCCCTTCGCACGGCCGAGTGGAGCACGGCGACGGCGGCGACCCCGGCGACGGCCTGGGGCAGGAGCATGCTCCAGGTGCCGAACCCGAAGATCCTCGCGGGCAGTCCCATCACCCACAGCGCGAGCGGCGGCTTGTCCACGGTGATGAACGACCCGGCGTCCAGGGCCCCGAAGAAGAACGCCTTCCAGCTCTGGGTGCCCGACAGGATCGCGGCGGAGTAGTAGTCGTTGGCGTAGCCGTTGCGCCCGAGCGCCCACACGTACAGGACGGCGGCCGTCGCGAGCACCCCCCACAGGCCGGGCCGCGCCCACCGGGGGTCGCCGGGGCCGCCGAGGAACACCCGCCGCACGGCCCCGCCGAACCCGCCCGCCCGCTCCGCACGGCCCCGCCCGGCGACATGCCCCCCGCCGGAAGACGACGCCGCCGTTTCGGGCACGGCCGGCGCGACCGACACGGGTGGCGCGGACGGCGCGACCGGCGTGACCGGCACGGACGGCGCGGACGGCGCGGACGGCGCGGACGGCGCGGACGGCGCGGACGGCGCGGACGGCGCGGACGGCGCGGACGGCGCCGTACCGGGTGCGGGCGTGGAGGAAGATCCCGCGTCCCGCGGGGTGTGAATGGTCATGGAGTGGTCTCCTTGGCGCGGCGAGGGTTGAAGACCCAGGCGCGGAGCATCAGGAATCGTACGAGGGTGGCGAGGGCGTTGGCCGCCACGAGCGCGGCGACCTCCGCGGCGGTGGAGGCCGCGGGCGCCACGAGGTCGAGCAGGGCCAGGCCGCCGGTGCTCAGCAGCAGGCCGACGAGGAAGGCCAGGCCGCCTTCGAGCTGGTGGCGGAGGGCTCCGGTGCGGCCCGTGACGCCGAAGGTGAAGCGCCGGTTGGCCGCGGTGTTGGCGACGGCGGTGACGAGCAGGGCCACCCCGTTGGCCACGACGGCCGGCATCACCAGGCGCAGGGTCACGAACAGGATCAGGTGCGCCAGGGTGCAAATGGCGCCGATGACGGCGAAGCTGGGCAGCTGGCGGGCCATGCCCCTGGGCAGGCGCGCTCCCCGCACGCGCGGCGGGACCGGGATCCTGGCCGCCCCCGACAACGTCTTTCGCGCCACCCTGGCCATCCCCCTGAGGTCGTCCACGGCGGTCCTGGCGATGTCGACGCGGCTGTCGGGGTCGTCCACCCAGTCGACGGGCACCTCGTGGATGCGCAGCCCGTGCTGCTCGGCCAGGAGCAGCAGCTCGGTGTCGAAGAACCACTCCTCGTCCTCGACGGCGGGGAGCAGCGCCTGCGCGATCTCGGTGCGGACCGCCTTGAAACCGCACTGCGCGTCGGAGAACCGCGCCCCCATCGCCGAGCGGAGCAGCAGGTTGTACGTCCGCGAGATGAACTCCCGTTTCGGCCCCCGGACGACGTTGGAGCCCCTGGAAAGCCGGGTGCCGATGGCCAGGTCGCTGTGACCGGACAGCAGCGGGGCCACCAGCGGCAGGAACGCGTCCAGGTCCGTGGAGAGATCCACGTCCATGTAGCTGACCACGTCGGCGTCGCTCGCCGACCACGCCCGGCGCAGCGCGCGGCCCCGGCCCTTGGCGTCGAGGCGCAGGGCGCGCACGTGGGACAGCTCGCGGCTGAGGGCGGTGGCGATCCGCCAGGTGGCGTCGGTGCTGGCGTTGTCGGCGATCGTGATGCGGAAGCCGTACGGGAAGGTTCCCGTGAGGTAGGCGTGCAGGCGGCGGACGCTCTCACCGAGCACCCGCTGCTCGTTGTGGACGGGGACCACGATCTCGACCAGCCGGGTGCGCGCCGGCGCCGTGGCCTGCTTCACGCCGCCCTCCGGGGGCGGGGGCTCGGGTGTCTCATGCCCTCAGGGTCGTCACGTGATCTTGAGCGATCCTGAGGCGACCATTAACACCGGGTGAGAAACCCGGGACGGCCGGTCCCAACGGCGGGCGGGCGGCTCACGGACCCGGAGCGAGGCGGCCGACGAGACCCAGGGGCACCGTCTCCGGCGTCACCGGGAACGCCCGCTCAGGCACCCCGGAGTAACGGGACACCGTCCCCGGAAGTCACCGGGAACACCCGCTCACGCACCCCTGCGCGACAGGGCACCGCCGGAACGCCCGCTCACGTCTCCGAAATGACGGGGGACCGGGTGGGGGAGCCGGGCAGGCGGACGCGCGCGAGGATGCCGCCCCCGGTGGCGTTCTCCAGGTTCACCTCTCCCCCGGCGTCGCGCACGGCCTTGGCCACGATGGCCAGCCCCAGCCCCGAGCCCGGCATGCTGCGGGCCGAGGACGACCGCCAGAACCGGTCGAACACGTACGGCAGTTCCTCCCCCGGGATGCCGGGGCCGTGGTCCCTGACGGTCAGCTCGCCGTCGCGGAGCCGCACGCTCACCGGATCGGCCCCGTCCGCCGAGAACTTCACCGCGTTGTCCAGGAGGTTCACCACGGCCCGCTCCAGGGCGGCCTGGTCGCCCCGCAGGTACCAGGGGCTCAGCTCCACCTCGATCGCGGTGTCGGGGGCGCGCGGCCGCGCCCTGCGCACGGCCGCCTCGACGGCGTCGTGGAAGGCGACCTCGACGTGCGGCTCGTGCTCGTCCTCCGAACGCGAGAGCTGGAGCAGGTCCCCGACGAGCGTGGACATCTCCTCGAACTGGGCCTTGAGGTTGGTCAGCAGCCTGCGCTTGGGAGCGGCGTCGAGGGGGCGCCCGGCGTTCTCGCTGCGCAGCAGCAGGTCGATGTTGGTGCGCAGGCTGGTGAGCGGGGTGCGCAGCTCGTGCCCCGCGTCGGCGATCAGCCGCCGCTGGCGCTCGCGGGACCCGGCCAGCGCGGTGGTCATCGCGTTGAAGGAGACGCCGAGCCTGGCGATCTCGTCGGTGCCCTCGACCGGGATCCTGGTGTCGAGGTCCTCGGTCCTGGCGACGTACTCGACGGCCTCGGTCAGGCGGCCGACGGGGCGCAGCGCCGTACGGGAGACGAGCAGCCCGGCGGAGGCGGCGCCGAGCACGCCGAGGGCGGTGACCCCGGCGAGGATCCAGGCGAGGGTGGCGAGGGTGGCGCGGACCTCCTCCAGGGATCGGGACTCCATGACCGCGAGGCCGGCGCCGACGTTCTTCGTCATCACCCGGACCTCCTCGCCGCCGTCGGTCACGCCGTTCCTGAACGCCCGCCCGCCCGGGGGGCCCTGCGCCAGGGCCAGGTCCGCCGGGGTGACCTTGACGGGGGTGGAGCCCGCCACGCACCTCGCGCCGTCGGCGTAGACCAGCTGGATGGGCGGGAGGCGGAGCTGCGGCCTGCGACCGATGATCTCTCCCGGGCCTCCCGGGCCTCCCCGGTCCCCCGGGACCCCCGGGATTCCCGCCCATCGCGGCCCCACCGGGCAGTACGGCCTGATCCACTCGATGCCCTGCGGCCGTCCCTCCAGCGAGCGTTCCACCTGCCGCAGCAGCTCGGCCCTGACGACGAACCAGCACAGCACCGCGCACACCGCGATCGCCAGCGCCACGGCCGACGCCACCAGCAGGGTCAGCCGGGAGCGCAGGGAGCGGCGACCGTTCACGCGGAGGTCCGCAGCACGTAGCCGACGCCCCGGACGGTGTGGATCAACCGGGGGCGCCCGCCGGTCTCGGTCTTGCGGCGCAGGTACATGACGTAGACGTCGAGGGAGTTGGAGGACGGCTCGAAGTCGAAGCCCCACACCTCGCTGAGGATCTGCTCGCGGGTGAGCACCTGGCGGGGGTGGATCATGAGCAGCTCCAGCAGCAGATACTCGGTGCGGGTCAACTCCAGCGGCTCGCCCGCCCGGGTGACATCGCGGCCGGCGGTGTCCATCCGCAGGTCGCCGAAGGTCAGGACCGCGTCGTCCTCGGCCGCGGGCGCGCTCAGCGCGCCGCGCCGCAGCAGCGCCCTGACGCGCGCCAGCAGCTCGTCCAGCTCGAACGGCTTGACCAGGTAGTCGTCGGCCCCCGCGTCCAGGCCCGACACCCGGTCGCCCACGGCGTCGCGGGCGGTGAGCATGAGCACCGGCAGGTGGTTACCCGCCGCCCTGAGCCTGCGGCAGGCGGTCAGCCCGTCCAGGCGGGGCATCATGACGTCGAGCAGGACCAGCTCGTACGGCTCCCGGTCGATCGCCTCCAGCGCCGCCTGGCCGTCCGAGGCCAGGCCGACCTGGTAGCCCTCGAACTCCAGGCTGCTCTGCAGCGCCTCCCTCAGCGCGGGCTCGTCGTCCACGACCAGCACCCGCGCCGCCTCACCGTCAGCCATGGCCTCCACGGTAGACGCACATCATGAGAGCCGGATGAACGCCTCCGCCCCACCCCGGCCGGGCCGGTGCCGGCCCTCAGGTGAGCAGCGCCATGGCGGCGTTGTGGCCGGGGATGCCGCTGACGCCGCCGCCGCGCCGGGCGCCCGCGCCGCAGAGCAGGACGCGCTCGAACCCGGTCTCCACGCCCCACCGCCCCGGCTCCCCGTACGGCCAGGACAGGTCCCGGTGGAAGATGTGGCCGCCGGGCAGGCCCGCCTCGGTCTCCAGGTCGACCGGGGTCTTGGCCTCCAGGCAGAGGCCGCCGTCGGGGGCACGCAGCAGGCAGTCCTCGACGGGTTCGGCGAGAACGGCGTTCATCGAGGCGAGTGTGGCGCGCAGCGCGGCCTCGCGCGCCCCCACCGGGTCCTCGCGGAACAGCCTGGCCGGCATGTGCAGGCCGAACAGCGTCATCGTGTGGGCTCCGGCCTCGCGCAGCTCCGGGCCGAGGATCGAGGGGTCGGTCAGCGAGTGGCAGTAGACCTCGGCCGGGGGCAGCGAGGGAATCCGCCCGGCCGACGCCTCCGCGTACGCGCGGGCGAGCTGGTCGCGGCCCTCGTTGATGTGGAACGTGCCGCTGAACGCGGCCACGGGGTCCACGCCGGGATCCTTCAGGCGCGGCAGCCGCGACAGCACCATGTTGACCTTGAGCTGGGCGCCCTCAGGGGTGGGCTCGGTGTCCCCGAGCAGCCTGGCCAGCACGGCGGGCGGCACGTTGGCCAGGATCCGCTCGCCCGTCACCGTGTGCTCCCCGTCCGCGTCGCGGAAGGCGACCTCGCCCGAGGGGTCGACCGCGAGGACCTCCGCGCCGGTCAGGATCTTCGCCCCGGCGGCGCGCGCGGCGTCGGCGAGCGCGCCGGAGACCGCGCCCATGCCGCCGACGGGGACGTTCCAGTCGCCGGTCCCGTCGCCGATCACGTGGTAGAGGAGGCAGCGGTTGGCCAGCAGGTCCGGGTCCGAGGGGTCGGCGAAGGTGCCGATGAGGGCGTCGGTGAGGACCACGCCGCGCACGGTGTCGTCGGCGAACCGCTCGTCCACCACCTCGCCGACCGGCCGCTCGAACAGGTCGCGCCAGGCCTCCTCGCCGACGAGTCTCCGCATCGCCGCGCGGTCGGCGAGGGGTTCCAGCAGCGTCGGCGCGACCCGCTCGGCCACGTCGGCGGTCATCCCGTAGAAGCGCCGCCACGCCTCCAGCTCGCCGGTGCCTCCGGTGACCCGGGCGAAGGAGCCCGCGGTCCGCGCGGCGTCGCCGTTGTCGACCAGCAGCCCGGTGTCGCCCACCGGCGTGTACGAGGCGTACCGGCGGCGGCGCAGCGCGATCTTGAGCCCCAGGTCGGCGACGACCTTCGAGGGCAGCAGGCTGACCAGGTACGAGTAGCGCGAGAGCCGGGCGTCGACCCCGGGAAACGCCCTCGCCGACACGGCGAGGCCGCCGACGTGACCGAGGCGTTCCAGGACGAGGACGCGCCGTCCGGCGCGGGCGAGGTAGGCGGCCGCGACCAGGCCGTTGTGGCCGCCTCCGACGATCACGGCCTCATAGCGAGAGTGGAGCACTGGACTTCCCAGGGGGTGAGGTGAGGGATGCGGGGCTGAGGGCTCCCGCCGCTCAGAGACCCGTCTGCCAGTGCGGCTCGGGGCAGAGCACGCTCGGCGTCTCGACCATCACCATGCGCTTCACCATATCCCGAAATATCGCTAGATCGGCAGCCCCACGCGCCTCGCCGACCACCTCACCCGGCGACCGCTCACCCGCTCACCCACGCCCGCCGCCCGCGCCCGGCCCGGCCCGGGACCGGCCCGATCCACGACCGGCCGGATCACGGCCCCCTGATCCACGACCATCCCCCAGCCATCCCCGACCATCCCCCCGGCCGCCCGGATCAGCTCCGCTCGCGGGCGGCGGAGAGGGTGATCTTGAGGAGGGTGGCGGCGGGGCCGGTGGGGGCACGGCCGTGGCGCCAGACCGCCCGCAGGCGGCGCGTGAGGTCGATGTCCTTCGTGGGCACCTCGACCAGGCGGCCGGTGGCCAGCTCGGCCTCCACCGCGTAGCCGCTGAGCACGGCGGGGGCGGCGCCCTCGCGGGCGGCGCCCTTGACCGCGGCGTTGGAACCGAGCTCCAGCCTCGGGGGGGCGACGGCGTGGCCGGTGAGCGCGAGGTCCAGCGTCTCGCGGGTGCCCGACCCCCGCTCGCGGACGACCAGCGGGGTGGCGGCCAGCTCGGCGGCGAGCAGCGGGGTGCGACGGCGCGCCCACGGGTGCCCCGGCGCGACCACCACCACGAGCCTGTCGGTGGCCACCACCCGCGACACCAGCCCGGCCGGGACCGAGGGCCCCTCCACGAACCCGAGCTCGATCTCCCCGCCGATCAGCTTCGCCACCTCGGCCGAGTTCTGCACGTCCAGGCCGACCTGGACCTGGGGCTCGCGCTCCTGGAGCTCCCCCAGCCAGCGCGGCAGCAGGTACTCGGCCACCGTCATGCTGGCGGCGATGTGCAGGTGCGCGGCCCGGCCGTGCCGTACCGCCTCCGCCCCCCGCATGAGCTCCTCCGCCGCGGCCAGCACCTGCGTGGCCCAGGCCGAGACCATCACGCCCTGCGGGGTGAGGGTGGACCCGCGCGGGGTGCGTTCCAGCAGCGGCAGCCCGAGGCGGCGTTCCAGCAGCGAGATGCGCTTGCTCACCGACGGCTGCGCGATGCCCGCGGCCCGCGCGGCCTGGCCGAGACTGCCCAGGCGTTCCACATCGACGAGCAGGCGCAGGGATTCGAGGTCGGGCAGCTCGCTCATAGCGACAGGCTATGACCTTCCAGGAAGGTGACGGCTACCGGCCTCCCGGCACCGCGCCGAAACTCGGGGGATGCCCGTCTCCCCGCTCACCCGCCCTCCCGGCTCCACCGCGCAACCCCCTCCGACGCCCGTACGACCCACGCCCACGCCCGCACCGACGCCCGCACCGGCTGCGAGGCTCGCGACGTTCAGGACGCTCGCGCCGGGGCTGGGGGCGGCGGCCGTCGCGGTGGTCCTGGCGACGGCCGCGGCCCGGATCGTTCCCGGGGTGAGCGCCGCCGTGATCGCGGTGGTCCTCGGGGTCGCGCTCACCAACCTCGGCGGCCTGCACCGGTCGCTGGCCCCCGGGCTCGGGTTCGCCTCCCGCCGGGTGCTCCGCCTGGCGATCGTGCTGCTCGGCCTGCAGATCGCGCTGCCGGAGCTGCTGGCGCTCGGCTGGCGGGCGCTGGCGGTGGTCGCCGTGGCGACCGGCGTCACGTTCGCCGCGACGCGGTGGATCGGAGGCCGCGTCGGCGTCGGCCCGCGCAGGTCCCTGCTGATCGCGACCGGCGTGTCCGTCTGCGGGGCGGCGGCCGTGGCCGCCATGCACGAGGTCGCGGGGAGCGACGACGACGACGTGGCGGCCGCGGTCGGCGTGGTCGTCCTGTACGGCAGCGTCTCGATCGTGACGCTGCCCCTGCTCGCGGGGGCGCTGGGACTGACCCCGCAGCAGCTGGGCCTGTGGGCCGGGGCCTCGGTCCACGAGGTCGCGCAGGTGGCGGCCATCGGCGCGGCGGCCGGAGCGGGCGTGCTGGTGAGCGCGGTGGCCGTCAAGCTGGCCCGGGTCGTCCTGCTGGCCCCGATCGTCGGCTTCACCTCCGTCTCCCTGCGCCGTGCCGCGGCCGACGGCCCCGAGGCCGGCAGGGCGGTGCGGCGCCCGCCGGTGGTGCCGCTGTTCGTCGCCGGGTTCGTCGCGGCCGTGGCGGCGCGGAGCCTGGGCGTGGTGCCGCACGAGATCACGCGGGCCGTTCCCGGCCTGACGGCGGTGCTGCTGGCGGCGGCACTCTTCGCCCTGGGCACCGGGGTCGACCTGCGCAGGCTCGCGCGGGGCGGGCGGTCGCTGCTCCTGGGCGGGATCGCCACGGTCATCATCGGCGGGATCTCACTGCTCGGGGTGGTGGTTATTGGCTGATCTTTGAGTGGACGTCTCCCTGCAACCGCCGTAACGTGCTCTTTTTGGGGAAGACGGTGTCGTTTACACCGTTCCAAAAGCAAGCAATGATTACGACCTCGGACAAGGAGACAGAACCAGCTCATGCGTACCACCCGACAGTCCCTCTCCAGCACGCTCCGCCCCTCCGGCGAGGTGGCCGAAGCGCTGGAGCAGGGTGCCCCGATCGTGGCACTGGAGTCCACGATCATCTCTCACGGCCTGCCCCAGCCCCGCAACCTCGAGGTCGCGGTGGAGCTGGAGCGGATCGTCCGGGAGGCCGGGGCCGTGCCCGCGACGATCGCGGTGCTGGACGGCGTGGCGCGCATCGGTCTCGACAAGAGCGAGCTGGAGCGCGTCGCCGGCGAGCAGGGGCTTCGCAAGCTGGGCTTCCGCGACCTGCCCGCCGCCGCCGCGCTCGGGGCGAGCGGGGCGACCACGGTCTCCGCCACCTCGTTCCTGGCCGCCAGGGCGGGCATCCGGGTCTTCGCCACCGGCGGTCTCGGCGGCGTGCACCGCGGGTGGACCGAGAGCCAGGACGAGTCCGCCGACCTCGACATGCTGAGCCGGACCCGCATCACCGTGGTCTGCGCGGGTGTGAAGTCGATCCTGGACGTTCCGGCCACCCTGCAGCGGCTGGAGACGCGCGGCGTCACGATCGCGGGGTTCCGCACCGACGAGTTCCCCGGCTTCTACCTGCACTCCTCGGGCGAGCCGATCGACTGGCGGATCGAGACCCCCGACGAGGCCGCGGGCATCATGCGGGCCCAGGACGCGCTCGGCGGCCCGGAGACCGCGCTGATCGTCGCCAACCCGGTGCCGCTGCCCGAGCAGCTCGACCCCGAGCTGCACGACCGGGTCCTCACCGAGGCCCTCGCCGAGGCCGGGCAGCGCCAGATCACCGGTCAGGCCATCACCCCGTTCCTGCTGGGCTACCTGGTGCGCGGCACCGGCGGCGCCTCGCTGGAGGCGAACCTGGCCGCGGTGCGGGGCAACGCCCGCGTCGCCGGGCAGATCGCGGCCTCCTGGAGCCGGGGAAACTGAGGTCACCGTGGCCGGAACGGGTCTGCTGGTCATCGGCGACGTGGTGACCGACGTCGTCGCACTTCATGGCGGGTCCGCCAGGAGCGGCCTGGCCGTCGGGACGGACACCGCCGCCGACATCGTGCTGCGTCCCGGCGGGTCCGGGGCCAACACGGCCTCCTGGGCCGCCCGGCTGGGCGCCGACGTGCGGATCCTGACCCGGGCCGGCTTCGACACCGCCGACTGGCACGCCGCCGAGCTGCGGAGATTCGGGGTACGGCCGCATCTGCGGGTCGACCCCGACCGGCCCACCGCGGTGGTGATCGCCATGGTCGACGTGACCGGAGAGCGTTCCATGCTCACCAACCGGGGCGCGGGCGGGCACATCGGCACGGGCGACTGGGACGAGAGCCTGCTCGACGGGGTGGGTCATCTCCATCTGTCCGGATACACACTGTTCGCCGAGCCGGGACTCCAACTTTCCCGGCTGGCCATGGCCGAGGCGTCCCGGCGCGGTGTCTCGATCAGCGTGGACCCCGCCTCGACCGGTTTCCTGCGCTCGTTCGGCGTCGAGCGGTTCGTCCAGGAGACCCTGACCGCCCAGCTGATCATTCCCAATTTGGACGAGGCGCTGCTGCTCACCGGCGAGGCCACCGCCGAGGGGGCGGCCGAGAGCCTCAGCCTCAGCTACGGCGCCGCGGCGGTGAAGCTCGGATCCCGCGGCGCGCTGATGGCCAGGGACGGAAAGTTGGCCGCTCGGGTTCCCGCGCTCACCACCGAGGTGATTGACTCCATTGGAGCGGGGGACGCGTTCGCCGCCGGGCTGCTGACGGCCCTGCTGAGCGGGGCCGCGGACGAGGCCGCGCTGGACGCCGGACGCCGCGCCGGGGCGGAGGCCGTGACGGTTCTGGGTGGCCGTCCGCGTGTCCTTCCGTCTGATTTGGGTACCAAGGAGCTTTACCCTCTTAACACCAATTGATAGCTTGCGGCGTAAGCTGCACCATTAGCCACACGCGTCACTTTGGGGAGGTTACGGTCCGCCGATGGATGCCGAGTCATCGATCTGCCTGAGTGATCTGGTCCCGGCCCTGCGCTGGAGCCGTCCCCAGCAGGTCGCCGAAGCCCTGGCCGACCCCCGGCTGCCCGCCGGCTGGTGGTCGTCGGTCACCCTGCCCAAGGCCCTCGGCGCCGCTGGGCTCGACTGGGTTTGCGACAGGCTGGCCCGGCTCTCACTGTCACGCTGGGATCATCTGCCGTTGAGCGACGTGCTGCCCGCGCTGCACGTGCACACGGTCGATCCCACCCTGCCCGGCTGGCCGGAGCCCGCGCGCGCGGCCATCGCCGGCCTCGGCGGCTGGAACCGCCTGCGCCGCCTGACCGCGGGAGACCTGAGCGGGCCCTCGCCCTCCTCCCCCGAGGCCGTGGTCACCGCCGTGTTCCGCGAGGTGCTCAGCCGCATCCCGGGGGTCGCCGAGTACGCCGCGCCGGCCGCCGTCCAGGTCCCGGTCCAGGAACGGGTTCAGGACCCGGCGCAGGCACCCGCGCCGCAGGCACCGCCTCAGGTCCCCGCCCAGCCCTCCGCGCCACCCGCGCCCGCGCCGCAGGAGCAGCGTCAGCCGGTCCCGGAACCGGCCCCGGAGCCGGTCGCCCCCCAGGTCCGCCTCAGCGACTACCCGCTGGTGCGCCTGGTCGACAACATGTTCCGCGACTGGAGCCCGCTGGAGCGCGCGGTCGCCGTCGAGCGGCTCTTCGCGGTCGACCCGATCAGCCTGCGCGCGCTCGCGCACAAGCTGAACGCCGACCGCGACGCGCTCTCGGCGGCCCAGCGCTCCGCGGAGGAACGCATCCTGCTCTGGCTGCGCTCCTCGGAGTCCGCGCCGCTCACCGGTCACATGTTCGGGCTGACCGAGTGGCTGGGCTCCGCCGCCACCAAGGACCAGCTCATCGGTGCCGACCCCGCGCACCCGATCGAGGTCCCCACCCTGCGGACCCCGCTCTGGAGGGTGCTGGTCACGCTCATGCCCGACCGGCGGCTCCAGGACGACTGGCTCGTCGTGGGCGATCTGGGCGGCCTGCGCGAGCGGACCCGCCAGCTCCTGTCGAACAAACCGATCGACAGTGACGCGCTCCGGCTCATGGAACTCCAGCTGGGCGTCCGGGCCCACTCGGCCCAGGCCTGGCTGGACGCCCTCGCCGCCGCCGGCACCGCGCAGGAGGAGGCCCCCCAGGAGAGCTCCTCCGAGGCGGTCAGGCAGCTGCCGCGCCGCACCCCGGGGGCCAACGGCCACCACCACCGCGGCGGTCAGCCGATCCCGCAGGTGAACGCCGGCGCCATCGACCCCCGCGCCGCCCTGGCCACGCTGTCGGCCCTGGCGAGCGGAAACTCCAGGCCGCACCTGATCACCAGCCAGCGGGCCCAGCTCCACCCGCCCGCGAGCCCGTCGTCCGACCCGAGCCGCTGGCAGCGCATCGAGGTGACCAGCGACCACCTGCGGGGCGGCCCGGTGGCCGTGCCCGAGGGGTACGCCACCCAGCTGGGCATGCGTCCCGGCACGCTGCTGTCGGTCACCGGCCCCGGCGACAACGCGGTGGTCCTGGTCTGGCGGGACCACCCCGTCTTCGACTCCCTGCAGCCCGTCCTGATGCGCCTGAACGCCCGTCCGGGCGACCAGGTCTACGTCACCGTGGACGGCTACCGCCTGGACGCCCAGCTGCCGGCCTGAATCCCGCCCCCTCCCCTCGGAGACGATCCCGGGGGGGAGGGCGGGGACCGCACCGCGCCATCGCCCCGGAGGGCGGGCCGCCGCGCGCTGACCGGGAATACCAGGAGTGATCCGGGTGCCGGTGGACGGCCCTGCGGCTCCGGCGATCCGGCGCCGAACGCCACCGGATGCGGCCGGGGCGAGGTTTTCCCGGCGATTCCCAAATGCCACTTTCCGGGCGCGGAAACAGCCGACCTTTCCCGGCTGCTCTTCTTCGGCGCTATGCTTTTGGGACTCAAGTGACTCAGCGACACCACTGTGACCCGTTTTGACGAACGGGCTCTTATTGCTGTTGATTTCTGCGGCTTTTTGTCAAGAAATTGTCATCGTTCACCTAACAGCGGGAGTCCGGTTAGCTCTCTCCCCCATTGCCTTGTGAGGTGTTCCCTAGGACGCAGACGGGGACGGCGGGCGACCAGGTCGCGCCAGGGCCCGGGATCAGAGAGCGACTTCGAACTAGCCGATGAGAAAATTCGCCCGCGTCTGGCTGGGGATGACGTTCTCGACCGTGGGGTCACGAGCCGTGAGCGTCGCCTATCCCCTCCTGGCATTGGCCCTGACCGGTTCTCCGGTGCAGGCGGGCTGGACCAGTTTCGCCCTGACCTTCCCGATCCTGGTCTTCTACATCCCGGCGGGCGTCCTCGCGGACCGGGTGGATCCGCGCTCGCTGATGCTCCTCACCGAGACCCTGCGGGGACTGACCGTCTTCACCGTGTTCCTCGCGCTCGTCCTCGACCGGGCGTCGCTGGCGCACCTCCTGCTCGCGGCCTTCCTCGAGGGAACGCTGTGGGTCGTCTACTCGCTGGCGGAGACGGCGCTGATATCGTCCCTCGTCCCGAGGAACCAGGCCTCCATCGTGATGGCCAGGAGCGAGACGATCTCGCACATCGCGGTGCTGGCGGGCAGGCCGCTCGGAGGATGGCTCTTCGGGGTCATGCACGCGACGTCCTTCGCGGTGAACGCGGGGCTGTTCTTCCTGGCCCTCCTCTCCCCCCTGAGCGTGGCGGCGGGAAAGACCAGGAAGAGGGGGCGCCCGCCGCAGCTGCACGCGATCCGCGAGATCGCCGGCGGCGTGAGAAGCCTGGCGGGACGCCACCTGCTGCGAGAGATATCCGACGGTTTCCAGGAACTGTCCAGGCACCCGTTCCTGCGCAGGGCCATGGCCCTGACCACGGTCACCAACCTGATGATCAACGCGCTCATCATGGTCTTCATCGCCGGGTCGGCGGATCTGCCCTCGTACCAGGTCGGCCTGGTCCTGGCGGCCGGGGGCATGGGCGGCGTGGCGGGATCGGGCCTGGCCCCCTACCTCAGGCTCGAACCGAGGAACTTCACGCTCTTCGCCCAGCTGTGGATATGGGTGCTGGCGCTCTTCGTCGCGGCGTACGGGGAGGGCCCGCTCTTCTTCGGGCTCGCGATACTGCTGACCGGGTGCGCCGGGGCGCTCTGCAACGTGGCGATCAGGACCTTCGAGGTCGACACCGTCGACAAGGCCAAGCTCGGACGCGTGGTGAGCGTGCACCGGCTCGTCGCGCACGGCGCCGTGTGCGTCGCCGCCCCGCTCGGCGGGATCCTGGCCGCCGCCTTCGGCATCCGGACGGCGGCCGTCATCCTGACCGTCCTGATGCTCGCCGTCGCCACGGGGGTGACGTTCACGTCGCTGCTGCGCCTGCACGCGCGGCTGGGTCTCGCCGGGACGGCCAGGAAGGTCAGGGCGACCGGTGCCCACGTGGCCGCGCGGGTGCTCACGACGTGGCGAGCAGCCGAGCCGCCTCGGCCGCGAGATGCGCAGGCAGGCCGGGCGCTCTCGCCGCCCTCGCCCTCTGGGCCAGATCGGCCGCCGACGCGGCGTCGCCGGCCGAAGCGCGAACCAGGGCGGCGTACAGCAGCACCGGACCGTGATCTCCCGCCTCGGCCAGCACCGCCCTGACCTCTCGTTCCGCCTCGGGAAGACGCCCCAGGGAGGCCAGCGCGAGGGCGTGGGCGGCCCGGGTGGACGGCCACTGCAGCGGCCGGACCCGGTCGAGATCGCGCAGCGCCGCCTCCGCCTGGCCGAGCCCGGCGAGGATCTCGCCCCGCGCCCGCAACGCCTCGGTGATGTTCCCCTCCCTGCCCAGGACGTCGTTGAGGACGTCGCGCGCCGCGTCGGGGTGACCGTCGTACCAGAGCGCCCAGGCGAGCTCGGTCTGGATGTTCAGGTCGTTGGGCACGCGGCGTATCGCCGAGTACAGCTCCCGGACCGCGACCGAGGGCCGTCCCTGGGCCAGCCGCAGCCGGCCGATCCCGGCGAGAAGGCCGCCGACGGCCGAGGTCGCCCCCAGCGTCTCGAAGTGGACCGCGGCGTTGCGGTAGTGGGAGACGGCCTTCTCGAAGTCCTCTCGCCGGTGCGCGACGTTGCCGAGGAAGGACTCGATCTCCGCCCGCATCCTGGTGTTGCCCCCGCACCGCGCCAGCGCCTCCTCGGCCTGCTTCGCCGCCAGCGCGAACTCCCCGTCACGGAACGAGAGCTCGGCGGCCCGCAGGTAGTCGTCGGGAAAGGACCTGCTCTCGGCCCGCACGACGACGTGGTCGTTCTGGAGGATCGGCTGGATGAGGCGCTCGTGCGACAGCTCGCACCATCGCGTGCCGCCCTTGATGTCCTCGCGCAGGATGTGGCGGTCGACCAGCGCCCTGACCACCGCGTTCGGCATGCCGGCGGTGACGGTCTCCCCCTGGTAGACGACCTCCCGGGTGCCCAGCTCGGTGATGAGGCAGCGGCGCAGCCAGCTTCTGAGCTCGGCGACGTCGTCCTCGAAGTGGTCGCGGGCCACCTCGGCGATCATCCGCTCGGAGAAGTCGGTGAGCGACCGGTCGGCGTTGGCGAACCTGCGCACGTGGTCGGAGGAGATGACCCGCACGTCCTGCGGCAGGGAACGCCACATCGCCGAGCACACGACCTGCAGCTGGACGGGCTCGACCGCCTTGGCGTCGGCGACGACCTCCTCGCCGAGCGCCCTGCCGACCCTGATCATGCGCAGGTCGTCCACCAGGCCCCGCGCGGCGCCGGGGGCGAACGAGCGTCCCGTCCCCTCGAGCGGCCCCTCGGTCGCCCGGACCGCGGCGGCCGTGTCGAGAGCGGTCAGCGGGAACCGGCTTCTGGCCATGCCCGCCAGTTTCGGCTCGTGGGGAAGGATCGAGGCGAGGTGGTCCTCCCTGATCGAGACGAGGAGGCGCAGGTTCGGATCGCCGTCCAGCGCCTCGACGAGCTGGCTGATGAACCACTCCCGGTACGGCTGGCGGTGGGCGAAGTCGCCGAAGAGCTCCTCCGCCTGGTCGATCGCGGCCAGGGTGAGGACCGGGTCGCCGTACGGGTCCTGGCGCGGCGGGCGCCGGCTCAGGAACTCGCGGATCGTCAGCCCGGCCAGCCGGGTGGGCGTCTCCGAGGGGGACCACGACGACAGCAGCGCGAACACGTGCGGGTTGTGCCGCGAGAGCGCGGCCGACGGGAAGGGCGAGCCGTGCGACACCCGCCCTATCGGCAGGACGTCGGTCTTCCCTGCGTCCAGCAGCGGGAGCACACCGGCCTGGATCAGCGAGGTCTTGCCCACGCCGGACGGCCCGTACAGCACGGTCAGGCGCCCGGCCTGCCACAGGTCGGAGACCTCGCAGGCCTCCCTGTCGCGGCCGAAGAACTTGGAACCGTCCTCGCGGCGGAAGGCCCGCAGGCCGACGTACGGCTGGTCGTCCGCGTCGGGCCGGTCGCGGTCGGGGGTCACGTCGGGGGTCACGGCACCGGTCCCATCCGCCGGCGCAGCTCACGGCAGAACTCCTCCGCCGTTCCCCAGAAGATGGAGATCCGCCAGTCTTCGTAGTATCTGGCCAGCTGGCGCTGGACCTCCAGCACGTCCGCTTTCGTGCTGGCGAGCGAGGGGGCGAGCTGGACGCTCACGTGCCTGCGGCGGTTGATTCCGGGAACGGCTTTCAACAGCCCGTGGAAAAGCACGCGAAACGTCCAGTCCTGCAGGCTGTACCCGATGAACAGCAGGGGTCTTCTGGTCAGCGCCGCGAGAATGGAGGTGGGCAGCATTCGCTGGCCGCCCGCGACGCCGTCGACCGCGAGGTTGGTGAGAAACTCCAGATAGTCGTCCTCGGCCAGCACGATCGACGCCGGGTCCTGCAGGTTGCCGTGCAGGTGGTAGATGAGCGGGGCCTCGGGCCTGGGATTCCAGCCCGCCTCGCTGCTGAACAGGTCCTCCGCGTAGGCCAGCCCTTTGTTCCACGGGCAGATGGCCACGTTCGGCCTTTTTCCCACCGCTTCGAGCGAGCGCAGGATGAAGTCGTCGTAGTTCGTCGTCAGATATACCGGAAGAGGGAAACTCGCCAGCAGGGCGTGGGGCTCGAGGGGGTCGAGGAAGTCGGGCGCACCCCCCGCGTCGAGCTCGTCACAGATGCGCCTCTTCACATATACGGAGTCCCCATATCTCATCACCGCGAACTGCGTCACCCGGGGAAGATCGTGATCGTCGTCGAAGGGATAGTCCCATCGGCGCGCCATGTCGCGGCTCAGCGCCGTCCCCGTCGGCAGAGTCCCCACGCACGCCCCGGATCCCAGAAAGGGCGTGCAGTCTCCGCTGTTCAACTGGTCGAGCAGGCGTTCCCACTCGGCCTCCCCCATGTCGTGCACGCAGGGCACCGCCTCACGGACAAGAGGTCCAATCAGGTCATGGACTCGATGCCGTACGACTCTATTGGCACGGTCAATCCCCCCCGCGCGGGAAGGCACCCCTCGTATCGCCGGCGCGACCGGAGTGGACGAATGATTCACGATCACCTTTCTGCCGCGACCCGCGTGAAACGGCAAGGTGATTCGTCAGATCGAACTCGCGAATCCCGCCGTCGGCTCCGCCGTCTCCAGGAGCAAGGGCTCCAGCCTCCTGCGCAGCCAGGCCTCGTCGACCTCCATGAGCTTCTCCAGGGAGAGGCCCTCAAGGTCGACGAAACCGTCTGACCTTGAATTGTCATCGCGCATGCGTGCTCCCTTTTTCGTCGTATCACATCCGGCCTGGCCCGGCACCGGGGTTTGGGATGTCCAAAACGTGTGACGCGACACCGCTTTCAAAAGTCCCCGGGCCGTCTTTTTTCTCAATGTGATTCTGTAATACCCCACTCTTCGAATCAACCTTTAGGATGACCGTACGATCCCTTTGGCTAGAAAAAGGCGGAGGCCCGAGGTGGTGGAGCTTTCACACGCGGCGAACACGGTGCCCGAGCGGCAGCCCGAGGTCTGGGAGAAGGTGCCGGCCCGCAACAGGAACTTCACCGGGCGAGACGACATGCTCGTCAAGCTCCGTCAGGGCATCAGCACCGTCACCGCCGTCGTTCCCCAGCCCCAGGCGCTGCAGGGGTGGGGCGGTGTCGGCAAGACCCACCTGGCCATCGAGTACGCCCACCGCTACCGGTCGCACTACGACCTCGTCTGGTGGATCCCCTCCGACCAGCGCGTGCTGGTGCCGTCCGCGCTGGCGGCGATGGCCCCCCACCTGGGCCTGCCGTCGGCGTCGGCCACCGGAGTCGAGGAGGCCGCCGAGTCCGTGCGCAGGACGCTGCAGAGCGGCGTCCCCTACCGCCGCTGGCTGCTGATCTTCGACAACGCGGAGGAGCCGGGGCAGGTCCAGGAGTTCATCCCGCGCGGGCCGGGCCACGTCCTGATCACCTCGCGCAACCCCAAGTGGGAGGACCACTTCGAGACCCTCCAGGTCGACGTCTTCACCCGCGAGGAGAGCGTGGCGTTCCTGAAGAAACGCCTGCGCCGGGAGGTTCCCGACAACGACGCCTCGCGGCTGGCCGAGCAGCTCGGCGACCTTCCCCTGGCCCTGGAGCAGGCGGGCGCGCTGCAGTACGAGACCGGCATGTCGGTCGACGAGTACCTGGAGCAGCTCGACGAGCAGGCGAGCAGGCTGCTGGGGGTGAACAGGGCACCCGGATACCCGCTGTCGATGACGGCGGCCTGGAAGGTGTCGGTGTCGCTACTGGAAGACCGCCTCCGCGAGGCCATCACGCTCCTGCGGTGCTGCGCCTTCTTCGGCCCCGAGCCCATCCCCCGCGACGTCTTCCGCCGGGGCAACAAGGCCGTCGTCCCCCGGCTCGGCAAGATCCTTTCCGATCCGATCCTGCTCGCCACGGCGCTGAGCGAGCTGAGGCGCTTCGCGCTGGCCAGGATCGACCCCGCCACCCGCACCATCCAGGTCCACCGGCTGATCCAGGCACTCCTGCGCGACGACCTGCCGGAGGAGGATCAGGCGGAGATCCGGCACGAGGTGCACGTCCTGCTGGCCGGCAGCGCCCCGAACGATCCCGACGAGACCGCCAGGTGGCGCCGCTTCGAGGAGCTGGTCGCCCACGTCACCCCCTCCGGCCTGGAGGAGTGCACGGATCCCGCAGTCAGGCAGTTCGCCCTCAACGTCACCCGCTACCTCTACATCTCGGGCAACTACCAGTCGGCCCACTCCTTCCTGGAGAGCTTCATCAAAAGATGGACCGAGGTCAGCGGGGCCAGGCACCCGGACGTGCTCGTCGCGCACAAGCACCTGGGCAACGTGCTGCGAGGGCTCGGCCAGTACTCCGCGGCGTACGAGACCGACCACCGGACCCTCGACAACATGCGCGAGGTCCTCGGCCACGACCACGACGAGACGCTCCTGACGACCAACGGCTACGGGGCGTCCCTGCGGGCTCGCGGCGACTTCATCGCCGCCAGGAAACTGGACGAGGAGTCCCGGGCGGCCCACACCGCCAGCCGGGGCGCCGACCACCCGTCCACGCTGCGCGTGCTCAACAGCCTGGCCCTCGACTACGCCCTCACCAGCGACTACCAGGAGGCGCGGCGCCTGCACCAGGAGACGTACCTGGAGATGAGCGACGCGGTGGGAGGCATCGGCAGGAGCATCCTGCTGCTGTCGTGGAACGGCCTGGCCAGGGCCGTGCGGCTCTGCGGCGACTACACCGAGGCGTGCGACCTGGGCGAGGAGGCCTACGCCTACGGCGTCCAGGAGCTGACGCTCGACCACCACGTCACGCTGCTGACGGCCAAGGACCTGTCCATCGCCAAGCGGCGCTCGGGAGAGGTGGCCGAGGCGCTGGACCTGGCGCGCGACACGCACACCCGCTTCCAGCGGCTGTTCGGGGACGAGCACCCCGACACGATGGCCGCCGCGATCAACCTCTCCAACGCCCTGCGAACGGCCGGCGACCTCGACGAGGCGTTCGCGACGGCTGACAGGACCGTCGGTCTCTATCCCCGGGTGTTCGGTGAGAAGCACCCCTACAGCCTCGCCTGCGGCGGCAATCTGGCGATCCTGTACCGCCTGCGGGGCGACATCGCGACGGCCAGATACCTGAACGAGCGGGCCGTGGAGGGCCTGATCGCCACGGTAGGCCGCAGGCACCACTACCCGCTGACGTGCTCCATCAGCCTCCAGGCGGACGTCGCGGCGCTGGGAGAGTTCGACCTGGCCTGCGAGCTCGGCAGGAAGACTCTCGCCCAGCTGAGAGATCTCTTCGGCGAGAACCACTTCCTGAGCCTGTCCTGCGCCAGCAACCTCGTCCTCGACCTGAGAGCCGCGGGCGAGAAGCAGGAGGCCGAGATCCTCCACGACGACACGATGCGGCGCTACGAGCGCCCGCTGGAGATGGGCCACCCCGACGCCCTCTTCGCGAGCGAGGGCCGCCGCATCGACTGCGACTTCGACCCCCCGCCGATCTGACCCCCGGCCCGCCCGGGATCAGGTGTTGCGCCTCCTCCACGCGTCGAG
The DNA here is from genome assembly GCF_051192615.1 of Streptosporangium sp. G11. NCBI lineage: Bacteria > Bacillati > Actinomycetota > Actinomycetes > Streptosporangiales > Streptosporangiaceae > Streptosporangium > Streptosporangium sp. G11. The sequence continues at coordinate 54,817 of NZ_JBPJUQ010000034.1, forward strand.
GTGCTGCTCGGCCTCGCGGAGGGCCTGGCTCTCCGCGGCGGGTTCCACCGGTTCCGCGGCGCACTCCTCCAGCGTCTTCCTCATCCGCGCCACGAACTCCTCGCCGCGCTCGTTCAGGCCCCCGCCGGCCAGCAGCGTGCCGGTGACCGCGTAGGCGGCCCGCCTCCAGCGGGCGAGCTCCACCCGTGCCCGGAACGCCTCGGCGTCCCGCTCGAACCGGTGCTGCCTCCGCCAGAACTCCGCCACCCCGAGATAGGCGTACGAGCCCTGCAGCAGGCCGTAGGCGGGGCGCGGATCGTCCCGCCAGGGCGCGTAGTAGCGCCTGCCGTCGTCGGGCAGGGTCAGCGGGATCACCTCGGTCAGCGCCGTGAGCTTGGCGTGCTGGATCTCGTGCGCGAACGTGGCGGCGAGCCCCACGCCGTGCCACGGGTCCGACATGGCGATGGTCCCGAACGTCTCGCGCGAGGAGGCGCTGTTCTGTCCCCTTTCCGGGGCCTTGACGGGGGTGAGCACCGACACGGCGAAGCCCACCTCCTCCGCCACGGTCTCGTGGTGCGCGGTCAGGACGCGCCACGCCTCGTCCATGTGCGTCTCCCAGGCGCGGAACCGCTCGCGGTCCAGGCGCGGCTCCACGGCCTCCTCCGCCGACCACCGGTACGGGTCGAGGTCGTCGACGACCAGGTCGAACCCCGGGGTCACCCGCAGCGTGCGCAGCGCCTGCCAGCCGGGCCGGTCGCCGCGGGGGTGAACGCGGACCGTCAGGCCGCCGGCGTCGACCTCGACCCCGTCCCCGTCCGGCCTCACCGTGACGTCGACCGCCTCTCCCGCGCCGGCGGGCAGGGTGAGGCGCCCCAGGGACGGCAGCATGATCGCGCCGTCGCGGACGGGCAGCCGGACCCGGCACCCGGCCCGTGCCCGCACCGCGGCCACCACGGCCAGCGCGCCCAGCTGAGCGGGATCGTCCCGGGTGCCGTTCCCGCCGGTCAGTGACCGGTAGGTCCGCCACGCCCACGCCCCCACCGCCGGGTAGCGCAGCACGCGCTCGACCTCCTCGCCCGCCTCCCCCTCCAGGTCCGCCAGGAGGTCGTAGGCGCGCGTCGCCAGGGCGGCGCCGGGATGTCCCGCCGAGCGCGCCTCGCTCACGACCCCCCGCACCAGCAGCCTGTTCTTGACGCGCTGGACCGCGCGCAACTCGGCCACGGCGTCGGCTCCGCCCTCACCGGCCGCCAGCGTGAGAACCGTCGTGTCGGACACCCTCTGCGAACCGAGCCTCATCGGCTTCCCTTCAGCCGGGCGACATCTCGCGCGAAACTTGTACGAATATGGGTGATCAACCGGTAGAGGTCGGGACAGTAGACCGAGGGCCCCTTGAAACCGGCCGCCTCGCTGTACCGGTGCGCGTACAACCCGCCGCCGCAGACCGAACGCAGGTCGCAGTCCAGGCAGACGGGGGCCAGCGCGAGCTCGCCGATCTGCCGGGCGGCCATGGCCGGGTGCATGAGCGCGGCGTCGAACGGGTCGCGGAGCAGGTGCAGTCGGGTCGCGGCCGCTCCGTGGTAGCTGGACTTCAGGATGTCCGACTGCTCGATGCTGCCGTCGGTCTCCACGACGGCCATCCTGGCGGGTGAGAGTCCCACCGTCTCGCTGCGCGAGGCGCCTCCCGTCAGCAGGCGCATGATCTCCCGGAACAGCCGGACCTCCGTCTGGTCGGCGGCCGAGCCGTACCAGCGGTCGAAGATCGGGATCAGCCAGTCGGCGTACGGCGTCGCCTTCGACTCCGGGAGGCGGTACGGCGGCGGGGTGGACCAGTTGCCGTGCGGGAGCAGGAAGTCGACGGCCGGCGGGTCGAAGGCGAGGAGCGCCTCGTAGGTCGCCAGCGGATCGTTGCGCACGTCGATGGTGCAGAGGAGGCCGCTGAACAGGTGGTGGAACGGGCCGGTGGTCAGCCTGCGGAGCGAGTCCGCGACGATCGCGTGGCTTCCCCTGCCGTCCGCGTAGCGCCTGTGCCGGTCGTGGCCCTCGGCGTAGCCGTCCATGCTCACCCCGACGCGGATCTCCAGGCTCTCGAAGAGCCGCAGATAGGTCTCGTCCAGGCGCAGCCCGTTGGTCTGCACGCCGACGCGGACGCGGGTGCCGACGTCGGCGGCGGCGCCCCTGATGGTGCGCACGGCGTAGGAGATGAGGTCGGGCCCTGCCAGCAGGGGCTCTCCCCCGTGCAGGATGACCTCGACCTCGGCCAGCTCGTGGGCGAGCGCGTGCTCGGCGACGCGCCTCGCCGTGCAGTCGACGATCGCCTTCGACATGCGCCGCGGCTGGGCCTTCCAGGACTGGTCGGCCATCTCGTAGACGTAGCAGTGGCGGCAGGCCAGATCACACCTGCTGTGGATCTTCAGGATGAACTGCCGGAAAGCCGCCGGCCGCCACCCCGAGTCCAGCAATCCTCCGACATCGAGCGTCGCCGGGAACACGCTTCGGGGCGAGGGGATTATGGGATGCAGTTTCTCAGGCAAACGCGGCACACCTCTCTTGCGCCATTCCCTATCTGGCATGAGTTTGCCCCAATAGTCAAGTTTCAGCCCCGCGAATACCTACCCTTCCCCGACATGATCACTGGTTTTCCCCTCGGCCTGGAACGGCGACCGGCCATCATCTATCGTGTAAACATCTTTCGGGCGTCACATAACGTGGTCTCAGCAGGGGGCTGATCAGCGATGCACGAGTGGCCGTCAACTCTCGATATCGGAGGGCTGATGGCCGGTGGCTGGCGGCCGACTCCGTTCCGGCAGTTCATCCTGAAGATCCACAGCAGGTGCGATCTCGCCTGTAAATATTGCTACATGTACGAAATGGCCGACTCTTCGTGGCAGGCGCGACCGAAACAAATGTCTCGGGAGACCTTCGCCGCCACGGCCGCGAGAATCGCCCAGCACGCCCACCGCCACGACCTGGCCGACATAGAGCTCATCCTGCACGGGGGAGAGCCCCTGCTCGCCGGCCGCGAGGCGATCCGCGAGCTCGTCACGCTGGTCCGTTCGGCGGTCGGCCCCGCCACCAGGACCACGGTCGGCCTGCAGACGAACGCCACCCTGCTCGACCTCCCCTACCTCCGGCTCTTCGACGAGCTGGGCGTCCGGGTCGGGGTGAGTCTCGACGGCGACGAGACGATGCACGACCGCGGCCGCCGCCGCGCCAACGGCCAGGGGAGCCACGCCGACGTCCTGCGCGCCCTCCGCCTGCTGGGCTCGCCCGCCTTCAGGCACCTCTTCAGCGGGCTGCTGTGCACCATCGACCTCAGGAACGACCCGGTCGGGGCCTACGAGGCGCTCCTCGCCTTCGACCCGCCGGCCGTCGACTTCCTGCTCCCGCACGGCAACTGGTCGGCACCCCCTCCCGGCCGGACCCCCGGCGCCGAGGCGACACCGTACGCCGACTGGCTGATCCCGGTCTTCGACCGCTGGTACGCCGCGCCGCGGCGGCCCACCTGGATCCGGACGTTCAACGAGATCATCCACGTGCTGCTCGGCGGCTCGTCGTCGAGCGAGCAGATAGGCCTGTCCCCCGCGACGATGGTCGTCGTGGAGACCGACGGCGGCATCGAGCAGTCGGACGCCCTGAAGTCGGCCTACCGGGGAGCGCCGGAGACCGGGCTGCACGTGGCACGCGACTCCTTCGACGACGCCCTGCTCCTGCCCTCGATCGCCGCCCGCCAGATCGGCGAGCTGGCCCTCTCCCCGACCTGCCGGGCCTGCCCGGTCTCCCGGGTCTGCGGAGGAGGCCACTACGCCCACCGCTACCGCTCCGGCCACGGTTTCGCCAATCCCTCCGTCTACTCCCCCGACCTCCTCCGTCTCATCGGACACATCAAGGGAACGGTCGAAGCCGACCTTTCGGCCCGATCGAAACGGCAGAGAAAGGGCACGATGAACCTGCGTGAGCACCGGATCGCGGCCGGGACGTTCTCGGAACTCGCCGGCGGCGGCGGGGGCACCACCGCGGTCGCCGAACTCTCCGCCGCACAGCACAGCAAGCACGTCCTCCTCGTACGCGGGGTACTGGAGACCGCGCGGGCGAGCGGCCATCCCGACGCCGCCGCCACCCGCCGCGCCTACGACCTGCTCGCCACCGTCCAGCGCCGCCATCCCGGCGCCGTCGACGCCGTCCTTCGCCACCCGTCGGTGGGCGCCTGGGCGCGCCGGACGGTCAAGATGCTCGCCGCCGGCGACGGCGATGCGGCTCCGGGACAGCTGGCGGCGCTCGCCGCCGCCGCCGCGATCCGTTCGGGCACCGCCTGCGAGATCGACGTACCGGCGGTGGAGGGGGTGGTCACGTTGCCGTCACTGGGCCAGGCGATCCTGTCGCCGACCGTCTCGGCGGCCACGGTCGAGTGCGCCGCGGACGACACCGAGATCACGGCGGACGGGGTCATCGTCCGCATCCCCCGCGATCCCCGCCAGGACGCCCCGGGATGGAGGGGGCTGCGTTCGCTGTCGAGCGAGGCGGGCGGCATGTCGCTCCGCCTGGTCATCGACGACCTCGACCCCTACCGGATGCCGGGGACGGGCAACATCGGCGGGCGCCTCACCGAGGCCGAGGCCGCGCGGTGGCAGTCGACGCTGCACGAGGCCTGGGATCTGCTGGTGCGCCACCACCGGATCGTGGCCGAGGAGGTGGCCACGGCGATCACGGTCCTCACACCGCTGGTCGCGCCCGCCAGGGGCCAGTCGAGCTCGTCCTCGCGGGAGACCTTCGGCTGCGTGGCCCTGTCGACGCCGCCGGACGCGTCCTCGCTCGCGGTCACGTTGACGCACGAGACACAGCACGCGAAACTCTCGGCCCTGCTCGACCTGGTTCCCCTGACCCTTCCCGACGACGGCTCCCGCCACTACGCCCCCTGGCGCGAGGACCCCCGCCCCGTGCCGGGGCTGCTCCAGGGCGCGTACGCCTTCCTGGGCGTGGCCGGTTTCTGGATGCGCCAGCGCGCCCAGGAGTCGGGGCAGGCGGCCCTGCGCGCGCACACGGAGTTCTTCCAGTGGCGCGAGGCCTCGCGCCTCGTCACCGGCACCCTGCTCGGCAGCGGGCGGCTGACCCCCGCCGGAGAGAGTTTCACGGCCGGGATGGCGCGGCGCCTCGACGGCTGGTCGCGGGAGAGCGTGCCGGCCCGCGCCCGGGCCATGAGCCGTGAACGCTCGGACGACCACTACGCGCGCTGGCTCCGGCGCAACGGCTAGAGGGCGGGCGGGTCGAAGTCGAAGTCGAGCCGCTCCCCCCTCAGCGCCACCGTCGTGTCGGGATGCTCGTCGCCCAGCACCCTCCGGTAGCGCTCGAAGGTGTCGGCCTCCAGTGTCTCCGCCTCCGCCAAGGCACCCCGCGCCCGCAGGTCGACGACCAGGTTGTTCGCACAGGCGAGGGTGAGCGGGTGGTCGACGCCCAGCAGCTCCCGCAGCTGCGCCAGGGTCTCCTGGCCCAGCTGCCCGGCCTGGGAGGTGTCTCCCCTGGCGGCGAGGTCGCTGGCGAGGTTGATCGCGCAGGTGAGCGAGTAGTGGTGCTCGCGCCCCAGCGTGCGGTCGAAGCCCTCCAGGCATCTCAGGTCGAGCTCGGTCGCCTCCTCGACGTCCCCGTTGACCCGCAGCAGCAGGGCCAGATTCATGTCGCAGCCGAAGGTGAAGGGGTGCTCGTCCCCGTATCTTCCGGGGTAGCGGGCCGCGGTGTCGCGCAGCAGCTCCAGCGCCTCGTCGATCTCCCCTCTGGTGCGCTGCGCGTTGGCCAGGCACAGGGCGGCCGCGAGCGTGTCGGGGTGGTCGCGACCGAAGATGCGCTCCTCCAGCTCGAACGTCCGCTGGGCGATCTCGAACGCCTCGTCGATCAGCCCCGCCCTGCGCTTGGCGATGGACAGGTCCTTGGCCGCGCGCAGGGTCCTGGGGTGGTCGGCTCCGAGCTCCTGGACGCTGAAGTCGTAGGCGTCCTCGCCGATGTCGCAGGCCTCCGAGTATTCGCCCCTGAGCCGCACGATGCGGGCCAGGCCGTTCCACGAGGTGAGGATGGACTGCTGGCTCGACTTGGAATCGCCGGAGCGTTGCAGCGTGTAGGCGCTCTGCTGCAGCTCGCTCGCCTTCTGGTAGTCGCCGAGCAGCATGTAGTCGAGCGCGAGGTTGTTCATGGTCCGCAGCGTCCGGCGGTGTCTCGGGCCGAACACCAGCCGGTGCTGACGCAGCGACTCCTCGTCGTGTTTCAGGGCGGCTCCGAAGTCGCCCCGCATCCTCAGGTCGCCACCGTGGCTGTTGGTGAGCAGCAGGGTCTCCTCGTGGTCGGGCCCGAGGACCGTCCGCATGTGCGCCAGGGTCCTGCGGTTGAGCTCGAAGGAGGCTCGGTAGTCGCCGAGCTCGCGCAGGACGATCCCGAAGTGCCGCTGCGCGGAGAGCACGTGCTGGTCCTCGTCGCCGCTGTCGGCCCGCCAGGTCTTGATCAGGCGCTCGACGAGATCCGTGGCCGACTGGTAGCCCCCCGACGAGTAGAGGTAGCGCACGACGTCGAGGGCGAAGCGGCGGATGCGGGGATCCCGGCTGACCTGGACCTCCGCGGGTGCCACGTGGCTGAGCAGCTCCGCGTAGCGCGGCCACAGGAGGTTGTCGTCGGGGAGGCCCGGCACCGCCGCCGCCAGCAGCAGGTGCACCTCGTGGCGGAAGGAGGCGTGCTCCTCCTCGTTCAGCTCGTCACGCAGGAGCGCCTGGACCAGCCGGTGCACCTGGATGGTCCGGTTGTCGGAGTCGATCCTGGCGAGGGCGTAGCGCCCCAGCTCCTTGATGCCCTTGCTCAGCAGGATCGGGTTGTCGAGGAGCGGGCCGAGGCGCGACCCGGGCGAGAAGTCGTCGGGAAGCACCCCGAACACGTCGCGGGGGATGGGATCCGGCCCGAAGAAGGCGCAGCAGCGCAGGAGCTCCACGGCCTCGGGCAGCTTCGCCTTGAGCTGGGACACCGACAGCGACCAGGCCGCGGTCATGGACAGCGGGTAGTCGGGCGCCTTGTTGGCCCCGAGCAGCTGAGCCGTCTGCTCCCGCAGCAGCCGGAGATACTGCTCGACGGACATGCCGGTCTCCGTCTGCAGGGCACCGGCCTGCTCCAGGGCCAGCGGCAGGTCGCCGAGCTGGTCGGCCAGCCGGTTCCTGTCGTCGAGGCTGGTCGAGCTGGGCACCCGCTTGCTGAGGAACTCGATGCTCTCCGCCCGGGTGAAGACGTCGACGGGCAGGGTGTCGACCACGCTCTGCCAGGCGTGGTTCCGGGAGGTGATCAGGACGTGCCCGGGACCGCGCGGGACGATCCCGTTGATGTCCTCCGGCTGCTCGGCGTTGTCGAAGACGAGCAGCCAGCGGGAGTAGGGCTCGCCTCGGCGCAGCGCGTCCAGCACGGCCGCGGACGCGTCCTCCACGCCCATCGCTGAGGAGGAGGGCACCCCCAGGTGCGGGGCGAGCGCGGCCAGCGAGGAGCGCACCAGCATCGGCTGGTCGGCGGGAATCCACCAGACCAGGTCGTACTCGTGCCGGAAGCGGTAGGCGTACTCGATCGCGACATGGGTCTTGCCGACGCCGCCGAACCCGTGGAGGGCGTGCGGCACCACCGCGGTGACCTCGGAGGTGACCCCGGTGTGCAGCTTGTCGAGAAGATCTTCCCTGCCGGTGAAGTTCTTGTTCTGCTGGGGGACCTTGCCCCAGATCTGGGGCTGGCGTCCCGTTGCCCGGGAAGACCCCGACGACTGTGAAATGGGCACGCGACCGCCTCCACTCACCCGATTTGGGATCAGCCTAGACGCCCGGTCCTCGTAAGCGCATAAACGAAGGGGTCAGAGTCTTATGACTACGTCCCAAAGGACATCATTGTCACGCCCTAAAAGGATTATTATCCGTAAACCCTACCGCCCCGTCTTCCAAATTATCTTCCGAAGCGCTCATCTGACCATCGGAAGAGTGTAACGATGGGCCAGGGTGGGGACACAGGAAGAGCCGGGAACGCGGGGGTGCGAAGGAGTCCGCATGAGCGATGAAGCCGTCATAGCCGACGCCGATTTCAGCAAAGGCCTGATCGATCTCACGGAGATGAACCTGGCCGATCTTGACGCGATCGGCGATTCCGTGCTCGGCCTCGCGCTGCGGGAAATAGTCGAGGACGAGGACACCGGCCCGGTGGCCGGATTCGACTCGTTCATATCAAAACCTTTGTGACAACCCACCGATGTGCGACATTGGAGTGCGAGACTCACGCTCTTTGTCGACAAACATGGTGGAGCCGTGGACGACACCGACTGGGAACGTTTGATCGACCAGCTCGGCAGGGGTGACTGCGCCCCTTTCCTCGGAGCGGGTGCCTGCGCCGGCACCCTTCCCACCGGCACCGCCCTCAGCAACCAGTACGCCCTCCGCTACGGCTACCCGTTCTCCGACGCGGGCGACCTGGCCCGCGTGATGCAGTACGGCGAGGCCGTGCTGCGCGATCCGGTCGACCTCAAGGAGACCGTCTGCGGCCACCTGCGCTCGCACGGGCGGCCTCCCGCGAGTGATCCCGGCGAACCACACCGGCTGCTGGCCGGCTTCCCGGTGACGACGTTTCTCACGACGAACTACGACGACTTCCTGGCCGAGGCGTTGCGGGCGGAGGGCAAGGAGCCTCACGTCGCCCTCTCCCCCTGGTGGGACACCGACCCCACCGCGACCCCCCTCCTGCCGGAGCCGACGGTGCAGCGGCCCGTCGTCTACCATCTCCACGGAAGCTGGACGGAACCCGCGTCGCTGGTGCTGACCGAGGCCGACTATCTGACGTACCTTGTCAACATGGTGGACGCCGTCGCGACCGACGGGCGGCACCCGCTGCCGACCCCGATCCTGCGGGCGATGACCACCCGGCCGCTGCTCTTCATCGGCTACAGCCTGCAGGACTGGACGTTTCGGGTGCTGTTTCACGGCCTGGTGCGCAACACGCCCCGCAGCAACAAGCGGCGGCACGTGAGCGTGCAGCTCATGCCCGAGGTCAGCGGGTCGGCGGGCGATACCGAGAGCGCCGAGAGCGCCGAGAGCAAGGCCAGACGCTACATCACCCACTATCTCGACCGCTGGAACATCTCGATCTTCTTGGGGACCGCCTCGGAGTTCTGCGCGGAGCTCCGGCGGAGAATGGGACGGAAGCCATGACGACGGCGACTCGCGGCGGCGACGGGACCATCCGGCCGTACGTGGGACTGCGCCCCTACGACCGGAGCGAGCACGCGCTGTTCTTCGGGCGGGAGCGCGAGGCACGCGACATCGCCACGATCTGGCAGGCCACGGGCCTCACCGTGCTGTTCGGGGCCTCGGGGGTCGGCAAGACGTCCCTTCTCCACGCGGGCGTCCTGCCGCGTGTCGAGCCCGAGCGCGCCGACGTCCTGCCCATCGCCCGCGTGTCGCCGCGCGGCATCACCTCGCTGCGCCCGAAGGTGCCCGGTAACCCCTACGTGCTGGCGCTGCTGTCGGCCTGGGCGCCGGACCGGCCGCTGCCGGCGCTGGCCGGGCTGACGGTCTCGGACTTCCTGGCGGAACGCCCGGAGCGCACCGACAGGTACGGCGACCCGGTGCCCGTCCTGGTGGCCGTCGACCAGGCGGAGGAACTGTTCGGCGGCCCGCTCGACCGCGAGGAGGAACGCCACGGGCTCCTGCGCCAGCTCGCCAGGGCGGTGGAGGAGCACGACGGCCTCCACCTGCTGCTGTCGCTGCGCGAGGAGTATCTGGCCTCCGTCCTGCCGCACGAGCGCCCGCTGGGCCGGGGGTCGCGGGCGCGGTTCCAGCTGCTGCCGCTCACCCGGGCCGCGGCGCTCGACGCCACCACGAGGCCGCTTGAGCGCACCGGCCGGTTCTTCGCCCCCGGTGCCGCGGAACGGCTCGTCGACGACCTGCGCACCGTCCCGATCTCCAACGACGAGGGGCAGACGACCACGCTGACGCTGAACACGGTCGAACCGGTCCAGCTGCAGGTCGTCTGCTCCGCGCTGTGGGAGTCGCTGCCCTCCGGCCTCCGGGAGATCAGCGTGGAGCACGTGAACCTGCACGTGAACGTCGACCGCTTCCTGACCGGCTTCTGCGACCGGATGCTCACCCGCGTCTCGGCCGAGTCCGGTGTCACCTCGAGCGAGATCCGCTCCTGGTTGCGCAAGGCCTTCGTCACCGAGCACGGGACGCGCAACACCGTCTACGAGGGCCTCCACGAGACGGCCGGCATGCCGAACGCCGTCGCCAAGGCCCTGGAGGACTGTCATCTCCTGCGGGGCGAGCACCGGCTGGGGATCCGCTGGTACGAGTTGCAGCACGACCGTCTGATCGGCTCGGTGCGCCAGTCGCGGCACCCGGCGGCCTATCTCGACGACGCGAGGCTGGCCCTGGCCAGGCACGGCTGGGAGACGGCCCGCGGGCTCGCGGAGGAGGCGGTCCGCGCCTCGGGGACCGGCGAGACGTGGGTGCGCGCCGAGGCCCTGCTGATCCTGGGAGAGGTGGCGGCAGCGGCGGGAGGCGAGACGGAGAGCGCGCGGACCCGGTTCGAGGAGGCGGCCGACATGTTCGCGACGCTCCAGCGGTTCAACGGGGTGGCCTCCGCGCTGACCGGGGAGGGAAGGCTCTGGCTGTCGCGGGGACAGTACGACATGGCGGTCGAGCGGCTGCGCGCCGCGCTCTCCTGGGTTCCCAACGACCTGCCCGCGCACCTTGCGCTCGGGCAGGCCCTCTGGCACCTGGGACAGCCGCGCGCCGCGCTCGCCCTTCTCAACGGGGCCGTGGCGCTCGCGGACGAACCTCCCGCCGAGGCGCTCGCGCTGCGCGGCGAGATCCTGGCCGACCTCGGGAAGCCCGCCGAGGCCCTGCGCGACCTGGACCGCGTACGCCGCCACCAGAGGCCCGCCACGATCGCCGCCAGGGCGCTGGCCCTCGCCCTGGAGCAGCGGTTCGACGCCGCCCAGCAGGAGATCCTCGACGCGCTCGCCGACGAGTCCGACAGCGGTCCCGTCCTGGTGCGGGCCGCGCGCGTCCACGCCCTGCTGGGACGGGCCGCGACGTCGGAGGGGCTCGCCTCGCGGGCGCTCGGCGCGGTCACTCCTGGGCTTCCACCACATCTCCGGAGGCAGGCCGAGGAGCTCCTGCGGAAAACGGCGTGACGTCGTCCCGTCTCGCCGCCTCCCACATGTGGTCGAACTGGTTCACCCAGTAGGTGTACCAGCGCTCGTCACTGCCACGGGTCAGCTCCAGGTGCATGCGCGAGGAGGTCGACGCGTTGTGAAAACCGTGAATCTCCACGATGACGCGGCCCCTGGGAGTTTCCGGATCGACAAGCACGAGACTGAATCCGGGGCTGTAGGAAAGCAGGCGGTATTCGAACTCGCCCGCCGTTTTCCAGCCGCTCATCAGCCGGAGGCGTTCCATCGTGCTGTCCAGCGCGGAGGGAAGGCGCTGGACGGGAAACTCGACCGAATCGTCAAGCTGCTTCGCGGCCTGCCGGACCGCCGCCTTCTCCAGGGAGTCGAGAATGACGATCCTGACGTTTCCCTTCTCCCGCGCGAGCACCGTGTTGCGTATGAGCTCGCAGGTCTGCGCCGACAGCAGGTTGACCGCGGACGGCGCGAACACGCGCACGTCACGTGCTTGGGAGAGCAGCGAGGAGAGCGGCACCTCGTCGTACACGGAGCGGTCGTGGAGAAGACCGGTGGGCGATTCCGCGGACTCCGCGGGCAGGGTGAGCCGGTAGAGAAGCAACCCGACTCCGGAGAACAGGACGGCCCACCTGAGGTCGACGTCCAGCTTGTCGCCGAAGATTGAGAGAAAGGCGAAAGCGAAGACGACGGCTGTGAGAGCGTACGCGTCGATATGCTGCCGAGCCTTGAAATCCCTGCCGATTCTTTGTAGCCAACGCACACCGACCCCCAGCTCTTGGGCGCTGTCGAGAACAGCTATGCCCATTGTCCGGGGCGGGGATCTCGTGATGCTCGATGTCGTGAATTCCGGTCGGCCGGGCCCTTACGTTGGGGAAAGGCCCGGCATCCGTAATCCCGGTTACCGGCTGGACCGGTGGCGAGCTGGACCGGCGGCGGGACCGCTGGCCCGCTGGAGCGACGGCCGGGCTGGAGCGACGGCCCGCTAGACGGTGGCCGACTGGCGGCGGCGCTGCCAGAGGGTGTCGACGGCCAGGGCTCCGCCGCCGCTGAAGGCGACGGCCAGGGTGCCGGCGGCGAGGGCGAGGACGAACTCGTAGCCGCCCTCTCTCACCGAGAAGCCGTTGGCGAGATGCACGAAGACGATGGCGCCGAGCATGACGAGCGTGAGCAGGAAGCCGAACAGGGGCAGGGCCGCGCCCAGGATGAACGCGATGCCGCCGACGACCTCGATGACGGCGACCGCCGGTGCGGCGACGGCCGCGAGCGGGATCCCCGAAGCCTCGAAGGACGCGGTGGTCTGGGCCAATCCCATCGTCAGGAACTTCTGCGCGCCGTGAAACACGAAGATCACGCCGAGGGCGATTCGAGCCAGTAACAGGGCGTAAGACCGTGTTTGGTCAAGCATGTTGACTCCTCCTGTCATTCGAATTTGTACAAAATCATAACCGTTAGTTCAAATTTAAACAAGTAGTAGAATGTTCCGGTGAGCGACACGAGATGGCTCAGTGAGAGCGAGATGGCCGCGTGGATGGCCTATGTGGCCGCGACGCACCTCCTGGAGCGCCGTGTCGAGGACCAGCTGAAAGCCGACTCCGGCCTTACCCATGCCCAGTACGAGATCCTGGCGAAACTCTCCCAGCAGCCCGGGAGACAGATGCGGATGACCGAGCTGGCCAACCGGCTGATCGTCTCGAAGAGCGGTCTCACCTACCAGATCGGGCAGCTGGAGCGGATGGGACTCGTCACGCGGATGGCCTGCCCGTCGGACGAGCGAGGCGTGCTGGCCGTGCTCACCGACGAGGGCCTGCGCTGCCTGGAGCGGACCGCGCCGGGGCACGTGGCCGTGGTGCGCGCCTTCCTGATCGACCGGCTCACCTCCGAAGAGGTCGAGACCATGCGGCAGATCATGACGAAGGCCACCACGGCCATGGAGGCGGCACCGGCGGGCCCCCTCCGGCCGGGCAAAAGCCCAGGGTAACGCGCGGGACGGACCCGCAGGACAGGTTCTCCCTTTCGGCCACGGGGACGCGGGGAAGGCGGAAGAATCCGGTACGGCTCGCGCGGGGGGCATACCGCGCGAGCCGTACCGCATCATGGCCGCACCTCCGGGTCAGGCGGCGGTGCAGCTGACCGAGGAGGGCGCACCGTTGCTCCCCGACCAGTTGCCGGTGAACCCGAAGGACGCCGAGGCGCCCGGGGAGAGGCTGCCGTTGTGGGACACGTTCCGCACCGTGACACCCGCGCCGCTCTGGGTGTGCTGCCCGTTCCAGAGCTGGGTGATGCTCTGGTTACCGGGGAAGGACCAGCTCACCGTCCAGCCCGCGATGGCCGCGGCGCCGCTGCTCCTCACGGTCACCTCGGCCTGGAAGCCGCCCTGCCAGGAGCTGACCAGCTTGTAGGCGGCCGTGCAGGCCCTGCCGACGGTCGGCGTGACGGTCGGGGTGGGGGTGGGGGTCGGCGTCACGGTGGGGGTCGGGGTGGGCGTGGGATTCGGGGTGACGGGCGGGGCCGCCATGGCCAGGTCGTAGGCGCGCTGCGGGACGAACTGCCCGGCTCCGGCGATGCAGCCGTCGGCCTCGCCGGGCAGCTTGATCCAGAGGAAGGCGTCGATCATCGAGTCGCCGGTGGCGTTGGTGCTCGGCGTGCCGATCGCCCGGCCTGCCGGGTCACACCACTCGCTGCCCTGCGGGCCGTTGCCGTTGCGGCTGGTGTCGATCACCGCGCGGAGCCGGGAGACACCGGTGGCGGAGATGATGTTCTTGGCGTACGCGATCTCGGTGGAGCTCCACCGGTAGTTGGAGACGTTGAGGGAGATGCCGTCCGCGCTGTTCGCCACGTCCGCGGCCCTCAGGCGGGCCGCGGCCTCCGACGGCGACAGCCATCCCGAGTGCCCGATGTCGAAGTAGACCTTGGCCGAGGACGAGGCGGCCCTCAGCTTCTTGCCCGCGTACGCCATGGAGGCGTTGGTCTCCTGCTGCTGGGAGGAGTTCATGCAGTTGGTCATGATCGGGAGCACGTCGGGCTCCAGGATGATCGACGCCGGGCGTCCCTGGAGGCCGGCGGCCAGCTCGTCGATCCACTGCCGGTAGACCGTGTGGTTGGGCGCGCCGCCCGTGCTGGCGCCGCTGCAGTCGCGGTTGGGGGTGTTGTAGACGACGAGGATGGGGATCTTGCCCGCCCCCGCCGCCGCCCCGACGAACGCCGACACCTGGCCGCGTACGGCGGAGGTGTTGGTGGTGGTGAACCACCGGGCCTGTGGCACGGCGGCGATCCGGTCGCGGATGACCGGTGCCCTGGAGTCCCCGGGGTTGGCCGCGACCCACTTGGCGGCGCTGGTCTCCGGATCGACGTAGAACGGGGAGTCGGCGGCGGACGCGCCGGAGGCGACGGCGACTGCGGCACCTGACACGATCACCAGGGCCGCGCAGAGCGTGGCCAGGATCGATCTTCTTGGCATGGAACGGCTCCTTCGAGGGAGGCATGGGAGCGCTCCCACCATAGGTGGAGCGTCTCTCCCGCACGTAGCCTCCGCCCATGCCCTCTCACATCGCGACACGCTGACCTGTGCGAACACCGCCCACGCCCGATGAAAGTTTCAGCACTTCAGGCCCCGTTCCGTCGATCGGCGAGGCGGTGACGGCCGGGGGCCGGGGCGGGCACGGGCGCGTCTTCCACCCGTCCCCGCACACCCACACAGCCCGCCCCCGCCCGCCTCGCCCGTTCCCGCACACCCCGAACCCCCGCCCCCGCCGATCCCCACGCGTCCCCCACGAAATTTCTTCGGAAAGTCCTCTCGCGGGATGTCGAGAACGTACGTGCGACTCCGACCTCCCTGTGCAAGCCCAAGAAAACAACTGAAAGCGCCCGCCGGGACGACCCCAGAACGCCCGCCGGCGCCGACGATCACCCTTCGGAACACGCACCACGAGGAGCCCGCCATGCGGAAGATCATCCACTGGGTCCACACGTCGATCGACGGCCACATCGAGGGGCCGGAGGGTGAGTTCGACTGACCGGTCATGGGACCGGAGCTGTCCGCCTACTCCTTCGAGCTGAACAAGCGGGTCGACACCTTCCTCTACGGGCGCGTGGTGTGGGAGATGATGTCCGGCTACTGGCCGCACGTGGAGTCGATGTCGGACGACGAGCACGACCTCGCGTTCGCCCCCATCTGGCGGGAGACCCCCAAAATCGTCTTCTCCAGGACCCTGAGGCAGGCCGACCGGGACACCCGCGTGATCGGCGAGAACCTCGCCGAGGAGGTCACCGCGCTGAAGCGGCTACCCGGCAAGGATCTTCTGCTGTCAGGCGGTTCGAACCTCGCGGCCACTCTCACGGAACTCGGCCTGATCGACGAGTACCACATCGTCGTCCACCCGGTCGTCCTCGGCGGCGGCAAGCAACTGTTCCCGACGTCCAAGGACCGCATCGGCATGCGGCTCACCGAGACGCGGACCTTCGACTCCCGGACCGTGCTCCTTCACTACCGAAGCGCCGAACAGGGTGAGTGACGGCGGCGGCCCGGCCGAAGCCACCCCGCGGCTCGCGGTCCCCGGGGCTGCCGTCTTCCAGCCCGCACCCTGAAGGCCAGCGGTCCCCGAGCCTGCGGGCTTCCAGCCCATGACCATGACCTGGAAGCTCGCAGCCCTCCAGTCTTGCCATCCCCGGCCCATGACCTGAAAGCCCGCAGTCCCCGGGGCTGCCGTCTTTCCTGCCCATGGCCTGAGGACCTGCGGTCTGAAACCCTGGTCTCCTATGGCCCGGGCATCTGAGATCCCCCCTCACCCTCGCGGCGCCCCTGATCGGCCGCGCGCCGGATTCACTCCGCCTCCCGCGAGCTCCGCGGGCCCTGCGGGCCGGCTCCGGGCCCGGCGGTGCCCCGAACGACCACGACGGTGAGGGTTCCCACGGGAGTACGGGCCGCCCTCGACAGGGCGCGAGGCACGCTCACAAGGACGCGGGCGAAGGTGTGGACGTGGTTCGCGCGCGGGCTCCCCGCGCCCGGAGGGCAATGGCCGTCGGTGGACCGTTCACGCGTCGCCGACGTGCTTCTCGCGCTGGGCGTGTGGGCGGTGTACGTCGCCCTAGGCGTCCTCCAGGAAAGGTTCTCCACGCGAGGGCTGCCCGTCCTGATGTTCGTGTTCTTCACCATCTCGTCGGCGGCGTTGCTGTGGCGGCGGAGCAGGCCCGTCGCCGTCGTGGCCGTCACCGTGGTCTGCGACTGCGTGATCGTCGTGTCGACGGGCTGGCAGGGATACGGCCTGCAGGCGATGCTGGCCCTGTACGCGGCGGGCAGGCACGGCATGGCCCGGCGCGCCTGGATCGCGGCCGTGGCTGCCGGGTGATCCCTCCGGCCTCGTCTCCACGCTGGTACGGCACCTGCGCGCCCACCCCGATCCGGAGCTGCGGCTCTCGTCCCTCGCGCACCTGACGAACAACGTCCACCTGCCGATGATCGGCCGCGAGGCGAGCGCGGCCGTCGCCGCCTACCTGGACGGCGACCCGCTCCCGCTGCGCCGCCTCGTGCGGGTGATCGACGGAGCACCGAACCAGCCGCTGCGCGCGGCGGAACTGGCGGGCCTGCTCACCTACGTGTGCGCCGACACCACCTTCCCGTTCGAGCGCACCGCCCCGGCGGACGAGCGGCGGCGCCAGATGGACCGTTACTACGACAGGGAACGCCCGTTCCGGCCGTTCGCCGTCACCGACCTGACCGGACCGCCTCCGCAACGATCGATCCTCGGTATGCAGGACGTCTGCGCCGACTGGCCGGCTCCCCGCGTCAGCCCGCCCGTGCCACCGGGCGCGGAACACCCCCGGGTACCGGTCCTGGCCCTGGGAGGGGACTTCGACTCGACCACCCCGGCGGAGGCGGCCGCGGTGACCCGGCGCTTCCCGGACTCCACCTTCTCCCGGGTACGCTTCGCCGGCCACAATCTCACCACGGGCGCCCAGGTGAACGAGTGCGTCCGCCGCGCGATGCGCGCCTTCCTCAGCGACCCGGACGCCTTCGGCGGCAGGCCCCGCTGCGACGACGCGAACTACCGCGCACTCGGCTCCTTCCCCGAGACCGTGGCGCGGGTACCCGCGGCACGCGGCACCGGCCTGGCCGCGAGCGAACGACGAATCCTCGCGGCCGCCTTCGCCACCGTCGCCGACGCGACCGCCAGGCGCAACCCCCTCGGGTCCCCGCCCTGGCTGCCGGCCACGCAGGCGGGCTTGCGCGGCGGCCTGCTGACGTACGACGACAAGGCCGCCACCATCCGCCTGCGGGACGTCCGCTTCGTCGGCGACCTCACCGTGAGCGGTGAGGTCCACCTGGGCGGCGAGGCCACGGCCCGGCTGACCGTCGCCGGCGGCGACGGCGGGCCCCGCGCGCTGGAACTGGCGTGGAAGCCGTTCCTGGCCGAGGACGACACCGCCGTCTCCGGCACCTTCGCGGGAAGCGGCTTCACCGCGACGGTCCCCTCGCACTGACACCTCGGCCGGGCGTCCTCGTACGACCGCGAGACCCGCCGCGACCGGTACCCGCGGGACGGGAGGCAAGGGAGCCCCTTGCCTCCCACCGGCCGTCTCAGACGGCCGGATCACCCATCGGGATCGTCGCGGCCGCAGCGACCACCGCTACAGCACGCGTGGCCCGTGATCTCCTGACCGTCGGGGCCGGTGACGATCTCGAAGACGAACTCGGGTCCCTTGTCCTTGCGAGTGGTGTCATCGTTCACGATGTTTCTCCCTCCATGAGCGCCTGCCGGGGCAGGGCAAGGTGGCGACCCGATGCGGGCCGGTTTCCCCGCGGTCCGGCACACCGGGTGCGCCGGGTGCGGAGGATCGGTGGCGACGCCCACGAGCGCCGGTCCCCGGTCGCGGGGGCGGGGCCCCGGTCGCGGGGAGACGGGAGCCGGACGGGCGATCGTCCATCGTGACCGGCACCCCCCGGTTGAGGTGACCGCCTGCCGCGAATCCCGCGAAGGTGTGTGGACCCTCCCGGCGGGCGGCGCGTGAACGTCAGGATCGCGGCCACACCAGACCGGCCAGCGCCAGCTTGGCGAGCGTTTCCGCGGCGCGGGCGCGATCACCGCCCGCCTCGGCGATCACCTGGTCGGCGTCGCGGGTGCCGTCACAGCGGGCCAGCAGCGCCGCGGTGCCGTCGTCGATCCGGTAGACCCGTACGACGGGCGCCCGCCACAGACGCTGCAACAGCACCCGCGTCCGTACGGCGGGCAGCTCACCGATCGGCGGCCCCGCGGTGACGTCGTGGGTGTACGTCCCGACCCGGGCGGCGGCCGAGAGCCGGAGCGCTCCGGCCACCGGCCGGTCGCCGGAGCCCGCGGAGCCCGCCGCGGTGGCGGCGTCGCGGGCGGCCAGCGCCGCGTCCCGGTCGTGGACCAGCTTGGCGTGCGCCAGCTCGTAACGGGCGTAGGCGGCCAGCCGCGGTGGCGCGTGGACCGCCAGCCAGGCCGCCAGCCGTTCGGACTCCCATATCCCGAACGGCCGTCCCGCCGGCCGCGGGCGGCCCACGACGCCGCGGGCGAACTCCTCCCACAGGGCGCGGTGGGCACCGAGGAGCTCGGCGGCCGTGTCCGGCAGGCAGGTGGCGATCGCCGACCGCAGCTTGCCCATCACGCCGGTGCGCGTCACCCGGTAGCCGGCGGGCGCGGCACCGCTCAGCATGGCCAGTTCCGCGTCGCTCAGCTCGTACCGGCACTGCAGCCCGACGGGGTCCTCGCGCAGCAGCGCGGACTCCTTTTCGCAGGTCAGCATCGCCGCGAGGGCGTCCTGCACGCCCATCACGCACCTCCCGCGGGCTGTGCCGCCACTCGCCGACCGGCCGGACCCCCGGCGACTCGGGAGCGCAGCACGGTTCGCGCGCGGTCGACCTCGGCCAGCAGGTCGCCGAAGTCGTCGGGGAAGTTCTGGTCGCGTTCGACCAGCGTGGCGTTGACGCGCGTGCGCGACACCAGCTCCGCCAGCAGGTCCCACACCCGGGCCGGGATCGCAGCACCGTGACTGTCGAGGGACATCTGATCCCCGTCCCCGTCGACGCCGCCGGCCAGATGCACCTGGACGACCCGTTCGACCGGGATGGTGTCGAGGAACTCCAGCGGGTCGAAGCCGTGGTTGCGCGCGTTGATGTCGAGATTGGCCAGATCCAGCAGCAGGCCGCACTCGCAGTGCTCCATCACCTCGGTGATGAACTGCGCCTCGGTCAGCGGTGTGGCCATGTCCACGTAGTAGGTGATGTTCTCCAGCAGGAACGGCCTGCCGACCGCCTCCTGCACCCGCCGCGCCCTGCGCCCCAGCCGCCGGGCGACCTCCCGGGTCCGCGGCAGCGGCACCAGCAGCCCCACGTCGACCCTGTCGGTGCGGGTGAAGCACAGGTGGTCGCTGAACCACGGCGCGTCGATGTCCGCCACCAGTTCGGCCAGCGCCCGCACGTACGCCGCGTTCGGCTCCCGCTCCGAGCCGATGGACAGCTCCACCCCGTGCGGCACGATCGGGAACCGGCGGGCCAGCTCCCGCAGGCGCTCGCACTCGTCGGCCGGGGCGAACAGATAGCGCTCGGTGATGACTTCCAGCCAGTCGATCCGGTCGGCGTGCGCCTCGATCGCCTCGGCCAGCTCCACGCGATGTCCCAGGCCGGACCCCAGTACGGGCAACCCTGTCAGCATGCGGTTCTCCCATCACCTCACAGTGATGTTCACGAGCACTTCACGGCCGCTGTACCCCGCAACGTGCCCGACGGGATCCGCAGCCACGCCGGGCCGCCGCGTCAAACTTCCGCAAAGCGGCGGCTCGGCCGTACCGCGCACGTGGTGGCCTCGCCGGAGGCGAACGGCCGGAACCCGATCGGCGTCCACCGGACCTCGCGGGTGCCCTCACCGGCCTCTGAACGTGATCCGGTTCGACGGACGTCCGAGGTCAGGGGCCCATCCGGCGGAGTGCCCCTTCCGCGACCGTCGCCGGACCGGGCGTGCCGGTGGGCCCAACCGAATCCCCCATATCGGACGCAAGATCTTGATCATTTCTCCCCGGGACATCCCGCGAGCGTTATGATCTTGGTTCGGGTCGTCCCC
This sequence comes from Streptosporangium sp. G11, assembly GCF_051192615.1. Classification (NCBI taxonomy): domain Bacteria; kingdom Bacillati; phylum Actinomycetota; class Actinomycetes; order Streptosporangiales; family Streptosporangiaceae; genus Streptosporangium; species Streptosporangium sp. G11. The sequence continues at coordinate 75,049 of NZ_JBPJUQ010000034.1, forward strand.
GCTCATCGGCTGGGCCGATTCTCCATGCTGACGGGGGCGATGAAGCGCGCCCTGTGACCGGACGGGGATATCCGCCATGAGGCGCACACTGATCGCGTTGGGCGTCGGCCTGGGCCTGCTGGGCTCCACCGTCGTCTCCGTCCCGGCCCAGGCCGCGGGCTCGGTGAAGGTCCTCCTGGCCTCCACCGTGCCGGTCGCCCAGCAGGTCGCGGCGTTCTGGCTCGCCGACGATGCCGCCAACCTGAGGAACGCCACACCCTACGCCGTACGGACCGTGCTCCAGGGGGAGCGCCTGTCCACCCCCGTCGTCCCGGACGGCCCGCCCTTCCAGATCCCGCCGATACCGCTCGAGGAGGAGCGGCCGTCCTCGACCTCGGGCAAGGTGTTCTTCGTCGGCGCCGACGGTCAGCCGCACTGGTGTACGGGCACCTCCATGCAGTCGAAGTACCGCAACATCGTCGCCACGGCCGGTCACTGCGTGCGCGACACCCAACGCGAGGGCGCCACACTCGACAAGTGGGCCTTCGTCCCCGGCTACTCCGAGGGCACGACCCCGTGGGGGCTGTACGTCGGAAAGCTGGCCTTCGTCCATCACGACTTCGACGTGTACGCGGGCCACGACCGCGACTTCGCCTTCGTGAACGTGTACGGCGGCGTGGTCTCCTCCTCCACCGGCGTGCTGACCAACACCGGGAAGCTGGCGGAAAACGTCGGCGGGCAGGGCATCGCCTTCAACCAGGCGACGACCCCCTCGGCCGACGTCCTCGGCTACCCGGCCGGCCCCCACCCCGACGGAACCCGGCCCTACACGGGCCAGACCCTCGAATCGTCCACCGGCCCCACGTTCGCCGTGACGCTCCCCGACGCCCCCACCGGCCGGCTCATCGGGGTCGAGTCCCCGTTCACCGGTGAAGGCGCCATCGGCTCCTCCTGGCTGTACGACTACAGCGGCGACAGCCGCACCGGCCACCTCAACGGCATCACGATCGGCGTCTCCGACACCGACGGCGACAACCGCTACGACACCGGCGTCTCCCCGTACTTCGACAACGAGGTGAGAGCGGTCTACATGAGCGCCCTCAGCATGTGGACCGGGTCCATCGCACAGCCGGCCGCCGCCGTCGCCTCGCGGCCGGGCGGGACCGGCCTCTCAAGCCACCCGTGACAACGACAACGACGACCGCGTGAGCGGTGGGAGCCACCACGTTTGATCGCGGATGAGGCCGGGCCTCACCGCGGTCGACGGGCACCGGAGCCACCTTCGCCTCGCGGCCGGACGGAACCCGACCCTCACCGAAAGATCACCGGGCGATGGCCACATCACCAGACGGCCTTCGACGAGGACGGGACGTCAGCGGGTCAGAGGCCGGAAAGCCCCAGCTCGCGCGCGATCAGCATCCGCTGCACCTCGCTCGTGCCCTCGCCGATCTCCAGGATCTTGGCGTCGCGGTAGAAGCGGCCGACCGGGTACTCGTTCATGAACCCGTAGCCGCCGAAGATCTGGGTGGCGTCGCGGGCGTTGTCCATGGCGGCGTCGCCGGCGACGAGCTTGGCGATGGCGGCCTCCTTCTTGAACGGCTCGCCCGCGAGCATCTTCTCGGCCGCGTGGTGGTAGGCCAGGCGGGCGGTGTGGGTGCGGACCTCCATGTCGGCGATCTTGAACTGGATGGCCTGGTAGTGGCCGATGGGGTGGCCGAACGCCCGGCGCTCGCGGACGTAGCGCAGCGACTCGTCCACGCAGCCCTGGGCCAGGCCGGTGGACAGGGCGGCGATGGCGACGCGGCCCTCGTCGAGGGTCTGCAGGAACTGCGCGTAGCCGCGCCCGCGCTCGCCGAGCAGGTTCCCCGCCGGGACGCGGCAGCCGTCGAAGGAGAGCTCGCGGGTGTCGGAGCAGTTCCAGCCCACCTTGGAGTACTTCTTCGAGACGGTGAGGCCGGGGGTGCCGGACGGCACCAGGATCGTGGAGATCTCCTTCTTGCCCCCGGCCAGTTCGCCGGTGATCGCGGCCACGCCGATGACGCCGGTGATGTCGGTGCCGGAGTTGGTGATGAACGCCTTCGTACCGTTGATCACCCATTCGCCGCCGTCCAGCACGGCGGTGGTCCGCATGCCGCCGGGCACGTCGGAGCCGCCACCGGGCTCGGTGAGACCGAAGGCGCCGAGCATCTCGCCCGACGTCAGCCGGGGCAGCCACTCGGCGCGCTGCTCGGGCGTGCCGAACCGGTAGATCGGCATCGCGCCCAGCGACACCGCCGCCTCGACGGTGATCGACACGCTGGAGTCGACCCTGGCCAGCTCCTCCAGGGCCAGGCAGAGCGCGAAGTAGTCGCCGCCCATGCCGCCGTGCTCCTCGGGGATCGGCAGCCCGAACAGGCCCATCGCCCCCATCTGCCGCACGATGTCGTAGGGGAACTGCTCGCGCTCGTAGAGGTCCCCGATCACCGGGGCCACCACGTCGCGGGCGAACGCCTCGACGGTCTTGCGAAGCTCCTCGTACTCCTCGGTCAGCTTGGGCATGTCACTCCTCGACGTTCTCTGCGGTGGTGCGGGACGGGTTCTCGCCCAGGGCCTGGACGACCCGCGACGGGCTGGGGCGGCCGAGCCTCGCGGCCAGCCAGGTGCTGGTCTCCACCAGCGAGGGAAGGTCCAGCCCGGTCTCGACGCCGAGGCCGTGCAGCATCCAGACCAGGTCCTCGGTGGCGAGGTTGCCGGTGGCGCTCTCGGCGTACGGGCAGCCGCCGATGCCTCCGGTGGAGGCGTCGACGACGGTCACGCCCTCGCGCAGGGCGGTGAGGGTGTTGGCCAGGGCCTGGCCGTAGGTGTCGTGGAAGTGCACCGCGAGCCGGGAGGGGCCGCCGAAGGCCTCGATCAGCGCGGCGACGTGACCGGGGGTGCCGACCCCGACGGTGTCGCCGAGCGACAGCTCGAAGCAGCCCAGGTCGAGGAGCCTGCGCCCGACGGAGACGACCTGGCCGACCGGCGTCGGGCCCTCCCACGGGTCGCCGAAGCACATCGAGACGTACGCCCTGACCTTCAGGCCGTGATCCAGCGCCCGCGCGACGACCGGCTCGAACATCTCGAACTGCGACTCCAGCGTCCGGTTGAGGTTCTTGGCCGCGAAGGTCTCGGTGGCGCTGGCGAAGATCGCGATCTCCTCGACGCCGTGTTCGAGGGCGCGGTCGAGGCCGCGCTCGTTGGGGACGAGCACCGGGTAGCGCACGCCGGGCACCCGTTCCATGACCGCCAGCAGCTCCGAGGCGTCGGCCAGCTGGGGCACCCACCTGGGGTGCACGAAGCTGGTGGTCTCGATCACGCGGTGCCCCGCGGCGGCCAGCCGGGCGATGAACTCGGCCTTGACCTCGACGGGAATCACCGCGGCCTCGTTCTGCAGCCCGTCGCGCGGCCCGACCTCGTAGATCGTGACCCGCTCGGGCAGCCCCGCCGCCCCGACCCGCTGTGGCTCGCGCATCATGCCCCCCTCACCGGCTCGCGCCTCACGCTCCCCGCGACCCCCACGGCCGCCGGTGTCTCGACCTCGGCGACCCATCCGGCCGTGACCTCGCCGTCGCCGTGGGTCACGGCCCATCTGATGGCTCGCGTCGCGATCTCCCCGCGATCCCGTACGGCCCGCGCGACCGGCGTGGTGCCCGTCACGGCTCCTCCCCGCGGACCACGGCCAGCACGGCGTCCATGGCGACCGCCTGGCCCGCCCGGACCCGCAGCTCGGTGACGACCCCGCCGACCGGCGCGGTCACGGTGTGCTCCATCTTCATCGCCTCCACGATGAGCAGCGGCTGCCCTTCGGCGACCCGCTCCCCCTGCCCGGCCTTCACCACGAGGACGGTGCCCGGCATCGGGCTGCGGACCAGCCCGTCCCCCGGGCCGCCCGCGCCGGTCCGGTCACCGGGGTCGCCCAGGTGCCTGCGGGTGAGCGCCCAGGCGTCGCCGTCGCGGCCGAGCCAGACGGTGTCGCCGTCCCTGGCGAGGGCGTAGCGCCTCGCGGTCTCGCCGAGGGTGACGAGCAGGTCGTCGCCCTCGTCGGCCAGCCGCGCCCGCACGACTTCGGCGCCGGCCTTCGTGCCGGTGTCTGTGCCGGTGTCTGTGCCAGTGCCGGTGTCTGTGCCGGGGAGGTGGACCTCGGCGCCCGAGGCGGGCAGGCCGCGGACCCTGAGCTCGGAGACGCCGTCGCGGGTCTCCAGCCGGTAGACGGTCCAGGCCGCCTCGCCCAGCCGCCAGCCGTCGGGGACGTCCCACGGGTCGGCCGGCCCCGAGGGGACGTGCTCGCGGTGCAGGACCAGGGCGGCGGCGGCCAGGACGTCGGCGGGAACGCCGTCGCGGGAGACCAGCTCGCCGAGGTGGCGCTCGACGAGGCCGGTATCGAGGTCTCCGGCGAGCACGGCGGGATGGCCGATCAGTGCCCTCAGAAAGGCGATGTTGGTGGGCACCCCGAGCACGGCCGTGGCCGCGAGCGCGCCATCCAACCGCCGCAGGGCGGACGCCCTGTCGGGCCCCCAGGCGATGACCTTCGACAGCATCGGGTCGTAGTCGCTGCCGACCAGACCCCCGGCCATCAGGCCGGAGTCGACCCGCACCCCCGGCGGCTCGCGCAACGCGAGGACCCAGCCGCCGGTCGGCAGGAAGCCACGGGAGGGATCCTCTGCGTAGACGCGGGCCTCGACGGCGTGGCCGTCGAGGCGCACCTCGTCCTGGGTGAGCGGGAGGGGCTCGCCGGCGGCGACCCTGAGCTGGAGCTCGACCAGGTCCAGGCCGGTGACCAGCTCGGTGACGGGGTGCTCGACCTGCAGGCGGGTGTTCATCTCCATGAAGTAGTAGTCGCCGGTCGCGCCCTGGACGATGAACTCGACCGTCCCGGCGCCGGTGTAGCCGACGGACCTGGCGGCCTCGACCGCCGCCGCGCCCATGGCGGCCCTGGTCGCGGCGTCGAGGAGCGGGGACGGCGCCTCCTCGACGATCTTCTGGTGGCGGCGCTGGAGGCTGCACTCGCGCTCGCCCAGGTGGATGACGCCGCCGTACGCGTCGGCCATCACCTGGATCTCGATGTGCCGGGGGTTCTCCACGAACCGCTCGATCAGCAGGGTCGCGTCGCCGAACGCGGCGGCGGCCGTGCGGCGGGCGGAGGCCAAAGCCTCCGGCAGCTCCGCCGCGGAGCGCACGAGCACCATGCCCTTGCCCCCGCCGCCCGCCGAGGGCTTGATCAGCGCGGGGAAGCCGACCCGCGCGGCCGCCTCGGCCAGGTCGTCACCGGGCTCGGCGCCGCCGGGGACGACGGGCACGCCGGCCGCCGAGACGGTGGCCTTGGCGCGGATCTTGTCGCCCATGGCCTCCACGGCCTCCGGCGGCGGGCCGACGAAGACGAGCCCGGCCTCCGCGCAGCGCCGGGCGAAGGCCGCGTTCTCGGCGAGGAAGCCGTATCCGGGGTGCACCGCCTGGGCGCCGGTCGCCTCGGCGGCGGCGAGGATGCCGTCGGCGTCGAGGTAGCCGCCGGGAAGCCGCACCGCGACGTCGGCCTCGCGGACGTGCCGCGCCCCGGCGTCGGCGTCGCTGTGGACGGCGACGGAGCGGACGCCCAGCCTCCTGAGGGTGCGGGTGATCCGCAGGGCGATCTCACCCCGGTTGGCGACGAGGACGGTGTCGAACATCCGGCCTCGGCGAGGCGGCGACGCGTGCGGCGAGTGGTCTGAGGGGGTCGAGTGGGTCATGGGTGCGGTCACATCCGGAAGACGCCGTAGCCGACGGGTTCGAGGGGGGCGTTGGCCGAGGCGGACAGGGCCAGGCCCAGGACGGTACGGGTGTCGAGGGGGTCGATGACCCCGTCGTCCCAGAGGCGGGCGGTGGAGTAGTAGGGGTTGCCCTGCTCCTCGTACTGCGCGCGGATGGCGTCGGGGTCTGCGTCGCCCACGGTGGACAGGACGTTGGCGGCCTGCTCGCCGCCCATCACCGAGATGCGGGATCCCGGCCACATCCACAGGAACCGGGGCGAGTAGGCGCGCCCGGCCATCGCGTAGTTGCCGGCCCCGAACGAGCCGCCGACGACCACGGTGAACTTGGGCACCCGGGCGCAGGCGACGGCGGTGACCATCTTCGCGCCGTGCTTGGCGATGCCGCCCGCCTCGTACGCCCTGCCGACCATGAACCCGCTGATGTTCTGCAGGAACACCAGCGGGGTGTTGCGCCGGTCGCACAGCTCGATGAAGTGGGCGCCCTTGAGCGCCGACTCGCCGAACAGGATGCCGTTGTTGGCGACGATCCCGACGGGGTGGCCGTGGATGCGAGCGAAACCGGTGACGAGCGTGGAGCCGTACTCGGCCTTGAACTCGCCGAACCTGCTGCCGTCGACGATCCGGGCGATGATCTCGCGGACGTCGTACGGCGTGCGGGTGTCGGCGGGGACGATGCCGTACAGGTCGCGGGGGTCGTGCGCGGGCTCCTCCGAGGGGGCGCGCTCCCAGGGGGAGGGCGTGCGCGGCGCGAGGGTGGAGACGATGTCGCGGACGATCCGCAGCGCGTGGCGGTCGTCGTCGGCGAGGTGGTCGGTGACGCCGCTGACGCGGGCGTGCAGGTCGCCGCCGCCCAGCTCCTCGGCGGTGACCTCCTCGCCGGTGGCGGCCTTCACCAGCGGCGGGCCGCCGAGGAAGATCGTGCCCTGGTCGCGGACGATCACCGCCTCGTCGCTCATCGCCGGGACGTACGCGCCGCCCGCCGTGCAGGAGCCGAGGACCGCGGCGATCTGCGGGATGCCCCGCGCCGACATGGTCGCCTGGTTGTAGAAGATCCGGCCGAAGTGCTCGCGGTCGGGGAAGACCTCGTCCTGCCTGGGCAGGAACGCGCCCCCCGAGTCGACGAGGTAGACGCACGGCAGGTTGTTGTGGAGGGCGACCTCCTGGGCCCGCAGGTGCTTCTTGACGGTGATCGGGTAGTAGGTCCCGCCCTTGACCGTGGCGTCGTTGGCGACGACCACGCACTCGCGCCCGGAGACGCGGCCCACCCCGGTGATGATCCCGGCGGCGGGGGCCGCGTCACCGTACATCCCTCCCGCTGCAAGCTGGGAGAGCTCCAGGAAGCGCGAGCCGGGGTCGAGCAGGGAGTCGACGCGGTCGCGGGGCAGCAGCTTGCCCCGGGAGACGTGCCGGGCACGCGACCTCTCCGGGCCGCCCAGCCCCGCCACGGCGACGCGCTCCCTGAGATCGGCGACCAGGCGCTCGTTGACCTCGGCGTTGCGCTTGAAACCCTCGCCATCCGGGTCGCAGGCGCTCCGCAGCACCGGCCAGCCACTCATCCGAGCCTCCCCGTCCGGTATATCCGGCATATCCGGTATATCCAGCACGCCCGGTCCGTCTGGCCTCGTCGCCGCCGGTCACCGGTTGTCATTTCACCGCAGATGTTAGTCATTATTAACGTTACCGTCTACCATACGAGAGGTGACGACTGCTCAGCCTCCCACCCGCAACCGGGGCTCACGACGCGCGGAGATCCTGGACGCCGCGGCGGAGCTGTTCGCGGCACGCGGCTTCCACGGCGTCTCGATCGAGGACATCGGCGGCGCGGTCGGCACCTCGGGCCCGGCCCTCTACCGGCACTTCAGCGGCAAGGAGGCCCTGCTCACAGAGATGCTGCTGGACGTCAGCGAGCGCCTGCACACCTCGGGTGCACGGCGCGTGACCGAGGCCGCCGACGCGGAGCAGGCGCTGGACGCCCTGCTCGCCTGCCAGATCGAGTTCGCGCTCAGCCACCCGGCGCTGATCACCGTGCACGACAGGGAGCTCGGCAACGTCCCCGAGCCCGCGCGGCGGCGGATCCGCAGGCTGCAGCGGCTGTACGTCGAGGAGTGGGTCACCGTGCTGAGCGAGCTCTACCCGGGACGCCCCCAGGCCGGGCTGCGCGCCGCGACGCACGCCGTCTTCGGGCTGCTCAACTCCACCCCGCACAGCGCGGGCGAACTGCCGCCCGCGGCGATGGCCGAGTTGCTGCGCGGCATGGCCCGTGCGGCGCTGGCCGCCGCCCAACGTTAGGGATCGCTAACTTCTGGCGAAGAGTTCCCCGCGCGCGGACGGGCTCCACGCCTGCGAGGGGGTCACCATGACCGTGCACGGCGCCTCGCGCAGCATCACCTGGCAGACCGGGCCGATGGCCGGGTCCACCGGGTCGCGGTACTCCCGGTCGGCGAGCACCAGCAGGTCCGAGCGGTCGGCCGCGTGGCGGAGCACCTCGACGTGAGGCCGCGTCTCGATCATGGTCTCCACCTCGACCGGCGGATACTTCTCCTCCCACACCGCGACGTTGGTGTTGAAACGGATGGACGCCAACCTGATGTCGCCGGTGTCCTCGGAACAGAGGCAGATGATCAGCAACGCCGCCCTGCGCAGCCTCGCCTCCTCGAAGGCGACGCCCAGCTCCAGCGAGTCGAGGGTGGCGTCCTCCACCGCGATCGCCACGCGGCCGATACGCGGGTGGCCGGGCCGCCTGACGACGGCCACCGGGCAGTGGGCGTGCGCGGCGACCTCGACGGTCGAGCCGAGCCGCAGCTCGTCGGGACCGCCGATGCCCCGCGGACCGATCGCGATCAGCTCCGCGGTGTTCGACAGGCCCACCAGGGCGGCGGCCGGAGTCCCCTCCACCAGCTGCCCGCGCACCGATACCTTGGGCGCCAGCTCCTGCGCCATCGTCAGCCCGCTCTCAAGGACGCGCCTGCCCATCCGGCGTACGACCTCGGTGGTCTCGGGGGCGAGGGAGAGCCGGGGATAGGGCCACTGCCAGGCGTGGCAGACGAGCAGCGGAAGGAATCTCAGGCGGGCGTCCTCCACGGCCCATCGCAGGGCCAGCCGGCTCTCCGCCGAGCCGTCGTATCCGACGACCACCGGTCGTCCGTCGTCCTGTACCCGCATTGCGGCTCCTCTCCCGCGTCACTCCTTTCCATCCTTCTCCGATCCGCCCGTTAAAAAGGGCGCGCTTTCACAAGACTCATCTTGTTTTGCGGCTCGTATCGGCAAAGATGCCTTCTCCCGCCCGGGGGCGGCGGGAGGGCGCTCAGGAATCGGCCGGAGCCGGGAGGGGGTCCGCGCGGGCCGCACGGGCCCGCCGGAGTGGTACGGCGGCCGGTTACCGGAACGGTCGGCGACACGATCACCGGCACCGTTACCGGATCACCGGCACTGTTACCGGGTGACCGGCACCTTTACCGGATCACCGGCGCTGTTGCCGGGTTGACGGCACGTCATCGGCGCGAAGTGATCATGCGCATCGGCCGGTCACAGGCACGGACTGGCCACGGTCACGACACCGACCGGCGAGCAGACCGCTCCCGCCCAGGCGGCGACGGCCGACGCGACCACGAGCGGCGTACCCGGCGCGGCGAAGACCACCGGCCCCGGCGCGACCTGGACCGGAGGGACGACCGCGGGCGGGACGGCCGCGGGCGGCACGACGTCGACCGGCGGGGTGGTACCGGGCGGGATGGCGCCGGGCGGGGTGGTGCCCGGCGGGATGGCGCCGGGCGGAGTCGTGCCGGGCGGGGTGGTACCCGGCGGAATGGCGCCAGGCGGGGTGGTACCAGGCGGGGTGGCGCCGGGCGGAGTCGTGCCCGGCGGGGTGCTGCCGGGCGGGGTGCTGCCGGGCGGGGTGGTACCAGGCGGGGTGGCGCCGGGCGGCAGCGGGTTGTCGGGCGGCGGCGGGGTTCCGGGCACCGCGGCCTCGGTGGTCGGGGGGGTCCACTGCGCCGGAGGGGGCGGAGGCGGCGTCGCGACCGAGGGTGACAGTGCGGACACCGGCGCGGTGACGGACGGCGCCGCATCCGGGAACGGCACGGCGGCGTGCGCCGCGGCCGGCAGCATGGCGACCGCCCCCACCGCCCCGGTGAGAATCAGTTTTCCAAGCATGTGCGTCTCCACTGATGTGATGGACGTGAACTCCGAAGATGCTGGCAGCCGCCGTACCCGCCGATGGCAAAGACACTCTCCACGGGAAGTCCGCAGGAGGAACGGCTTGTGGCAACAGGAATGCGGGATACTCGCGGACCGGAACATGGGCCCCTGAAACGAATGCGCTCAGCCCGTTCGGGGCTTCCGCCTCTTCGGCTGGTTCGCCCCGGCTTGGGAGTTCCGGCTTGGGAGTTCCCGCCGGGAGTTCCCGCGGGAGTTCCGGCTGGGAGTGTCGGCTCATTGATCTGACGGGCTGGTAAAAACGGATCCGACAAGCCGTCACGAATACCTGTTAAACACGATCGGTCCGCCATCCGGTGCGCATCAAAGATGTCAAGGTTGAGGACGGCATCCGTCGATGGGGGACATAATCGGGCTGTGGCGCGCGACACTGTTGAGACCCATTTCACCGAGGCCGTGACCGCCCTTTCCCCGGGGGCGCCGCGCGATCCCGGCCTGCCCGTGCGGGAGGGCACCACCCTGACGGGGGCGCGCTGCCGCGAGCTGTTCGAGTTCCAGCTCGGCAGCAGGCTGCTCGACGTCACCGCCCGCTGGCTGCGCGAGCAGGGCCAGGGCTTCTACACGATCGGCTCGGCCGGACACGAGGGCAACGCCGCGGTCGCCGCCGCGTTGCGCGTCACCGACCCGGCCCTCCTGCACTACCGGTCCGGCGCCTTCTATCTGACCCGGTCGGCGATGGCGGGGCGGCTGCCCGAGGAGGGGCTGCGCGACGTGCTGCTCGGCCTGACCGCCTCGGTCGAGGAGCCGATCGCGGGCGGGCGGCACAAGGTCTTCGGCCACCCCGGCCTGGCGGTGATCCCGCAGACCTCCACGATCTCCAGCCACCTGCCCCGCGCGGTGGGTGTGGCCTTCGCCATCGAGCGCGCCCGCCAGCTCGGCCTGCCGGGGCCGTGGCCCGCCGACGCGATCGCGACGTGCAGCTTCGGCGACGCCTCAACGAACCACGCCAGCGCCCTGTCGGGCATCAACACGGCCGCCTACGGCTCCTACCAGAAGCTGCCGGTGCCGATCCTGTTCGTCTGCGAGGACAACGGCCTGGGCATCAGCGTGCGCACCCCCGACGGCTGGGTCAAGGCCGCCCGCCACCCGCTGATGAGATATTTCGAGGCCGACGGCTGTGACCTGGCCGACGTCCACGACATGGCGCTGGCCGCCGCCGACCATGTCCGCACGCACCGCGCCCCCGCCCTGCTGCGTATCGGCACCGTCCGGCTGATGGGCCACGCGGGCTCGGACGTGGAGCTGTCCTACCGGACCAAGCGGGAGATCGACGCCGACCTGGCGCGCGACCCGCTCGTGGCGACCGCCAGGCTGCTCGTCGAGGCCGGCCTGACCACCCCCGACGAGCTGCTGCTGCGGTACGAGACGACGCGCGAGCACCTGTTCAAGATGGCGATGGAGAGCTCGCGGCGGCCCCGGCTGGTCTCCGCCCTCGACATCATGGAGCCGCTGGCCCCGCGCACCCCCGTGGCTGTCGCCGCAGCCAGCACCGGGGTCTCGGCCCCGGACGCCAGGGCGAGGGCCTTCGCCGGCAGGCTCCCCGAGCAGGAGGGCCCGCTGACCTTCTCCCAGTCCGTCAACCGCACGCTGGCCGACTCCCTGGCCGCCCACCCCGACGTGCTGGTCTTCGGCGAGGACGTGGCGCGCAAGGGCGGCGTCTACGGCGTCACGCGCGGCCTGCAGAAGCGCTTCGGCCCCGGCCGGGTGTTCGACACCCATCTCGACGAACAGGCCGTGCTCGGCCTGGCGCTCGGTTCCGGGGTCTCCGGCCTGCTGCCGGTGCCCGAGATCCAGTATCTGGCGTACCTGCACAACGCCCTGGACCAGATCCGGGGCGAGGCGGCGACGCTCCAGTTCTTCTCCCAGGGGGCGTTTCGCAACCCGATGGTGGTGCGCGTCGCCTCCTACGCCTACCAGAAGGGCTTCGGCGGCCACTTCCACAACGACAACTCCGTCGCCGCGCTGCGCGACATCCCGGGCCTGGTCGTGGCCTCCCCCGCCCGGCCCGACGACGCCGCCTCGATGCTGCGCACCTGCCTGGCCGCTGCCCGCGTCGACGGCAGCGTCTGCGTCTTCCTTGAGCCCATCGCCCTGTACAACACCCGCGACATGTTCGAGGAGGGCGACAACGGCTGGCTCGCCCCGTACGCCCCCCCGGCCCGGTGGGCGGAGACGCACATCCCGATCGGGCGGGCCCGCAGTTACGGCGACGGCCGCGACCTGACCATCGTGACCTTCGGCAACGGCCTGCGGATGAGCCTGCGCGCCGCGGTGAGGCTCACCGCCGAGGGGCACGGCTGCCGGGTCCTGGACCTGCGCTGGCTCTCCCCCCTCCCGGTCGAGGATCTGATGCGGGCCGCCGAGCTGACCGGCAAGGTGCTGATCGCCGACGAGACCCGCCGCACCGGGGGCGTCTCGGAGAGCATCGTCGCCGAGCTGCTCGACGCGGGCTTCACCGGCAGGGTCGCGCGGGTGACCTCCTCCGACAGCTTCATCCCGCTGGGCGAGGCGGCCAGGCACGTGCTGCTGTCGGAGGACGAGATCGAGGCGGCCGCCCGCAAGCTGCTCGGCTGACCCGTCACCCCGTCCGGAATCCCGGAATCAGTCCCACCGCGACATCGGAACGTGTTCAATTGATCGCACGTCGTCACGGGCCGTGGCCCCGGCCCGCCGACGGTCCGACCCTCCGTTTCCCCCGAGCAGGAGGTAACATGCCCGACGTGGCGACCAGGAGCACCGGTCAGCGCGTGGTGGAGCTGGAGGCCTGGGCCTTCAGGACAGGCGCGGACCTGGCGGACATCAAGGAGACCCTGTACGACCTCCCCAAGATCATCCGCGAGGAGGTCATGACCTACACCGCGCCGATGTTCGAAGAGATCATGAACAGGATGGCCACCAAGGAGGATCTCCTCGCGCTCTCCACCAAGGTCGACGGCCTGGAAACCAAGGTGGACGGCCTCGATGCCAAGGTCGACGGCCTGGAGACCAAGGTGGACAACCTCGACGCCAAGGTCGACGGCCTTGAGGTGAAGATGGACACCCGGATGGAGTCCTTCGAAGACCGGATGAAGTCCATGGAAGGCCGGATGGAGTCCTTCGAAGGCCGTATGGACTCCATGGAGGGCAAGCTGGATCTGATTCTGGCCAAGCTCGGCTGAGTCCCGTCGGCGGGCCCCGGGGCCGGTGGTCCGGGGCTCACGGCCGGGGTACGGCCGGGGTTCGGGGGTGACGCGGTTCAGAGCCAGTCGCGGCGTTTGAACACCAGATAGAGGGTGAGGCAGACGCCCGCCATGAGCAGGACCGCGAAGGGATAGCCCCACTTCCAGTGAATCTCGGGCATCACGTCGAAGTTCATGCCGTAGATGGTGCCGACGAGCGTGGGGGCGAACAGGATCGCGGCCCAGGCGGAGATCCGCTTGACCTCCTCGTTCTGGGCGTTGCTCGCCTCGGTGAGGTTGGTCATGTGCTCGTTCTGAGCCTGGGCGACCATGGTGGAGTTGACCACGAGGATGTCGTGGAGCATCTGGCGGAAGCCGCCGACCCGCTCGGCGACGGTGATCGCATGGTCGGCCACATCCCGCAGGTATCTCTGCAGCTCCTGGTCCAGCCCGTATTTGGTGGCCCCCGCGATGAAACCCTCGATCATGCCCAGGAGCGGCTGGGTGGCCCGCTGGAACTCGATCACCTCGCGCGACAGCTCGTAGATGCGGCGGGAGACCCCGGGCTCGTTGCCGAAGACCTGGACCTCGATCTCGTCGATGTCGTTCTGCAGGCCGGCGACCACGGGGGCGTAGCCGTCCACGACCGCGTCGAGGATGGCGTAGAGCACCGCCTGCGGTCCCTGGCCGAGCAACTCGGGGTCGTGCTGCATGCGGCGGCGGACCTGGGACAGGTCGGGCGCCTCGCTGTGCCGTACGGTGATCACGAAGTTCTGGCCGACGAAGACGTGCAGCTCGCCGAAGTCGACCTCCTCGACGTCGTCGAGATAGCGGGCCGGGCGGAGCACCACGAACAGGGTGTCGCCGTAGCGGTCGGCCTTGGGCCGCTGGTGGGCGACGATGGCGTCCTCGACCGCCAGCTCGTGCAGGTCGAACTCCTCGGCGACGTTGAGGATGACGCCGTCCTCGGGCCGGTAGAAGCCGATCCAGGCCATGCTGTCCGGGGTGTTCTTCAGGCGTTCGAAGGCCTCGGGCAGCGACGCGGGGGTGGCGGCGCGGCGGCCGTTGACGTAGATCGCGTTGTCGATGACGCGCGAGCGGGGCGGGAGCGGCCGCCCGTCGCCCGCGGACCGGGGGTCCATCGACCGCTCGGGAGACTCCTGACCGGTGCCGGGACGCCCGCGCATCAGGCTCCGCAGGCCCCGCATTCGCCGGTCGGTCACGCGTCTCTCCTCATCGGGCGCTCATGAACTCCTGCAGGGACCGCATCGCGGTGGTGCGGATCTTCGCTCTGAGCATCGGGGTCCAGCCGAGGAAGATCCCGACAGGCCGCCCCATGGCCATCTTGGACCAGCGCCTGAGGTCGAAGTCGTCGTGGTGACGGATGATCAGGCCGTCCTCGAAGCGGAAGAGGGCGTCGACCTCGTTGACGACCTTCCTGCCCGTCTTGCCGAAGGTGTAACGGCCGGTCCAGTGGGCCGTGCCCTCGTGCGGGCGGGCGGTGATGTCACGGACGGCCACGTCGAGGTCGGTGCTGCGGCCCAGCAGCATCCGCCACATGCCCATGACCCTGTCGCGTCCTTCGAGGTCCTGGAAGACGGGGTCGCCGAAGCTGACGTCGGGGTGGTAGCAGAGCTCCATCGCGTCGGCGTCGCGCCGTGCGAAGGCTTCGTAGAACGTCTTGATGAGCTCGGCGTTCCGATCGTTCACGAGTTTCTCCCGGTCATCAATGTCCTGCCGACCGAGTGTAGTGCGCGGAAAGACCGAGAAAATTGTCCGCGTTGTTCCAGCACACCGCGCGAAGCCAGTCGTCGCCGAGCCCGAGCCGCTCGAGCGCGTGGAGCTGGTGGGCGTACGGGTGGGGGATGTTCGGGAAGTCGCTGCCGAGCAGGACCTTTCCGGCAAGACCGAGGTCGCGCAGGCGCGGCAGGAGACGTCCCGGAAACGGCATGCCGCGCTCGGCGAAGTCGGTGAAGGTCATCGTGGTGTCGAGCCACACGTTCGGGAAGGTCTCGGCCAGTTCGAAGAACTCGTCGTACTCCGGCATGCCGAGGTGCGCGACGATCATCGGCAGGGCCGGGTGGCGCTCCAGCACCCCGCCGATCGGCACCGGCCCCGTGCAGCGGCCGGGCAGCGGGATCGAGCTGGCGTGCACGACGACGGGCACGCCCCGCTCGGCCAGCAGCCCCCACACGTCGTCGATCTCCTTGAGCCGGGGGTCGAAGTCGCCGACCTGGAGGTGGACCTTGAAGATCCGCGCCCCTCGGCCGAGCGCGTCCCGGACGTAGCCGAGGACTCCAGGCTCGGGGTAGAAGGTGGCCGAGGGAAGACACCCGGGGGTACGGCCGGCGAAGTCGAGCGTCCAGTCGTTGAGGCTCTCGGCCATGGCCGGCCGGTGCGCGTAGGCCAGGGCGGAGAAGACCTTCACCCCGAGCGCCCGCAGCCTGGCGACCCGTTCCGCGGGAGGCAGCCGGTAGTTGATCGGCCACCCTTTCCCCATCAAGGGGCCACCGTGCTCGAAATGGTGCCAGACTCGGCGTTCCATCCGCTCTGGCAGGAAGTGGACGTGCACGTCCGCCAGACCGGGCAGGCCCAGCCCTCGCCACCAGGCGGGGACATCGGCGTCCATGAGTTCCGGAATCATGTTCGGCACGGTTCCGACTTTATCGCCAGCACACCGGCAGACGTGGGACGCTTTGCTCTCACGCCGCGAAGGAGAAACGAGCGTTGTCCGACCTCTGGGTGACCCTGACCACGACCCGTTCCGGGCCGCCCCTGTGGGTCGTGCTGCTGTCCGCCCTGGTCGCGCTGGGCGTGGTCTCGTGGTCCACTTCCTGGCAGCTGTCGCGAGGGCTGATCACCATCGCCCACGAGGGCGGGCACGCGCTGGTGGCGCTGCTCACCCGGCGCAAGCTGGAGGGCATCCGGCTGCACTCCGACACCTCGGGCGTGACCCTGACGAGGGGCAAGCCCCGGGGGTTCGGCATGATCCTGACCGCCGCCGCCGGATACGTCGCCCCGTCCCTGCTGGGACTGGGCGGGGCGTGGCTGACCGCCTCCGGCTACGTGGCGGTGCTGATCACGATGGTGATCGGGCTGCTGTTCTGCATGCTGCTGCTGATCCGCAACCTGTTCGGCGTGGTGAGCCTGCTGGCCACCGGGGGCGCGATCTTCGCCTTCACCTGGTACGCGGCGCCCGACATGGACGCGGTCCTGGCCTACCTGGCCGTGTGGTTCCTGCTGCTGGGCGGCATACGGCCGATCGTGGAGCTCCAGCGCAAGCGGCGCCGCCACCAGGCGCCCGACTCCGACGCCGACCAGCTCGCCAGGCTGACCTTCCTGCCGGGCGGGTTCTGGGTGTTCCTTTTCCTGGTGGTGGCGGGCGCGTGCCTGGTGGCCGGGGCCTACCTGCTGCTGCCTTCGGCGCTCGGGCTCATCTGAGAAAACCCCGGGGCCATCGCACCGAGCCCTGTCGCCGGGCCCCGGCCACGTCGGCGACGCCACCGTCATTTCCGGTCCCGCGACCGCCGCCGTCGGCGGCGGGAGGCGCCGCGACGAGATGCCGCGATTCGCGGACGGGGTATTAGGCAGGCTATATCACCATATTCCATGCTGATTTTACGACACCCTTACCCCTTCCACATCACACCGCGGAGCCGCACTTCTTGATTGACATTTATCGATTTTTTTGCGTTTATTAGCGGGAATATTATTTCTCCTGCGAGAGGCGCTCCATGCCCCACCCCGCTTACCTCGTCGTAACGGCAGGGGCGGGCATCCTGCTGACCTCGCTGGGCGCGACACTCGTCCTCGTCCTGCGGATCAGGCGGCTCCACGCCGAGCGGGAGAAGGCGCTCACCAGGGCGTACGAGGGGTTCGCCCGCGACATGCACGACATCGTGGGGCACTGGCTCTGGCTGGCGGCCATCAAGGGGGAGCTGGCCCACCGCAGGGCGAAAGGCGACGCGCGCCTGCGCGAGGATCTGGAAGAGGCGCTGCAGGCGGTGCGGCAGGCCGCGCACGCCGTGCGGAACGTGTCGCAGGCCTGCCGCCGGCTGTCGTTCTCCGGCGAGGCCGCGCGAGCCAGAACCCTGCTGGAGGGCTTCGGGGCCTACTGCTCGCTCCGGGTGGACGTGGACGACCTCCCCGAGCTCGTGAGCGCCACGCTGGGCACCGTGCTCCGCGAGGGTGTGACCAACATGCTGCGGCACAGCCGGGTGAAGCGGTGCGCGATCGAGCTGGTCGAGCACGACGGCCGGCTGCGCCTGACCGTGGTCAACGACGGGGCTCCCCGGCAGGAGACGCCCTCCACCGGCAAGGCGGCCGGCAACGGCGTGAACAATCTGGTCCACCGCGTGGGCGAGCTGGGCGGCACGGTGCGGGTGGCCGGCGGCACGGACGGGTGGTTCACCCTGATAGCCGAGGTTCCTGCTAATTTTTCCGAATAATCTTCACGTCCAACACGAAAGCGCAGGCAGCGCACACCTTCACGGTCGGCGCTGTGAGTTTCGCATATACGAGTGGTTGAGTTTGTAACTAGTGGTTTCTCGGGTTATCCGTAATTCTCTCTTCTGGAAGACAGCAGGGGAGAATGCCGTGGATGACCAGTATGAGCTTTATTGCCTGGCGGACCCGCTTTTTTATGACACCCTTGACGGCCGCCGAGGCGATCACCCCGATTTCGCACTCGCTGCCCGGGATGTCCCGGACGGCTGGCAACACCAGGCGACCGACACCTGGATGCACTACGCGCCGCTCGCCGGCCGCACCCCCGCCCAGGGTTGGAAGATCCACGTCTCCGCCCGCGCCGAGGACGCCGACCGCGCCATAGAGGCGGTCTGGGACTACTGCGTCCCCCGCGACATCGCGTTCAAGTTCCTGCGCAGCCTGCCGGTCATGACGATGCTGAACTCCAAGGCAGCCCCCCGCGGCGCCAGCGGGAAGCTCGTGACGATCTACCCGGTGGACGAGGCGCAGCTGGAGCTCACGCTCAAGGAGCTCGACGAGCTGCTCAGGGGCGTCGAGGGGCCGTACATCCTCAGCGACCTGCGCTACGGCCAGGGCCCGCTCTTCGTGCGGTACGGCGGCTTCGCCGGGCGGCGCTGCCTGGCCGGCAACGGCGAGCTGGTGCTGGCCATCGAGGACGGCGAGGGCCGGCTGGTCCCCGACGTGCGGGAACCCGCCTTCGGCGCGCCGCCCTGGGTGACGCTGCCCGCCTTCCTCGAACCCCACGTGGCCGCCCGCAACGCGATCACCACCGAGGGACTGCCGTACCGGGTCGAGAGCGTCATGCAGTTCTCCAACGGCGGCGGCGTCTACCTCGGAGAGGACCTGCGCACCGGGGAGCGGGTCGTGCTGAAGGAGGCCCGCCCGCACGCCGGCCTGGACGCCGCCGGCCGGGACGCGGTGGCGCGGCTGGCACACGAGCGCGACATGCTGGAGCGCCTGTCCGGGCTGGACGCGGTGCCCGCGCTGATCGACTACTTCACGCTCGGCGGGCACCACTTCCTGGTCGAGGAGTTCGTCGACGGCAACCCGCTCCAGCGGCAGCTCGTGCACAAATACCCGCTGACCAGGGCGACCTGCGACGACGAGGCCATCGCCGAGTACACCGCCTGGGTGCTCGACACGCTCCCCAAGGTGCGCCGGGCGGTGGAGTCCCTGCACGAGCGCGGGGTGGTCTTCGGCGACCTGCACCCGAACAACATCCTCGTGACGGCGGACGGCCGCCTGGCCCTGATCGACTACGAGGTGGCGACCCTCACCGAGGACCGCGGCCGCGCGGCGCTCGCCCACCCGGCGTTCGGCGCGCCGGCCGACCGGCAGGGCGTCGACGTCGACCTTTACGCCCTCGCCTGCCTCTGCCTCGGGCTGTTCGCCCCCCAGCTCACGATCATGCTGCCGCTCGACCGCGCCAAGGTGACCGACCTGGCCAGGCTCATCGGCGAGACCTTCCCCGTGCCGCGCGAGGTGCTCGACGAGGCGGTCCTGACCGTCACGGGCCCCGGCCCCGCGGCGGCCACACCGTACCCGAGGCCGGGACTCGACAGCTGGCCCCGGCTCAGGGAGGCGATGACCCGGGCCATCCTGGCGAGCGCCACCCCCGAGCGCGAAGACCGGCTCTTCCCCGGCGACGTCGCCCAGTTCCAGCCCGGCGGGGGCGTCAACCTCGCGTACGGCGCGGCGGGCGTCCTCTACGCGCTGGCCGAGACCGGGGCCGAACGCCATCCCGAGTACGAGGACTGGCTGCGCGCGAAGGCGCTGGCCCCTGACCCGGGGACGGGGATCGGGTTCTACGACGGCCTGCACGGCGTGGCCTACGTCCTCGACCTCCTCGGGCACCGCCAGGACGCGATCGACACCGCCGACCTGTGCCTGCGCCAGAAGTGGGAGTCGCTGGAGCTCGGGCTGTTCAGCGGCCTGGCCGGCATGGGCCTGAACCTTCTCCACCTGGGCGAGACCACCCGCGAGGGGGTGTTCACCGAGGTGGCCCTGCAGATCACCGGCATCTGCTCCGACAGGCTGGGCGGGCCCGAGGACGTACCTGAGGTCAGCGGCGGCAGCCACCCCCGGGCCGGGCTGATGTACGGCTCCTCCGGGCCCGCTCTTCTCTTCCTGCACGCCTACGAGCGCACCGGCGACGCGTCGCTGCTCGACAGGGCGGCCGTGGCGCTCCGGCAGGACCTGCGGCGCTGCGTCACCGGCGAGGACGGAACCCTCCAGGTCGACCAGGGCTGGCGCACGCTGCCCTACCTGGACGAGGGGTCGGTGGGCATCGCCCTGGTCCTCGCCCGCTACCTGGCCCACCGCGAGGACGAGGACTTCCGCACCGCGCTCGACGGCTGCCGGCGCGTCACCCGGGGACGCTACTTCGTGCAGTCCGGCCTGTTCACCGGCCGGAGCGGCATGATCGGCGCCCTGGGCTGGGGGCTGGCACCCGGGCGCGCGCCCCGCGCCGACCACACAGACCTGGCCGAGCAGCTGCGCGGGCTGGACTGGCACGCGCTGCCCCACGGCGGCGGGCTGGCCTTCCCCGGCAACCAGCTGCTCAGGCTCTCCATGGACTTCGCGACCGGTACGGCCGGAGTCCTGTTCGCGATGAGCGCCGCGCTGGACGACCGGCCGGTGTTCCTCCCCTTCATCGAGCCGCCCGGCGGCACGAACGCCCCGTCAGGGGTGTCCGCGCACGGATCCGCTGGGCGGTTTGGCCCCCACGGCACATCGAAATCGAAGGAGGTGTAACGACATGGTTCTTCTCGACCTGCAGTCCCTTGAGGCCCCCACCGGCGGCCACGGCGGCGGCGGTGGCAGCACCCTCACGGTCCTGGGCTGCAATTCCGGCAGGCCCAGCAACCTGAGCGTCGTCCTCTGCCACTAGGCACCCGCGTTCCCGATATCGGTTCGGTTCCCACCAGAAGTGAGGCAATCCCATGGTCCTTCTCGACCTGCAGTCCCTGGAGACCCCCAACGGCGGCGGCCACGGCGGCGGCGGCGGCGGTAGCACGCTGACGGTCCTGGGCTGCCAGTCCGGCAAGCCCAGCAACCTGAGCCTCCTGCTCTGCCACTAGTGAGACCCGTGCCCGGGACGGCCAACGACGGCGGCCGTCCCGGGCACTCCCGTCCCCGGGAGAGTCCGGGAAACCTCGGGAGCCCCCGGGAGACCCCGAGAGATCAAGGAAGTCCGTGAAATCGAGGAAGCCGGGGAACGGGGAAGTGCCGGAAGTTCGAGAAGCGCGGGAAGTTCGGGAAGGGGCCGACGTGCGGGCAGCGGACCGGCTGGTGGCCGACACCGTACGGCGTAGCGGACCCTGGCTGGCCGTCCTCGCGGTCACCTCTGTCCTGGGCGCGTTCGCACAGCTCGCGCTCCCGCTCGTACTGGGCAGGACGGTCGACGAGCTCGTGGCCAGCACGGCCGGCGGCACCGGCGCGATGACCTGGCTCGGCGCCTGCACCGCCGCCGTGGTCCTGACCGTGCTCTGCGACACCCTCGGCGTCTGGGCCTCGGGATCGAGCGGCGCGCGGTCCTCGGCCTGGCTCAGGAACCGGGTGGTACGGAACGTGCTCGGCGTCGGGCCGGTGATCACCCGCCGGTTCCCCGAGGGAGACCTGGTCACCCGGATGGGCCTGAACACCGAGGAGATCGGGCGCGCCCCCGAGTCGATCGTCACCGGGGCCGCGCTGGTCATCCCCACCGCGGGCGGCGTCGTGGCCCTCACCTTCATCGACCCCCTGCTGACCGTGACGCTGGTCGCGGGGCTGGTCCTCATCGCACTCGTCCTGCGGGCCTTCCTCACCGTGAGCACCTCGATAGCGGGCGACTACCAGGCGGCGCAGAGCGACATCGCCGCCCGCCTGGTGGACGCCCTCGCCGGGGCCCGTACGATCGCCGCGGCCGGCACCGCCGACCAGGAGCGGGCGCGAGTGCTTACCGCCCTGCCCCGGCTGCGCGGGCACGCCATGGACATGTGGCGGGCCAACGCGCGGGCCGGCGTGCAGGCGGGAGCGGTGGTCCCGCTGCTGGAGGTGGCCGTGCTCGGGGTGGGCGGGCTGCGTCTGGCCGCCGGGGACCTCACCGCCGGAGAGCTGTACGCCGCCGCCCGCTACGTCGTGCTCGGCGCCGGTCTCGGCTCGGCGCTGGGTTATGTCAGCCGCCTGGCCAGGGCGCGGGCCGCCGCGGCCAGGGTGGAGGAGCTGGTCTCCGAGAGCCCGCGAGCCTACGGTACGCGCCCGCTGCCCGCCGGTCCCGGCACGCTCGAGTTTCGCGGCGTCGACGCGGACGGCCTGCGCGACGTCGATCTCGTCATCCCCGGCGGGCAGGCGGTGGCCGTGGTCGGCCGCTCGGGCGCGGGCAAGTCCCTGCTCGCCGCGGTCGCCGGACGGCTGGTGGATCCGCGCCACGGCACGGTCCTCCTCGACGGCGTCCCGCTGCCCGACCTCTCCCGCGAGGCGTTGCGCCATGCCGTCGGGTACGCCTTCGAACGCCCGGCGCTGCTCGGCGACACCGTCGGCGCCGCCGTCGCCCTGGGCCTCGACGCTCCCGCCGTCGCCTCCGGCACCGGCCGCCACGGCGCCTCCGGCCGCGGCCGTCGCGGCACCCGTACCGGTCCTCGTGCCGGCACGGGGTCCGGCACCGGGTCCGGCACCGGGTCCGGTCACCACGACGGCGACGGCCGGGTGGGTGGGTGGAGTGAGTTCGTGCGGGCGGCGGCGCGGGCGGCCCGCGCCGACACCTTCGTCAGGCGGCTTCCCCTGGGGTACGACACCCCGCTGGAGGAGGCGCCCATGTCCGGCGGGGAGCGGCAGCGGCTCGGCCTGGCCCGCGCCTTCGCGCAGGGATGGCGGTTGCTCATCCTGGACGACGCCACCTCCAGCCTGGACACCGTCACCGAACGCCAGGTCGCCCGCGCGCTCTCCAGGGAACTGGGTGACCGTACGCGCCTGATCGTGACCCACAGGGTGGCGACCGCGGCGGCGGCCGACCGGGTCGTCTGGCTGGACGACGGCCGGGTGCGCGCGTGCGGCGGTCACCGCGCGCTCTGGGCCGACCCCGCCTACCGCGCCGTCTTCCAAGCGGACACGTCTTTCCAGGCGGGTCCGTCTCTCCGGACCGACGTGTCCTCTCGGGCGGGCACGTCTTCTCGGGCAGGCACGTCTTCACAGACGGGCACGTCTTTCCAAGCGGGCACGTCGTGAACCCCCCGGACGGGCACGCCGTCAACAGACCCCTCAGGCGGGCGCTCAGGAGGGACCCGTACCAGCTGTTCAGGCTCGCGGGCTGGTCCATCGCGGAGACGGCGCCCTCGCTGGTCATCGGCCTGGCCATCGCGCGGGCGATCGACGACGGCTTCGGCGCGGGACGTCCCGCGACCGGGTTCGCCTGGCTGGCCCTGCTCGGCGGCGCGTGGCTGCTGGCCGCGGTCGGCGCGCGGCAGGTGGTGATGGCCGTCGCCTCGGTCGTGGAGCCGTTCCGCGAGGAGTTGCTCGCGCACGTCGTCGACGACGCGCTGCGCCACTCGGTCATGTCCGGGCGAGGGCCGGGGGCGGGGGCGGTGGCCCGCTCCAACCTCCAGGTCGAGCTGGCCCGCGACGCCTTCGCCTCGGTCATCACGGTGGTCAGGTCGTTCGCGTTCACCGTGGTGAGCGTCGTCCTCGGGCTGGCGACGCTCGTGCCCGAGGTGCTCGCGCTGGTGCTGCCCCCCTTCGTCGCGGGCCTTGTCATCTTCCTGCTGTCGCTGCGCGCTCTGGCCAGGCGGCAGCGGGACTTCATCCTGGCCGACGAGCACACCGCCGGGTCGCTGGCCGCCATGGTGGGCGGGCTGCGCGACATCACCGCCTGCCGGGCCGAGGAGCGGGTGGCGGACGACGTCGGCCTGCGGGTGGCGGAGCAGGCCCGCGCGGCCCGGTCGCTGGCGCGGGTGACCGCGCTGCGTACGCTGTCGCTGGCGGTGGGCGGCTGGCTGCCGGTCCTGCTGGTACTGGCCGGGACCCCCTGGCTGATAGGTGAGGGCGCGGGTGCCGGGGTGATCCTGGGCGCCCTGGCCTACGTCACGCAGTCGCTGACGCCCGCGCTCGGCAACCTCGTGGAGGGGCTGGGCATCAACGGGGTCCGGCTGCGGGTCGCGCTGGGCCGGCTCCTGCGCGACGGCGACCCGCCCGTGCGGGCGCGCGGTCGGCTCACCGCGCGGGACGGGAACGGGGGTGCCGAGCTGCGCGGCGTGACGTTCGCGTACGGCCCGCACGCCGAACCGGTGATCAACGACCTGGACCTGGTGGTCCCCGAGGGGGACCACATCGCCGTCGTGGGCCCCAGCGGCATCGGCAAGTCCACGCTCGCCGCGCTGCTGACCGGTGTGCTCCCGCCCGGGTCGGGCCAGGTCCTGGTGTGCGGGGTGCCCGCCGACCGGCTCGACCCCGCCGACCGGGTACTGATCCCGCAGGAGGCGTACGTCTTCCGCGGCTCCCTGCTGGAGAACCTGACCTACCTGGCCGAGGCCTCGCGGGAGGCGGTGGACGACGCCGTGGCCGCGGTCGGCCTGACGGACCTGGTGACGCGGCTGGGCGACTACTCCGCCGAGGTCCACTCGGGGCTGCTGTCGCCCGCCGAACGGCAGCTGGTCGCCCTGGCCCGCGCCTACCTCGCCCCGGCCCGGCTGGTGATCCTCGACGAGGCGACGTGCCACCTGGACCCGGCGGCCGAGGCCCGCGCCGAGGAGGCGTTCGCCCGCCGGGGCGGCACGCTCCTCGTCATCGCCCACCGGCTGACCTCCGCCCTGCGGGCCCGGCGGATCCTCGTCATGGACGGCACCAGCGTCCGGCTGGGCACGCACGAGGAGATGCTCGCCGCCTCCCCGTTGTACGCGGACCTGGCCGGACAGTGGAACCCGTCGAGCGCACAGGAACTGGTGCCTTGATCTCCTCGCCGTTTTCGCCGTCCTCGCCGTGTCTCCCGCCCGGGGCCGAAGCCCGGGGTCCTCACACCGGAGGAATCCGATGATCTACCCTCCCGCCGAGCGGCGACCGGTCGTCGACCACCTTCACGGCCACGCGGTGCCCGACCCGTACCGGTGGCTGGAGGATCCGGACAGCCCCGAGACGCGGGACTGGACGGCCGCCCAGAAGAAGCTCTGGCGCGAACACGTCGGTACGCTGCCCGGCCGCCACCGGTGGCACTCGCGGGTGGCCGCGCTGACCGGGGCCGGGACGGTCGGCACGCCGATGTGGCGCGGCGGGAGCAGGTTCTTCCTGCGCCGCACGGCCCCGCAGGAGCACGCGGTCCTCTACCGCACCGGTCCCGACGGGGTGGAGGAGGCGCTGATCGATCCGATGGAGCTCGACCCGAGCGGGCTGACCACGCTCGACCGCTGGCAGCCCGACCTGGACGGCAGGCTGGTGGCGTACCAGCTGTCCAGGAGCGGGGACGAGCGGTCGGAACTGCGGGTCATGGACGTCGCCACCCGCCGGGTGGTCGACGGCCCGATCGACCGCTGCAGGTACGCGCCCGTGGCGTGGCTGCCCGACGGGAAGGCGTTCTTCTACGTCCGCTCCCGCCAGGTCCGCCTGCACCGGCTCGGCACCCCCGCCGAGGACGACGCCGTGATCATGGGTGAGGAGCGCTCGTACGGTCTGGGGATCAGCTACAACGGGCGCTGGCTGACGGTCTCGGCGATGGCGGACGGCGGCAACGACCTCTGGCTGGCCGACCTGTCGTCCTCCTCCCCCGAGCGCCCCGACCTGCGGGTGATCCAGCGAGGGGTGGGCGCGGTGACGGCGCCCGCCGTCGGCCGCGACGGGCGCCTGTACCTGCTCACCACCCTGGACGCGCCCCGGGGACGGCTGTGCGTGGCCGACCCGGCGCGGCCGGGCCCCGAGCACTGGGTCGACCTGGTCGAGGAGGATCCGGAGGCGGTGATCGGCGAGTTCGCGATCGCCGGGCAGGTGCTCCTCGTCGGCTGGACCCGGCACGCGGTCAGCGAGATCAGCGTCCACGACCTGGCGACCGGCGGGCGGCGCGGGCTGGTACCGCTGCCCGGACTCGGCTCCGCCGGGGGGATGACCACCCGTCCCGAGGGCGGCCACGAGGTCTGGTTCACCTACACCGACAGCGTCACGCCCCTGGGAGTGCACCACTACGACACGCGCACCGGACGGACGTCGCTGTGGAGCGCCGCGCCCGGCGCCGTGGAGGTGCCCGAGCTGGAAGCCCGCCAGGTGGTCTGCGTCTCCGCGGACGGCACCCCGGTGCGGATGGTCGTGCTGGCCCGCCCCGGCTCGGGCCCCAGGCCCACGATCCTGTACGGCTACGGCGGGTTCGGGCTCTCGCTCACGCCGTCGTACTCCAGCTACATCCTGCCCTGGGTCGAGGCGGGCGGGGTCTTCGCCCTCGCCCAGCTGCGCGGCGGCGGCGAGGAGGGCGCGGCCTGGCACCGCGACGGCATGCTGGAGCGCAAGCAGAACGTCTTCGACGACTTCACGGCGGCGGCCGGGAAACTCGTCTCGGACGGCTGGACCACCCCCGCGCAGCTGGGCGCGTGCGGCGAGTCGAACGGCGGGCTGCTGGTGGGCGCCGCGCTGACGCAGCACCCCGAGCTGTTCGCCGCCGCCGTCTGCTCGGCGCCGTTGCTCGACATGGTCAGGTACGAGCGCTCGGGACTGGGCCCCGCGTGGCGTTCCGAGTACGGTTCGGCCGACGACCCCGAGCAGCTGGGCTGGCTGCTGGGCTACTCCCCCTACCACCGGGTCACCGACGGCGTCGACTACCCGGCCACGCTGCTGACCACGTTCGGCGGCGACTCCCGCGTCGACCCCATGCACGCGCGCAAGATGTGCGCGGCGCTGCAGGCGGCGACGTCGGGCTCGCGGCCGATCCTGCTGCGCCACGAGGGCGACGTCGGCCACGGCTCCCGCTCGACGGGCCGCGCCGTCGGCCTGGCGGCCGACATGCTCGCCTTCCTGGCCGCCCATACCGGCCTGAAGGCCGGTACGTGAAGGTCAGGCCGGGAGGCGTCCGGTCCGGTCGACATGGGGACGAGGCCACCGGACCGGCCGGCTGTCACCGGAGTTCATAGACCAGTGACGTTTCCCTGGGACCGTCCCGGTCCCGGACATGGACCCACAGGCGGGTGGTGCCGGGTGCCGGGGCGAGGTCCAGAATGCGGGCGGACGGCCCGCTTCGCGGAAGAACGGACCTGGTCCACGTGCCGTCGCGCAGGTTGAGCAGGTAGGGCCTCCCCTCGGCGGGGTTCGCGGCGATCCACACACCGCCCACGGGGTCGGCGCGCACGGCGGTCAGCGCCGTCCGGTGGCCCACGTTCACTTTCACCTGGTTCCACGCCGTGCCGTTCCAGTGAAGGACGACCGGGCGAGCACCGTCCGCCCAGCCGGGGCCGACCGCCCACACGTCGTTCCTCGCCCTCGCCGCCAGGCCGCTCAGCCGGGCGAGGAAGGGACGACCGTGGCAGGCGGGCCGGACCAGAGCCGGCGTGCACGGTAGCGGGACCGCCTTCCAGCGCCTGCCGTCCCAGTGCAGTGTCCTGGGCAGGCTCCCGTGATCCACCACCCACACGTCGTCGGGACCGGCCACCGCCACCGAGGTCAGGTCCGTCGCCTCCGGGAGCGTTCGCCATCGCAGGGCCGTACCGTCCCGGTGGACCACGGCCGGGGGAGGGCCCTCGGGGTCGCCTCCCTGTACGAGCCAGGCGTCGTTCCGGCCGGCGACGGCGAAGGTGCTGGTCCAGCCCAGATGGCGAGGGCGGTGATGCGTCCAGCGGCCGTCGGCGAACTGCCAGAGGTGCTCGGTCGAGTCATCCCCTTCACCCGGCACGTGGTTGATCGCCAGCACCACGTCACCGGACGCCGAGGCGCCGACGTCGAGGTACCCGGCCTTTCCCAGTTGTACCGGCAGGCTGTCGACCGGACTCCAGGAGGTCGCGTTCCAGTGCAGCAACCGCGTGGCGGACCGCCTCCTGTCGGTCACGAACAGCCATGCCCGGTCTCCCCCTGCCGGAACGACTCGTTGCGTGACGTCGCCGGCGGCGGCCTCGGTCGCGTACCTCAGATGCCAGTGAGAGTCCTGCCCGCCGATCCGCCGTACGTCGGCCGGACCGGCGGGCGCCGGGACCAGGGGTGCCCCGTCTCCCACCAGCAGGGCTGTGACCAGCAAGGACAGGAACGCCAGCCGCCACCCGGATCCGTCGCTCATGCCTCACATCCTCGTGCGACAGCCGTCTCCGTGCGGCCTCACCCGGAAAGATCGCGGAGTGTCACCGGAGTACCCGCCGGCCAGGCGGTGCTCCGGCCATGAACGTCCACCCGGTCGGGGCACCCGGGATCGACCGAGCGGTTCAGTCCCGGGCCCGGCCGCCGGCGGAGCAATGCTTGAGACCTGTGGATCGGCCGGGAAGGGGTGTACCTTCCCGATGATCATGTGATCTCAAGCATGACCG
>NZ_JBPJUQ010000035.1:0-100510 GCF_051192615.1 Streptosporangium sp. G11
CCAGGGGTCGTCGCGCAGATCGCCCGCGAACTGCGCGAGCGCTGCAGGCAGTTAACGGTGCGCATCAACCAGCTGGAGAGCAGGTGCGCACCCAGCACGGCTGGGTGATCGAGGCGTTGCAGAGCAAGTACCCGGCGGCGTGTGAGCACCTGGAGGCCGCCCGCGAAGAACTGCTGGCCTTCACCGCGTTTCCGCCAGAGATCTGGCGGCAGATCTGGTCGAACAACCCCCAGGAACGGCTGAACAAGGAAATCCGCCGACGCACCGACGTGGTCGGCATCTTCCCCGACCGCACCTCGATCGTCCGTCTTGTCGGTGCGGTTTTGGCCGAGCAGACCGATGAGTGGACCGAGGCCCGCCGCTACATGGGACTGGACGTACTGGCCAAGATCCGGATGCGTGTCATCGTCGGCGACACACCGCAGCACAATCCGATCCCGCAGACACTTACCGCTTAACCTGCAGAAACAGGATCACGCGAAGGTCGACTCATACACCACTTCGCTGGACGTGACCGATGAGGCACCTTCCCGTTCAGCCTCCCGCCGGTCGGGCCACCAGCGGGAGACAGCCCCGTACCGTCAAGGATCAGCTCGGCTCGTAGGCGAGGTTGGGGCGCAGCCAGCGCTCGACCTCGGGAAGGCCGAGACCCCGGCGCAGCGCGTAGTCCTCGATCTGGTCCCTGCCGAGGCGTCCCACGGTGAAGTACCGCGACGACGGGTGGGCGAAGAGCAGCCCGCTGACGCTGGCGGCCGGGGTCATCGCGAAGGACTCGGTCAGGCCCATGCCGAGCAGGTCGGCGCCCAGCAGGTCGAACAGCTCCTGCTTCTCGCTGTGGTCAGGGCTCGCGGGATAGCCGAGCGCGGGACGGATGCCGCGGAAGCGCTCCGCGTGCAGGTCCTCGATGAGGGGATCGGCGTCGGGCTCGTACCAGCCCCGCCGCGCCTCCAGGTGGATGTGCTCGGCGAACGCCTCGGCCAGGCGGTCGGCGAGGGCCTTCACCATGATCGACCGATAGTCGTCCTGCTGGGCCTCGTAGAAGGCCGAGAGGGTCTCGGCGCCGTGCACGGTCACGGCGAACCCGCCCAGATGGTCTCCGGCCGGGGCCACGTAGTCCGCCAGGCACCGGTTGGGCCGGCCCTCGGGCTTGGCCGTCTGCTGACGGAGCATCGGCAGCCGAAGCCCCTCGCCAGGACCGTCGATCACGATGTCGTCGCCCTCGGAGTGGGCGGGCCAGTACGCGTAAGCGCCCTTGGCCTGGAAGCTCCCCTCGGCGATGATCTGATCGAGCAGGGTGTTGGCGTCGTCGAAGAGCTCGCGGGCCACCGGCTGGTCGAGGATGGCCGGGTACTTGCCCTTCAGCTCCCAGGCCAGGAAGAGGAACTGCCAGTCGATCATCCCGCGGAGGGTGTCCAGGTCCGGCTCCACGACGCGGACGCCGGTGAAGCCGGGGACGGGCAGGTCGTCGAAGGGGACGCGCTCCCGGTTCGCGCGGGCCCGCTCGACGCTCAGCAGGGGGGTGCGCTGCTTGTTCGCGTACTGCTCGCGCAGGCGATCCTGGTCGGCGCGGTTGCTCGCCTCCAGCGTCTGGGCCCGGTCGGTGTCCAGCAGGTCGGAGACCACGCCGACGACGCGGGAGGCGTCGAGCACGTGGACCGTGGGGTTGTCGTAGGCGGGGGCGATGCGGACCGCGGTGTGCTGGCGCGAGGTCGTGGCGCCGCCGACCAGCAGGGGCAGCTTCAGCCCGCGGCGCTGCATCTCCGCGGCGACGGTGACCATCTCGTCCAGCGACGGGGTGATCAGCCCGGAGAGCCCGATGACGTCGGCTCCCTCGGCGAGCGCGGTGTCCAGGATGACCGAGGCGGGGACCATGACCCCGAGGTCGATGACCTCGTAGTTGTTGCAGCCCAGGACGACGCCCACGATGTTCTTGCCGATGTCGTGCACGTCGCCCTTGACGGTGGCGAGCACCACCTTGCCCTGGCCCCGGCCGGTGTCGAGACGCCCCTCCAGCCTCGCCTGCTCCTTCTCCGCCTCCATGTAGGGCTCAAGGTAGGCGACCGAGCGCTTCATCACCCGCGCGCTCTTGACCACCTGCGGCAGGAACATCTTCCCCGCGCCGAACAGGTCGCCCACGATCTTCATGCCGTCCATGAGCGGCCCCTCGATCACCTCCAGGGGTCGTGCCCTCAGCTGCCGGGCCTCCTCGGTGTCGGCCTCGATGAAGTCGACGATGCCGTGCACGAGGGCGTACGACAGGCGCTCCTCCACCGAGGCGTCACGCCAGGACAGGTCCACGACGCGGCGTGTGCCGGACCCGCTCACCGTCTCGGCGAAGGTGACGAGCCGGTCGGTGGCGTCGTCACGCCGGTCGAAGATCACGTCCTCGACGAGTTCGAGCAGGTCCGCGGGGATGTCCTGGTAGACCGCGAGCTGCCCCGCGTTGACGATGCCCATGTCCAGCCCGGCGCGCACCGCGTGCAGGAGGAACGCCGAGTGCATCGCCTCGCGCACGACGTCGTTGCCGCGGAAGGAGAACGACAGGTTGGAGATGCCGCCGCTGGTCAGCGCCCCCGGGCATCGCTGCTTGATCAGCGGCAGCGCCTCGATGAACGCCTTCGCGTAGCCGTTGTGCTCGGCGATGCCGGTGGCGACCGCGAGCACGTTGGGGTCGAACACGATGTCCTCGGCGGCGAATCCGGCCTTCTGGGTCAGCAGGTCGTAGGCGCGGGCGCAGATCGACACCTTGCGCTCGGCGGTGTCGGCCTGCCCCTGCTCGTCGAAGGCCATGACGACCACGCCGGCACCGTAGTCACGGATGATCCGCGCCTGTTCCAGGAACGCCTCCTCGCCCTCCTTAAGGCTGATCGAGTTGACGACGCCCTTGCCCTGCACGCACTTGAGCCCGGCCTCCAGCACGCTCCACCGCGAGCTGTCGACCATGATCGGGATGCGGGCCACCTCCGGCTCGGTCGCGATCAGGTTCAGGAAGGTGGTCATGGCCTGCACGCTGTCGAGCAGGTCGGCGTCCATGTTGACGTCGAGCAGGTTGGCCCCGCCGCGTACCTGTTCCAGCGCGACGTCGACGGCCGCCTGGTGGTCACCGCCCTCGATCAGGCGCCGGAAGCGCGCCGAGCCGGTGACGTTGGTGCGCTCGCCGATCATGACGAACCCGGTGTCCGGGCCGATCTCGAAGGGCTCCAGGCCGCTGAACCGGGTGCGGGCCGCGGGCACCGGGACCTGGCGGGGCGGGAGGCTGGAAACGGCGTCCGCGATCCGCGCGATGTGCTGCGGCGAGGTCCCGCAGCACCCGCCGACGACGTTGACCATGCCCGAAGCGGCGAACTCCTCGAGCAGCGCCGCCGTCTCCTCCGGGGTCTCGTCGTAGCCGCCGAACTCGTTGGGCAGGCCCGCGTTGGGGTGGCAGGCGACGTAGGTGCCGGCCAGGCGCGACAGCTCGGCGACGTGCGGGCGCGCCTCCTTGGCGCCCAGCGCGCAGTTCACGCCGACCACGAGCGGTTCGGCGTGCCGGATCGCGCTCCAGAACGCCTCGACGGTCTGTCCCGACAGCGTGCGCCCGCTCAGGTCGACGATCGTCACCGAGATCCACAGGGGCAGGTGCGGGGCGACCTCGCGCGCGGCGGCGATCGCGGCCTTCGCGTTGAGCGTGTCGAAGATCGTCTCGATCAGCAGCAGGTCGACCCCGCCCTCGGCCAGCGCGCTGATCTGCTCGGCGTACGCGGCACGGACCTCGTCGAACGACACCGCCCGGTAGGCGGGGTCCTCGACGCGCGGGGACAGCGACAGCGTGACGTTCAGCGGGCCGATCGAGCCGGCCACGAAACGCCCGCCCGCCTCGTCCGCGGCCTGGCGCGCCAGCTGGGCGCCCCGCAGGTTCATCTCCCGCACCAGCGACTCCAGCCCGTAGTCGGCCTGGCCGATGCTCGTGGCGGTGAAGGTGTTCGTGGTGGTGATGTCCGCGCCGGCCGCGAGGTACTGCCGGTGGATGTCCAGGATGACGTCGGGGCGCGTCAGGTTCAGCAGGTCCGGGTCGCCGGTCACGTCGCGCGGGTGATCGAGGAACCGGTCGCCACGATAGTCGGCCGCGGTGAGCGAGGCTCCCTGCAGCATCGTGCCCCAGGCCCCGTCGAGCACCAGGATCCGCTGCCCCAGGAGCTCTCGCAGGGCCCGCGCGCGATCATCGGCTCCCGGTGTGCCGTTTCCGGGACGCTCGTCGCCGGGTGCGTGCGGGGCGAGACCGTGCTCGTCGTGCTTCAAGGATTCGTTCATCGGTCAGCCTCCCGTCGTGGGAGGCGCCCTTGCAAAAAAGATCCAGGCCGAGCGTGGCGGGCTTGAGCCCGTCGCAGCGCCTCTCGGCCTTGAATCAAGGGTACCGAGCACGGGAACAAGACGCCAAACATCGGTCATGAATCCGGAAAAGCCTCACAGTTCATGATCTCAGCGCGGCGGGTCGGGGTTCCGCTCCCGCGCGGCGACCGTGGACGCCGGCACCGCGCCCTCACCACCCTCACCCTCACCGCCGCCGCCACCGCCACCGCCCGCCGACGCGGCACCGGCACCGGTCGGCGCGAGCTCGCCGCCGCCCCTCACCAGCCTGGCGGTGCGCAGTCCCAGCCAGAGCAGCACCGCCAGTACGGCGACCAGCAGGTATTCGATGGCGGGGATGCGGACGATCTCGTCGATCCCGCCGATGCCCCGGGCGCCGTACACCACCAGGACGGCACCGGCGTAGAGGGCCGCGAGGACCCACCTGGTGGTGCGGGACAGCCCGAGGCCGTGCATCTGGGTGATCACGAAGACCCCGAGGAAGCCGAACAGGAACATCGGCCACATGCCGCCGGGGCCGCTGTTCATCACCGCCACGAGGGTGCCGTGCACGGCGACGAGCATCTCCAGCGTCGCGGTCCACCAGCGGTTGGTGTGCGCGCGGGTCATGAACAGGCTGCCCTGGAGCAGGAGCAGGAACATGTAGAAGAAGCCGATCAGGTGGCCGCTCGTGTTCTCCATGGGGTGATACCAGAAGGTGTATATCGCGGCCCAGCTGAACAGGTAGCCGTGGTACTTGCGGGCGAATCCCACCACCTCCGTGGAGATGGGGGCGGGACGCCCGGCGAACAGGCCCCGGCGGCCGTTCTCCATCAGCAGGACCGCGACCAGCAGCAGGACCACCGACCCCTGCGAGCTGAAGATCGACACGTCCTGCGCGAGCCCGTCGTAGAACAGGTGGGTCTGCAGGGTGTGCAGGACGATGAAGCCGAAGTTGACCGCCAGCGCCACGACGTTCACCCGGTGCAGGCCGGTGGTGTAGCGGCGGACCCTGGTCTGGGCGTAGTAGATCAGCCCCCAGGCGGCGAGCTGGTGGGCCGCGTAGCCGAGCCAGGCGGAGGCTCGGGTCCAGACGGTGGGTTCCGGCAGCTTCCAGTAGTACCAGGAGGCACCCTGGTCGGGCAGGAGCCGGATGCCCTGCAGCCGCTGGCCCAGCAGCCAGACCAGCCCGGTGAGAACCGCGCTGGCCACGATCCCCAGAAGAAGGGTGCGGCCGGCGCTCGGGCGGCGAATATCGTTCAGCACACTGAGCATTATGCATTTGTTCAGCTTGCTGAACAAATACTCGTCTCAGCGGCGCCACCGGTCGTTCCACCACTCCCCCAGGGCCGAGGGCCAGGCGCCTACGCCTCGCCCGCGCTCAGCCATGCGCCGATGCCGGCCAGCGCGCCGGGGCCGTTGTCGGAACCGACATCGCGGACCAGGTCGGCCACGGAGACGGATCGCAGAGCGTCCCGCCAGGCGGTCTCGGCGCCTGCCATGGCGCGCTTGATCGCGCAGGGGGCGACGCAGGACTGCGGCGGGGCGGCCATCGGGCCGCGCCGGCGGATCTCGGTGCAGACGAAGGCCGGGCCGGGCCCGTCGACGGCCTCCACGACGTCGAGCACGGTGATCAGCTCGGGAGGGCGGGTGAGGACGTAGCCGCCCGACTTGCCCTGGACCGATCGGACGATCCCGGCGCGCGAGAGGGCCTGGAGCTGTTTGGCGAGGTAGCTGGGCGAGACGTCGTGCAGTTGCGCGAGCCGTGCGGCCGGCGCCGGCTCTTCCACCGAGGTCAGCACGACACAGCAGTGCAACGCCCACTCGACCCCACCGGAAATCTTCACCTCCTCACCCTAATCCACCCCCCTGTTGACTCGGATAAAAAATGTCCGTGTAACATCTCGGATAACAAATGTCCGAGTTAGCGGGCGTGAATCGTCAAAGAAGGGCAGGACGTGTCATGAAGTTCGCAGTCATCGGCGGAACCGGGCTGATCGGGTCACAGGTCG
This sequence comes from Streptosporangium sp. G11, assembly GCF_051192615.1. NCBI lineage: Bacteria > Bacillati > Actinomycetota > Actinomycetes > Streptosporangiales > Streptosporangiaceae > Streptosporangium > Streptosporangium sp. G11. The sequence continues at coordinate 6,339 of NZ_JBPJUQ010000035.1, forward strand.
TGAAGATCCTGAACGCGGCCGGGCACGAGGCGGTGCCGCATTCGCTGTCCACCGGGGTCGACGTGCTCACCGGTCAGGGGGTGGACGCGGCGCTGGCCGGCGCCGACGTGGTCGTCAACCTGACCAACTCCCCGACCTTCGACGAGGCCTCCCCCGCGTTCTTCCAGACCTCGATGGACAACCTGCTGGCCGCCGCCCAGCGCTCGGGCGCCGGACACTTCGTCATCCTGTCCATCATCGGCGTCGACCAGGTCCCCACCGACTACTACCGCGCCAAGACCCTCCAGGAGGACCTCCTCAAGGCCGGCCCCATCCCCTACTCCATCGTGCGCGCCGCCCAGTTCATGGAGTTCGTCGACGCCATCCTGTCCTGGACCGCCGACGACGAGACCGTCCGCCTGCCTCGCACCCCCCTGCAGCCGGTCGCCGCCGCGGACGTCGCCGCCACCGTCGCCGACGTCGCGGCCGGGTCGCCCCTGAACGGCACCCTCGACCTGGCCGGGCCCGACGTTTACCCGCTGGACGAACTGGGCCGGATCACCCTCGCCGCCAAGGGCGACAAGCGCTCGGTGACCGTCGACGACGAGGGCGGCATGTTCGCCGCCGTCCCCGGCGACGCCCTCACCGCCAAGGGCGGCGCCCGCATCGCCCCCACCCACTACACCGACTGGCTGAAGTAGGCCGCATGCCGCACGCGGTTCCCGGCGGCGGGGAGCCGGGCGCGAGACCGCCGTGCGGGCCGGCGCCACCCCGCAAAGGACGGCGGAGCGTGACGACCCGCGTGCCACCTCAGGTGAGTTCCAGGCCGCCGTCGACGGTGAGGATCTGGCCGGTGATCCAGGTGGCCGCGGGGTCGGCCAGATGCACGATCCAGGCGGCCACCTCGTCGGGGTTCCCGCGGCGGCCGAGCGGGATACGCGCGGCCTCGTCCCGCTTGATCTGCTCGACCACCGTCTCGGGCAGCCCGGCGGCGGCCAGGGCCTCGCTTTCCGTGGGGCCGGGAGCCAGCGCGTTGACCCGGATGCCGTCGGCGGCCAGCTCCAGCGCCCAGCTGCGGGTCAACTGCTCCAGGGCGGCCTTGGACGCGGCGTAGTGGGCCGCACCAGGTAGCGGGCGATGCCCGTAGGTGGAGGAGATGTTGACGATCGCACCGCGACCGGCGCGAAGGTGCGGCAGCGCGGCGTGGGCGAGCATGCTGGGCGCGGTGACGTTGAGAGCGAACAGGTCGCCGACGCGCTGGGCGTCGGTGTCGGCCAGCGACATCACCGCGGTGGCTCCGGCGTTGTTCACCAGGACGTCCAGACGCCCCCACCGGCCGATCGCCTCGTCGACGATCGTCCGGGCGGCCTGGTCGGCGCGGATGTCGGCGGCCAGGAAGGCGATGCCGGGATGCTGGGCCGCCGTGTCGCGCAGGGTTTCCTCGCGGCGTCCCACCCCGAGGACGTGCGCTCCGGCGCGGGCGAAGGCGAGCGCGGTGGCGCGGCCGATCCCGGACCCGGCTCCGGTCACGATCACGGCGTTTCCCTGCAGGCGGCCGGCGGGCTGGTCGGTCATGGCGTCCCCCAATGTTCGATGTTTATGAAACATCGAACAACGTATAACATGCAGGAATGAGGCAGGCACACCACCCCGAGCCAGGCGATATCGCACTGACCAAGGTGATGGCCGCCCTCAGCGACCCGATCCGGGTCGGGCTGGTGCGCGTGCTGGCCGACGGGCGCGAGCGCGGCTGGGGAGAGCTACGGGCACCGGTGGCCAAATCGACGCTCAGCCACCACCTGCGGGTCCTGCGCGACGCCGGGCTGACCCGCACCCGGCAGGAGGGGACCCGCTGCTACGTGGTCCTGCGCCAGGAGGATCTGCAGGCGCGCTTTCCCGGGCTGATGCAAACGGTGCTGGCCGCGGCCCAGGCCGACGGCGTCGGCCGCCAGGTCGGCGTGACGGGCGCCCCCGACGCCGCCCAGTAGTGCGATGTTGACGGCAGGTGGGGCATCGGCCGTTCCAGGTGGCCTGCGGCACCTGTAGCCCTTCGAGGATCGCGCAGGACCTCAGGCCACCCCGGCCGCTTTGGACCACTCAGGCCGCTTTGGGCCGCTCAGGTCAGCACCGCGCTTTGGGCCGCTCAAGCCGCCCCGGCCGCTCAAGCCGCCCCAGCCGCTTTGGACCACTCAGGCCACTTTGGGCCGCTCAGGTCAGCACCGCGGCGGCGACCGTGTCGATGTACCAGCGTTCGAACCGTTCGGCCGGCCAGCCGCGTTGGCGTACGAGCCAGTCGTAGTTGCGGAAGTCCATGGCCAGCCACAGGACGTCGGCGACGCTGTCGACGTCGTGGTCGGAACGCACGGATCCGGTGGCGACGATCTCGGCGGCGAGCATGGTCATGCCGCGCCTGCGGTCTTCGACGTTCTTGTGCCAGATGCGCGCGGCGTCGGCGTCCGCGGTGGCCGCGCCGGCCAGCGCGATCATCACCTCGGTCTGGCGGGCGTGGGTGACGGCGAGGTGCCGGGCGTAGCGGGCGAGCTTGGCGCGAGGGTCGGACAGGGCCCGGATCTCGGCCACGAACGGCCGGTCGGGCAGCGCGACCGGCTCGTCGTCACCGGCGACGGTGACGTCGACGAGTTCGGACAGCAGCTGGTGTTTGCTGCCGAAGGCCGCGTAGATCGTCTGGACCGCCACGCCCGCCTCGGTGGCGACGGCGGTCAGCGGGGTGGCCGCGTAGCCGGGGTCGACGAACAGCCTGCCGGCCGCGTCCAGGATCGCCCGCCGGGTCCGGCGGGCCTGCTCCCGGCGTCGCTCCGACTGGTAGCTCCGCTTGCCGTCCACCCGCGTTAGTATAAGGTTCCATTGGATAGAGTCTCGCTCTATCCAATAGAGAGGTGGTCGCGATGCCGTTCGGAGTGCTGCAGGAGATGCCCGGCGTGACCGAGGAGGAATACCTCGCGGTGGAGCGCAATCTGGGCCCGGACCGGCCGCCGGGCCTGCTCGCCCATGTCGCCGGGCCGGTCGAGGGCGGCTGGCGGATCATCAACATCTGGCAGGACGCGGAGGCGTTCCGGCGCTTCCAGTCCGAGCGGCTCATGCGCGCCGCCGGTCTGGCCGCCCAGGCGGACGGGTTCGACGCGGGCAAGGCCGCGAATTTCCGGTCCGTGACGGTCGACGGCGCCGAGATGCCCTTCCAGTGACCGACATCGCCGGCATGCGGGCCCGCAACGTCACGTTCTGGGCGCAGGCCGCCCCGGGATGGATACACCACGCCGACCGTCAGGACGAGTACGGCCGGCCGCTGGGTGCCGCGGCGCTCGACTGGCTGCGCCCCGAGCCCGGAGAGCGGATCCTCGACGTCGGCTGCGGGTGCGGCGGCACCAGCGCGGAGCTCGCGACGGCGGTCGCCCCGACCGGCGCGGTGGTCGGCCTGGACCTGGACGACTCCATGGTGGCGGCCGCGGCCGCGCGGTTCCCGAGCAACCGCCATCCCGGCCTGCGCTTCGCCCCCGCCGACATCGAAACCGCCGGCACCGTCGCGGGGGCGCCCTTCGACGCGGTCTTCTCCCGGACGGCCCTCATGCTGCTGGCCGACCCGGTCGCCGGCTGCTCCACGATCCGGCGGGCGCTGCGTCCGGGTGGGCGCATGGCCGCCACCGTCTTCCGTGACGGCACGACCAGCTCCTGGATGCACGCGGTGCTGCTCGGCGCCGCGCCGCATCTCGGGCCGCTTCCGCCGATGCCCGTCGGCGACGAGCCGGGCCCCTTCGCGTTCGCCGACTCAGAACGGGTGATTCGCATCCTGACCGAGGCCGGTTTCGAGGCCGTCACCGTCCAGCCTCACGACATCACCCTGAATGCCCCCGACGACCCCGGCACCGTGGCCGAATGGCTGATCGAGATCGGCCCGGCCGGAGCCGCGTACCGCGACGCCACACCACCGCGGCAGGCGGCCGCACGCGCCGGGGCGGCCCGGCTGCTGACCCGCTTCCGCGAGCCGGCGTCCGGCTACCGGTTGACGACCGGGATCTGGCTCATCACCGCGGTGGCCGGGCGATGACGGCCGGCGCGCGTCGATGCGGCCGGCGGCTGAGCGGCTGAGGGAAGATCACCGGGGTGTGACACCCGGTGGCGCGGGGTTCCGCGCCCCTCGCGTCTGTGACAATGGGCAGGTGGCCGAGGGAGATGAGCACCGAGTCGCTCCGGATCCGCAGGCGATGCGCGCGGACATCCGTTCCTGGCCCACGGGCCGCCTGCTGTCGGTGGCCGCCCGCATGGTCGAGGGCCGCTTCCACGACTTCCTCTCGACGCACGGCCTCACCCACGCGGGCCTGATCGCCCTGCATCATGTCGTCGACGGCCGGCTGGCGCAGCGGGAGCTCGCGACCCTGTGCCGGGTGACCGACCAGACGATGAGCCGGACGATCGAGGGGCTGCACCGGGCCGGATACGTGGAGCGCGGGACCGACGAGCGCGACCGGCGGCGCACCCTCATCGAGATCACCCCCGAGGGGCGGGAGGTGCTGGAGACCGCGCGCCGCGAGGAGCGCGCCTCCGACGTCCTGCTGGGCGCGGTCGACGAGTACGACCACTTCCGCGAGCAACTGATCAAGTTGATCACGATCGTGTGAGGCACTCGCCGACCGCGGGGCACTACTTGGTGATGGTGAAGGTGTCCACGTCGAACAGCGAGCCGGAGCCGCCGCTGAAGGTCAGGAACACCGGGCCCGAGCCCGTGCCGGTGAGGTTGGTGGAGACGGTCCTGAAGGTGTCCCAGCTTCCGGTGTTCGGCACGGTCACCGTGCCGAGCACCGTGCCGGTCTGCGAACCGGCGCGGACCCGGATGGTGCCGCCGGCACCCGCCGAGGAGACGCGGGCGCTGAAGGTCTTCGCCCCGGAGGCGTTCACCGACGCGTACCCGGCCCAGTCGCCGTTGTCGATGTAGCCCACCGTCCTGCCGCCGCTGGCCGGGCCGTGGTTCGCCGGCTGCACGCCGAAGTTGGAGGTGTAGGCCTCCCCCTCGACCGTGGTGGATCCGCCGGTCCTCGGGCTGCAGTCCGCCGCGACCTGTCCCGCCGCGTACTTGATGCCGCCGAGGAGCAGGGCGCGGAAGGCCGGTTCCGCGTAGGACTGGATGGTGTGGCCCAGGCCCGTGTAGAACGAGCGGCCCGAACCCTGCGGGTGGCACCAGGTGATGGGGTGGTCACCGTTCATGGTGCCGCCGCTGTAGCTGCCCTCGTCGAGAGACTGCAGGACGCGCGCGGTGGAACGGGGGTTGGTGCCGTAGTTGTACCACTCGTCGCTGCGGCTCCAGGTGGGGCCGAGGTGGGAGGTGGCCGGGTGCGTGTTGTCCTCGGTCTTGACGGTGGCCTGCTGGATCGCGGGGTGGCCGCTGAACCAGGCGCCGACGAGCTGGCCGTAGTAGGGCCAGCCGTACTCGGTGTCGGCCGCGGCGTGGATGCCGAAGTAGCCGCCGCCGCCGTTGACGTAGTTCTGGAACGCGGTCTGCTGGGTGTCGTTGAGGACGTCACCGGTGGTGCTGAGGAAGATCACGGCTTCGTACGTGGCCAGGTTGGACGCGTTGAAGGCTCCTGCGTCCTCGGTCGCGGTGACGGTGAAGCCGTTGGCGGCGCCCAGGTCCCTGATGGTCTGGATGCCGGTCGGGATGGCGTCGTGGCGGAACCCCGCCGTCTTGGAGAAGACCAGCACCTCGTACGGCGCGGCGGCCTGGGCCGCGGCCGGGACGAGCACGGTCGCGGCCGCCATGGTGGCCGCCGCGGCTGTCGCCAGCCCGCGTGCGATGAAACTGCGCATCGCTGTCCTTTCGTATGCGGAAAGACCCCCGGCGCGGCGGGAGAGCGCCGCGCCGGAGATCCGTCACTACTTGGTGATGGTGAGGGTGTCGACGTCCAACAGCGCGCCGGAGCCGCCGGTGAAGGTCAGGAAGATCGACCCTGAACCCGTCCCGGTGAGGTTGGTGGTGACGTTCTGGAAGGTGTCCCAGCTACCGGTGTTCGGCACGGCCACCGAGCCGAGCACCGTCCCGGTCTGCGAGCCCGCGCGGATCTGGATGGTGCCGCCGGGGCCGCCCGAGGAGACGCGTGCGCTGAAGGTCTTGGCCCCCGGCGCGGTCAGCGTGGTGTATCCGGCCCAGTCGCCGTTGTCGATGTAGCCCATGGTGGTGCCGCCGCTGGCGGCGGCGTGGGCGGCCGGCTGCACGCCGGAGTTGGAGGTGTAGGCCTCCCCCTCGACCGTGGTGCTGGTGCCGCTCCCGCTGGTGTTCAGGGTGAAGGCGTCGAGGTCGAAGAGGTTGCCCTGACCCGTGACCCCCTTGAAGACCAGGAACAGCGTGGTGGTGCCCGAGGGCGCGTTGCTCAGGTTGGCCGAGACGTTCTGGAAGTTCTCCCAGCCGCCGGTGACGGGCACGGTGGCCGTACCGAGGAGCGTGCCGGTGGCCGACCCCGCCCTCACCTCGAGCGTTCCGCCGACACCGCCGGAGGAGACGCGGGCGGTGATGGAGGACGCGTTGCCGAGCGCGTACGGCGTGAAGGAGATCCAGTCGCCGTTGTCGATGAACCCGGCGGTCTTGGTGCCCTCGGCGGGGCCGTGGTCGGCGATCTGGATGCCGGACTGGGCGCCGAAGTGCTCGGCCTGACGGTGGCGGGGCTGCAGGGTGCGGGTGTTCTCGCTGGTCAGGCCGCCCTTGTCGGTGTAGCTGGCGACGAAGACGCCGTAGATGTTCGCGGCGCTGTCGTGCTCACCGTCGGTCGGGACCGCGATGCTTCCCGAGCAGCCGTTCTTGCTGGTGATCTCGTGCGCGTGGCTGTCGTGGCCGAGGAGGTAGGTGACCTTGACCTTGGTGCAGTCGATGGTCCCGTCCTCGGGGTCGCTGACGTTGACCTGGAAGGGCACCGTGTCGCCGAAGGAGAACAGCTGCCCGTTGACGGGCTGGGCGAGGTTCACCGTGGGCGCGGTGTTGCCGACCGTGATGGTGACGTTGGCGGTGCCGGTCAGCCCGCCCGAGTCCCTGACGGTCAGCGTGGCGGTGTAGGTGCCGTTGGCCGTGTAGGTGTAGGTGGGGTTGGCCGCGGTGGAGGTGGCTCCGTTGCCGAAGTTCCACGAGTAGGTCAGCGCGCCGCCCTCGGGGTCGGAGCTGCCGGCCGAGGAGAAGGTGACGGCCAGCGGGGCGGGCCCGGAGGTCCTGTTCGCGGCGGCCTTGGCGATCGGGTTGCGGTTGCTGCCCCCGATGTACTCGACGCGGAACAGCGTCTGGTTGCCGGAGCCGGTGCCGTAGTCGAGCACGTACAGGGCGCCGTCGGGGCCGAAGGTCAGGTCCATGACCTGGGTGCCGGTCCACGGGAAGGCGTCGATCGTGCCGGGCGCGCCGGAGGCGGTGACCTCGATGGCCTTGATCCAGCGGCGGCCGTACTCGGCGGCGAAGTAGCGGCCGTTGAGCGAGGCGGGGAACTTGATGGCCGAGTTCAGGGCCGCGTCGTAGCGGTAGACCGGGCCGCCCATCGGCGACTCGGAGCCGCCGCCGAACTCCGGCGGGGAACCGGCCTCGCCGCCGTAGCGGATCCAGCTCGGCTTGGCCGCGGGCAGGGTGGTCAGACCGGTGTTGCGGAACGAGTTGTTCGTCGGGCCGCCGGCGCAGTTGTACTTGGCCGAGGACGGTCCTGACGGGAAGGTGTACTCGTTGTAGGTCTCGGCCGTGGTGTTGGTGCCGGTGCAGTACGGCCAGCCGTAGTTGCCCGGGGCCGTGATGCGGTTGAACTCCACCTGGCCGCCGGGGCCGCGGTTGGCGTCGGCGCCGCCGGCGTCCGGGCCGTAGTCGCCCAGGTAGACGATCCCGGTGGCCTTGTCGACCGACATGCGGAACGGGTTGCGGAAGCCCATCGCGTAGATCTCGGGACGGGTCTTGGCCGTGCCCGGGGCGAACATGTTCCCGCTGGGGATGGTGTAGGTCCCGTCGGCCTGCGGCTTGATGCGGAGCACCTTGCCGCGCAGGTCGTTGGTGTTGCCCGAGGAGCGCTGGGCGTCGAACTGCGGGTTGCGGTCGGTGCGCTCGTCGATGGGGGTGTAGGAGTTCGACTCGAACGGGTTGGTGTCGTCGCCCGTGGTCAGGTAAAGGTTCCCGGCCGCGTCGAAGTCGATGTCACCGCCCACGTGGCAGCACTGGCCACGGTCGTTGGCCACCTGCAGCACGACCTTCTCGCTGGCCAGGTCCAGGGTGTTGTCGGCCTTGAGGGTGAAGCGGGACAGGTTCAGGTGTCCCTTCCACTGCTCGAAGGTCGCCGCGCTGCCGCTGGTGGGCGCGTCACCGCCGGGGGTGTTCAGCTTCGGCGAGTAGTACACGTACACGTAGCGGTTGGTGGCGAAGGCGGGGTCGGCGGCGATGCCCTGCAGCCCCTCCTCGTCGTGCGTGTAGACGTCGAGCTTGCCGGCGGTCGTGGTGTCGCCGGCGGCGGTGGTGCGGCGGATCGTGCCGTCGCGCGCCGTGTGCAGGATCGACCTGTCGGGCAGCACCGTCAGCGACATGGCCTCGCCGAGCTCGCTCGGGCCGGTGGCCAGGGAGACCTGCTGGTAGTCGGAGGCCGGGATGTCGACCATCGCGCGGGCCGCCGCGCCGGTGGCCGATCCGGTGGCCGCGGAGGCCGTCGATCCGGTGGCCGCGGCGCCGGTGGTGATGAGCAGGGCTGCGGTCAGCAGCCTGGCCCACGGCCGAGGGCGTGGGGACATGGAGGGTCCTTTCCTGACTTGGGGGGATCAGTCAGGCAAGGCGCGCGCCGCCGCGCTTATGCCGCCGGCAGCGCTGTCACGCGCTACCGGTGATACCGGGTTTGTTCGTGCGGTGGTGCGATGGTGCGCGCGGTCCCGGAGGGTGCCGTCTCCGAGAACAGACCTGTGAGACCTAACAGTCTGTTTTTTTCGCGACTCGATGTGCGAGTTACAGATTTTTAACACGCAAGCAACTTCGTGTAAACCCCCTGTCAGAGCTTCCCAGGTCACTCCCCTGATGCGGGAGCGCCGTGAGTGTCGCGGTTCCGGCCCCCTCCGGAACCCGAGGGACGGGCGCCGGGACGGTGATCGTCTGACTCTCGGGGTGAAAGCATGTAAAAAACGGGTAGATCGGACATGGTGACCGAAGACGAATGGTTTCTCGACCGCGAGGAGCGCGACAACCCGGCGTCCCGGATCGACACCCGGCACGAGACCGGGACCGCCTGGTCGCGCGGCAACGCCGTGCGGCCCATCCCGCACGGCGCCCCCTACTTCACCGAGCTGCTCGCCCGCGTCAGCGAGCTGCGCTCGGGCGACCTGCTGATGTTCACCGACTGGCGCGGCGACCCCGGAGAGAGGCTGGACGGCCCCGGTACGGAGGTCGCCGACGTGTTCGCCGAGGCCGCCAGGCGCGGCGTCGTGGTCAAGGGCCTCCTGTGGCGTTCGCACTGGGACAAACTCTTCTTCAGCGCGGAGGAGAACCGCCACCTCGGCGACGTCATCGAGGCGGCGGGCGGCGAGTGCCTGCGCGACATGCGCGTACCCCTCGGAGGCTCGCACCACCAGAAGCTCGTGGTGCTGCGCCACCGCGACGACCCCCGGCGCGACATCGCATTCGTCGGCGGCATCGACCTGTGCTGGAGCCGCCGCGACGACTCCGACCACGAGGGCGACGCGCAGGCCGCGCCCATGGCCAAGGTGTACGGCAGCCGCCCACCCTGGCACGACGTGCAGGCCGCGATCCAGGGACCGGCCGTCGGCGACGTCGAGGCCGTCTTCAGGGAGCGCTGGGACGATCCCCAGCCGCTGACCCGCAACCCCGTGCACCGCGTCGCCGACCTCGTCCGGCGTGAGGACACCCAGCCGGATCCGCTGCCCCCGCAATCGCCCGACCCGCCCGCCTGCGGCCCGCACTCCGTACAGCTCCTGCGGACCTACGCCCACCGCAGGACCCGCTACTCCTTCGCGCCGCGCGGAGAGCGCAGCGTCGCCCGCGGCTACCTCAAGGCCCTGCGCCGCGCCCGCGGCCTGATCTACATCGAGGACCAGTACCTGTGGTCGCCCCAGGTCGCCGAGTCCTTCGCCGAGGCGCTGAAGGCCAACCCCGAGCTGAGAATGATCAGCGTCCTGCCGCTCCACCCCGACCAGGACGGCCTGATCAGCGGTGTCCCGCAGATCCTGGGCCGCAACCAGGCGCTGGCCGTCCTGAAGCGCGCGGGCGGTGACCGGGTCGCGGTCTACGGGGTCGAGAACCGGGAGGGCACCCCGGTGTACGTCCACGCCAAGGTCTGCGTCATCGACGACGTGTGGTCGACCATCGGCTCCGACAACTTCAACCGGCGCTCCTGGACCTACGACTCCGAGCTGACCTGCGCGGTGCTCGACGAGACCCCCGACGGCCGCGAGCCGCTCGACCCCGGAGGGCTCGGCGACGGCGCCCGCCGCCTGCCCAGGGACCTGCGGCTGACCCTCGCCCGCGAGCACCTCGACCGGAGTGAGGGCTCCGACGCGGACCTGCTCGACGCCGCCTCCTTCTTCGACGCCTTCGCCTCCTCGGCGGCGCGGCTCGAACGCTGGTACGCCGAGGGCCGCCGGGGCCCCCGCCCACCCGGACGGCTCCGCACGTACGAGGTGTCGCGGATGTCCCCCCTGACCACCGCCTGGGCCACCCCGTTCTACCGGTTCCTCTGCGACCCCGACGGCCGCCCCCGCGCCATGCGCCGCGCCGGGAGGTACTGACACGCGGCCCGCGGCACCGGTGGGGCGAATCGTCCGCATATCCTGGTTGACCTGCGGGACCGAGCACCGTCAACGACGATCACGGGCCGTCACCGCCCGCGGGGTCGCGCCCCCGAGCCGTGCCCGGCCGAACGGCGCGGACGGCGCGGACGGCCGGAGCGAGAGGTGGACCAGCATGACGCCCAGCGAGATCCCGGACCGGGACCTCACCCTCGGCGCCCAGTCCGGGGACGTCGCAGCGCTGGGGCTCCTGCTGGCGCGCCACCAGGCGGGCATGCGCGCGGTGGCGCTGAGCCTTCTGGGTCACGGACCGGACGCCGACGACGCCGTACAGGACGCGGCGCTGGTCGCGCTCCGGCGGATCGGCGACGTCCGCGACCCCGCCGCGGTGGGGCCGTGGCTGCGGATGATCGTCCGCAACGCGTGCCGGACGCGGCTACGGTCCGCTCATGACACGTGGTCCGTCGACGAGCTGGTGCTGCCCTCCCCGGACGCGACCCCCGAGCAGGCGCTGGAGCGGCACGCGCTGCGAGACTGGGTCTGGCGCGCGATCGAGGAACTGCCTCCGCCCATCCGCATGACGGTCATGCTGCGGCACTTCAGCAGCGGCGTCACGTCCTACCAGGAGATAGCGGCGGCCTGCGCGGTGCCGGTGGGCACGGTCCGCAGCCGGCTCAGCCAGGGAAGGGCCAGGCTGGCCGAGAGCCTGCTGGCGACCGCGGCCTCGGCGCACGGCGACGCCGGTGAGCTGGCCGCGGCGAGCCGCAGGGAGGCCCTGGAGACCCTGGCGGCCGCCGAGAGGGGGAGGTTCGCCGAGATCCTGGCCGAACGGTGGTCACCGGAGGTCGCGTTGCTCAGCGAGCGGCACCTGGCGATCGGGCACGAATTCCTCCTCAGGGGAATGGAGGGCGACCTGGAGGCCGGGGTCCGTCAGCGCCTCGCCCACGTGGTCGCCAGCCGTGACATCACCATCTGGGAAATGGACCTCGTCAATCCGGCGGAGAACCCGGAACACTGCCCGCCCGCCGTGACCTGGCTCATGTCCCTCGACGGGGGCCGGGTCCACCAGCTGCGGCTCTATCACCCGCGGCCCTCGGGAACGGCCTGAGCACCCGCGCTCCTCTCCGTGAACGACCTGGGCACCCGCGGCCCCTCTCCGGGAACGGCCCGAGCACCCGCAGCCCTCTCTGTGAACGGCCCGAGCACCCGCGGTCCCCCTCCGGGAACGACCTGGGCACCCGCAGCCCCTCTCTGTGACCACGATCACAGGGGCGGCGTCGAACTTACCCGCCGCCTCCGCGTCCTGTCGGTGTCAGTGACGACACCACACGACCGGAGATCCCATGAACACCCTCGCCACGAACCCGCTGTCACCCGGCACCCACACCGTCGACGTGAGCGGCGTCGCCCAGCGCTACCACGTCCACGGCACCGGACCGGTGTGCCTGGCACACCCCGGCGGCCCCGGAGTCCTCTGGGAGTACATGAGAATGCCGGCGCTGGAGCGGCACCTGACCATGGTGTACGTGGAGCCGATCGGCACCGGCGGATCGGGCCGCCTTGGAACGCACCCTCACGGCTACACGCGCGACCGCTACGCGGAGGTCCTCGACGGCCTGATCGATCACCTCGCGCTCCCGAAGGTGTATCTCCTCGGCCACTCGCACGGCGGCTTCGTGACACAGCACTACGCCCTGCGCCACGCCGGCCGTCTCGCCGGGATCGTCCTGTACGACAGCGCACCGGTCACCGGGGCCGAGCACTTCGCCGAGGCCATGCGCAACATGGAGGAGTTCACCCGCCGGAACGCGGGCAACCCCGGGCTCCAGCGGGTCCTCGACGCCTTCGGCTCGATCCCCGCCATCTCGAACGACGAGGAGTTCGCCGCCGCGATCCGCGGGCTGCTCCCGGCCTACTTCGCCGACTACTGGGGACGCGAGGAGGAGTTCGCGCCCATGCGTGCCACGGTGAGCGGATCACACATCTCGGGCCTCGACGAGCACCTGGCCCCCGACATCATCGACGACCGGGAGCTGCTGGGGGCGATCACCACTCCGACCCTGGTGATCGTCGGCCGGCATGACGTCATCTGCGGGGTGCGCTGGGCACACGAACTCAACAAGCTGATCCCCGGCTCCGAGCTGCTCATCCTGGAGGACAGCGGTCACTTCGGCCACCTCGAGGAGCCCGAGGCCTTCACCCGGGCGATCGCCGGCTTCGCCGCGGCCACGGCGGAATGACGGGCCGGCGGGGCATGACCTGAGCCATCGGAGCCGGGCGGGGAACGACACCCTGCCCGGCTCCGCGCCGCCCCATGCTCCCCCGGTGGGCGGCCGGCACGGCTAGGGCAGGCCGTTCCTGTTCTTGTAGTCGTTCCAGACCCGCACGCAGTAGGCGTGGCGCCAGTCCCCGGAGGGCAGGTGGCGGCAGGCGTAGGCGGCACTGATACCGGCGGCGCTCCCGCCTCCGGCCGACGGCGGCCTGCTCCTGGAGGCCGAGGGCGACGGTGTCCTGGTGGCCGGTGCGCCCGTCCTGCTCGCCCGGGACTCCGTCCTGCCCTCCCGCGCCCCGGGCCGCGACCGTCCCGCCGTCCCGGCGCTCCCGGCGTCGCCGCCGGTGTTCGCGCCGCCCCCTCGGGCGTTCCTCGTCTCGCGCCCGGCGCCTCCGTCTCCCCTCCCGCTCTCGCGCCCGGCGCCTTCGCTCGCCCGCCCACCGGTCTCAGGCACGCCGCCTCTGTTCTTCCGTCCGGCGCCGGCCACCGGCGCGGTGCTCCCCGTCCCCCCCGACCCGGCGCCGGCCCGTGCGGAGCCGCCGCCCTCGCGGTGCCGCCCGGCCCGCTCGGCTGTTTTGTCCGGCTTGACCGGTTTCTTGACTGGCTTGGCCCGCTCCACCCGCTCGATCCACTCGTCGCGAGTGTCTCCGGCGCCGGAAAGGGCCCGTTCCGCCGGGAGCGCCCGCCCCGGGGCACGACGCGGGACCTTCCTCTCCCCGCCGCCCTGCTCCTTCCCGGCCGGAGCCCTCGCGCCCACCCCGGCCGGCACCGGGGCCCGCGAGGGTGTGATCACCCTGTCGCGTCCCGCGAGGAGGCGTTCCCCGGGAGGCGCGGGAGAGGTGTCGGCGGTGGGCACGCCGTCCCACGGGGACCAGCCGGACGACCAGACGCCGACCCCCGCGGCGGCGAGGAACCCGGCGATCAGCGCGGGTCTCAGGAAGTGGTCACGCGAGAGCCGCGACCACGGCCGCCGCCACGGGCTTGGTGGCGGGGGCATGGAGAACGGCCTGCTGTCGAGATATGTCCAGGAGCGGCGGACCGGTGAACACGTGACGGCATCGGCCTCCTCGTCCCACTCCTCGTCCCACTCCTCGTCCTTCCGATGCCGCGCGGGTCGCGGAGGCTCCACGGGCTCCGGAGTGCTCACGGGCCGCGGGGGCTCCGAGGACTCCGGGATACTCACGGGTCGCGGGGGCTCCTGAGGGCGTACGGGACGCGGAGGCCCCGCGAAATCCCATGGTCCCGCCGGCCTCGGCGATCCGGTGAGGTCGGGAGGTTCGGCGGGACGCGGGGGTTGCGGAAGCGGCGGGTCGCTGTACGGCATGCGCCCTCGCGGTCTCGCCTTGAGGCCGTGGCCGTGAGTCCGATCGTGCTCACCGTGCATCTCGCCTCCCGTGTCGCGTCTGCCCTCCCACCCTGGCAAAATCACACACTGTATGCGGCCCATGACAGTACGGTCTTACCGATCTGTTATCAGCAGCAGGCCGCAAAGATAAATAAATACGACGAAAAACCGGCCTGACCGGTAAAGGCGGGAGGCGCGTGCGGCCCTGGGAGGTCAGGTCTCGCGGGGGCGGCGGGGAGAACGGCGCCTGGCGGGGGCGGCGAAGGCTCGCAGGAAGGTGCTCACGCCGTCGCGGACCGCGGCGGCCAGGGCGTCCGGACCGACCGGGCGGGTGCCCAGCGCGGACAGCGCGGGAAGGTTGCCGGCAACGAGCGCCATGAACTGGCCTGCCGCGACCGCCGGATCGTCGATCTCCAGGTGGCCCCGGTTGGCCAGGCCGGCCAGGCGGCCGGCGAGGACGTTCAGCGCGGGGACGCCGGCTCGGGCGACCACCTCGTCGTAGAGGTCGGGCAGGCGCGCGGCCTCGGCGTACAGCAGCCGCTGCAGCGCCCAGCCCTCCTCGCTGAGCTGGCACTCGACCATAAGGTGGCCCACCCTCTCCAGCTCGCCGGCGAGGTCGGCGCCGTCACCGGGAAGGGTGGCGAACGCGGCGATGATCCTGGCCGCCGACCGGTCGGCGCTGTCGCGCATGACCGTGCGGAACAGGGTCTCCTTGTCGTGGAAGTGGTTGTAGACGGTGGGCTTGGCGACCCCCGCGAGGCTCGCGATCGCGTCGATGTTCGCCTGGGCGTAGCCCTCCTGGGAGAAGACCTTCACGGCGGCGTCCAGGATCGCCGTCCGCTTGTCGATCCGTCCCCTGCCGGGCACCGCGCGTTCGATGGTGGTCACCGTTCGAGATTACCGCAGTCGCCGTCACATCCGGCTTGCCAATCTGAACCAGCGAGTTCAAAATAGTGGCCACTTAGGTAACGAATGGAGGGCCGTATGGCCACCGATGTCAACACCGGAGACTCCGCGGGCCGCATCCCGCCCGCGCGGAGTCTCGGCCCGGTGCTCGCCGCGATCGTCGGCTGCGAGTTCATGCTGCAGCTCGACGGCACCATCGTGACGGTCGCCCTGCCGGACCTGCAGAACGACCTCGGCCTGTCGGCGGCCGCCCTGTCCTGGGTGATCAACGCGTTCCTCCTGTCCTTCGGCGGCGTGCTCCTGCTCGGCGGCCGGCTGGGCGACCTGTTCGGCCATCGGACGATCTTCCTGGCCGGGACGGGCCTGCTCGCGGCGGCCTCCCTGCTCGCCGGGCTCGCCCCCGGTTTCGGCTGGCTGCTCGCGGGCCGGACACTGCAGGGGGTCGGCGCGGCCCTGGCCGGTCCCGCGGGACTGGCCCTGCTGTCCATCACCTACGACGGCGAGCGGCGGCAGCGGGCGTTCGGCGTCTACTCCACGGTGACGGGCCTGGCCGCGGCGGCGGGGATGATCCTGGGCGGCGTGCTGACCTGGGCCGCGGACTGGCGCTGGACCCTGCTGGTCAACGTGCCCGTCGGGCTCGCCATCGTCGCGCTCGGCGCGCGGACGATCGCCCCGGCCGGGCGCGCGGGCGTCCGCCCGGCCCTCGACCTGCCGGGGGCGCTGCTGTCGACGCTGGGGATGACCGCGGTCGTCCACGGCTTCGTACGGGTCGCCGAGGAGGGGTGGCGGGACCCGGTCGCGATCGCCTCCCTGGCCGGCGGGGCGGTGGTGCTGGCCGCGTTCGCGCTCCTGGAGTCGCGCGCCGCCTCGCCCGTCCTGCCCCCGCGGGTGTTCACCCGCCGGGCCAGGGCCGGGGCCCTCCTCGACCTGGTGCTGCTCGCGTTCGTCCTGACCGGCTTCCTGTTCTTCCTGACCCAGTTCCTGCAGCGGGTCCTGGGCCTGGACCCGCTGCTCACGGGCCTGGCCTTCCTGCCCTTCGGGCTGGCCCTGCTGGTGACGGCCAGGTCGGCGCCCACGCTGATCGCCAAGGCCGGCGGCCCGAGGAACCTGGCCGTCGCGGGGCTCGCGCTCATCGTGGTCGCGACCCTGTGGCTGAGCGGGGTGAACGCCGGCAGCGGCTACCTGACGGCGGTTCTCGGCCCGCTGGTGATCATGGGTGTGGGGGCCGGGTCGGCGATCGTCCCGTTCAACGTCATCGTCATGTCCGAGACCCCGCCCGAGGACGCGGGGATCACCTCGGGCGTCCTGCAGGCGTCGCTGGCCCTGGGCGGCTCGCTCGGGCCGGCCGTGCTGCTGACCGCGTTCGCCGGCGGCGGGGAGGACGTCGCCGCCGGGGTGTCGCGGGCCTTCCTCGCCTCCGCCGCCGTCGCCGGGCTGGCGATCGTCGTCGGCCTCGCGGCCTGGTTCCTCCCGTCCCGAACCGAAGCCGCAGATTAAAATGAACGCGCGAGTTCAGCTTCTGGGCAGCCGCGCACCGAACGCCCCGACCGCGACGATCACACCGAGGGGCGCGGCCTCCCGCCCAACACCCTGCGAACGGAGAACACCCCCATGACAGACCTGTCCGGCCTCCGCCTGTCGGTGCTCGACACCGTGCCCGTCTGGCGAGGCTCGTCGGCGGCCCGGTCGCTGCGGAACTCGGTCGACCTCGCCCGGCGGGCGGAAGCGCTCGGATACACGCGCTACTGGGTCGCCGAACACCACAACACGCCGTGCCTGGCCACGTCGGCCCCGCCCGTGCTGATCGCGCAGATCGCCTCCGCCACCACCACGATCAGGGTCGGCTCGGGCGGGGTGCTGCTGCCCAACCACGCGCCGCTGACGGTGGCCGAGCAGTTCGGGACGCTGGAGGCGTTCCACCCCGGCCGCGTCGACCTCGGCGTCGGCCGGGCGTCGGGCACCGACCCGGCCGCCGCCCACCTGCTGCGGCGCGGCCTGCCACCCGCCGAGGAGGACTTCCCCGGCCTGCTCGACGAGCTGCTGGGCTACCTGACGCCCGGAGGGCCCCCGTCCGGCGTGCGCGCCGTCCCTCAGGCGGACACCCGGACACCCGTGTACCTGCTGGGCACGAGCACCTCCAGCGCCCGCCTCGCCGGGTCGCTCGGCCTGCCGTACGCCTACGCGCACCAGATCGCCCCGGCCGGTACGGCCGCCGCGCTGGAGGCCTACCGCAACGCCTTCGAGGCGTCGGCGTGGCTGGACCGCCCGTACGCGATCGTCGCCCCCACGGTGGTCGTCGCCGAGTCCGGCGAGCGCGCCCGATGGCTGGCGCGGGGCTTCGTCGCGGGCCAGCTCCTGATCCGCACCGAGGACCGCTTCACCCTCTTCCCCACCGCCGAGGAGGCCGAGCGCCGCTCGTTCGCGCCCTCGGGCGAGCGGTTCATCCGCGAGCGCCTCGACCCGCAGATCATCGGCGACCCCGGCACCGTGCGCGACCGGCTCACCGAACTCGTCAAGCACAGCGGGGCCGACGAGGTGATGGCCCTGACCATGGTCTCGGACCACGAGGCGCGGGTGCGCTCCTACGAGCTGCTGGCCGAGCTGGCGCACCCCTGACTCGGTCCTCCCACCTCAAGGTAGGCTCCACCGCTCTCTGCCGCGGCCCGCGCCCTTTACAACGTAGATTCATAAGACGGGTCAGTCCCAGGTCGGGAGCATGGCCTCGGGGTAGCGGGCGCCGAAGCCACCCTCCGGGAGGATCTCGGCGATGCGCTTCAGATCGGCGTCGTCGAGGGTGAGGTCGACGGCCGCGACGTTCTCCTCCAGGCGCCGGGGGCTGCGGGTGCCGGGGATGGGGACGATGTCGTCGCCCTGGGCGAGAAGCCAGGCCAGGGCGAGCTGGGCCACGGTGGCGTCCTTGACGGCGGCCAGGTCGGTGAGCCTGCGGGTGGCCTCAAGGTTCTTCTCGTAGTTGCCGGGCTGGAAGCGGGCGTCCCAGCTGCGCATGTCGCCGGGGTCGTACTCGGCGCCGGGCTTGGCCTGGCCGGTGAGGAAACCCCTGCCGAGCGGCGAGTAGGGGACGAACCCGATCCCGAGTTCGCGCAGGACGGGGAGAAGCGTCTCGACGTCGCGCTCGAACAGGGAGTACTCGGTCTGCAGGACCGAGACGGGCCGGACGGCGTGCGCGCGGCGGATGGTGTCCTCGCCCGCCTCGCTCAGGCCGAAGTAGCGGACCTTGCCGGCGTCGATGAACTCCCCGACCGTCCCGGCCACGTCCTCGATCGGCACCTCGGGGTCGACGCGGTGCTGGTAGAGCACGTCGATGACGTCGACGCCGAGGTTGCGCAGGCTGTTGTCGACGACCTCGCGGATGTGCTCGGGACGGCTGTCGACGCCGCTCTTCCTGGCGCCGGTGAAGTCGAACCCGAACTTGGTGGCGATGACGACCTCGTCCCGGACCGGCGCGAGCGCGGCCCCGACGATCCGCTCGTTCTCGCCCCGCCCGTACAGCTCGGCCGTGTCGAAGAACGTCACCCCCAGGTCGTGGGCCCGGCGGATCGTCGCGGCCCCCTCCTTCTCGTCGGAGGGCCCGTACGCCATGGAGATCCCCATCGCGCCGTATCCCAGTGCCGACACCGTCAGGCCCTGCTGTCCGAGGTTTCGCTGCCGCATGACGCTCTTTCCCCGCGGCCGGGGCTCGTTCTCTCAGAACAGGCTCCGGCCTGCGTTTCTCGTTGATGTTAGAGTGCTCTTACATTGATGTAAGAGCACTCTAACATCAGGAAGGGGGCAGAATCGTTCGCCGTGAGCAGTCCCCCGACACCGCGACGCGGTTACCACCACGGCGACCTGCGTGCCAGGTTGATCAGCGAAGGCATCGCACTCCTGGCCGAGACGGGTGTCGCGGGCTTCTCCGTGGCCAAGGTCGCCGTCCGCGCGGGCGTGTCGTCGGCCGCGCCCTACCGCCATTTCCCCGATCGCGAGGCCCTGCTGGCCGCCTGCGCGGCCGCCCTCACCGCCGCCCTCACCGACCTCCTCGCCCGGGCGGCCGAGCTGGCGGGCCCCGACCCGGTCGACCGGCTCGCCGCCACCGCGGGGGCCTACGCCCGCTACGCGCTGGAGCATCGCGCCGGTCTCGACCTCATCCACTCCCATGACTTCGCCGCCCCCCACCGCCAGGCCGTCCTGGAGCAGAGCCGTCGCCTCATGGACACCCTGATGGCCCTGACCTCGGAGGTTCTGCCCGGCGACGCCTCCTGGGCCGACACCGCCGACCTCGCCTACGTCCACCTGTCCACCACGCACGGCTACGCCACCCTGCTCCCGAGGGACGGCCGGCCACCCCAGGACGTCGACGGCGTCGCCGCCCGCGCCGTCACCGTCGCCCGCGACCACCTCACCGGCCACCTCCTGCGCCTGCGGAGCCACGGCGCCCCCTGACGCGGCGGGTCCCGGGGTCCTCCGGCAGGAGGACCCAGCCCCGTGGAGGCAGGACGCCCCGCGCGGGAACGACAAGGCCCGCGCGGCACGATGTGCCGCGCGGGCCCTCCCGTCCGGATGTCAGCGCTTGCGGGCGATCCCGCCGTACATGAGCCGCTGCCCCACGGTCAGTTCCCCCTGGACGGGGGCGTCGGGCCGCCACAGGGGCAGCGGGACGACGCCCGGTTCGAGCAGCTCGAAGCCGTCGAAGAACCCGGTGATCTCCTCCGGCGTCCGGAACCGGCCGGTACCGAGCAGCGCGAGGTACTTCTGCTCGGCTTCGCGCGACTCCTGGGTGGAGGCGCAGAAGTGGGTGATGAAGAGGTAGCTGCCCGAGGGGACCGCCGCCATGTAGGCCTCGACGATCCCCCGGGGGTCGTCGTCGTCGTGCAGGTGGTGCAGGACGCCGACCAGCATCACGCCCACCGGCCGGTCGAAGTCGATGAGCCGCTTGACGGCCGGATCGGCGAGGATCGCCGCCGTGTCGCGCAGGTCGGAGGTGACGACCTCCGTGCGCTCGTTCTCGGCCAGCAGTGCCCGCCCGTGGGCCAGCACCATCGGGTCGTTGTCGACGTAGACGACCCGCGACTCCGGGTCGGCGCCCTGCGCGACCTGGTGGGTGTTCTCCACGGTCGGCAGCCCCGAGCCGAGGTCGACGAACTGGGTGACGCCCTGTCCCGTCAGGAACCGCACCCCCCGGCCGAGGATCTCCCGGTTGTAGGTCGCCACGTCGTAGATCTCGGGGACGACCTTCACGATCTCGGCGACGAAGGCGCGGTCGACCTCGAAGTTGTCCTTGCCGTTGAGGACGACGTCGTAGGCCCTGGCGATGCTCGGCCTCGTCGTGTCGATGCCGCTGTTTCGCTCATCCCGCTTGTCGGTCACAGGGATCCTTCCTCGCGATCTCGGGGCGATCGGGATGATCATATGGCCTGGAAAGCCAACAAAGACGGCTTTTCGCCTATGGCATGAGGTGGGCATCCGGACGTCCCGAATCCGCCGGCGCCCGAGGACCCCGAGGTGGAGTCCTGTGACAGCGGCCCGTGACGGCGGCCCGTAACGGCGGCCCGTAACGGCGGCCGGTGACGGCTCCGGCCGGTTCGGGGACGCCTCGTCGCCGTGACGCCGTCCCCGAACCGGCCGGGGCGACGAGGAAATACTCCCGGGGCCACAGGTCGGCGTTCCCTCGGTGTGACAGGATCTGTTCCAGTGCTCCCGGCCGGCGTGGCCGCCCTGTCCCGCCGTCGCGGCGCACGACAATGACAGGCCCCGAGTCGTCAGGATCCCCACGATGCTGAAAGCCGGTCGGTCCCAGGAGGAGATTCGCCGGCACAACCTCGGCGCCCTGCTCCGGCACGTGCACCTGGGCGGCCCGCTCTCCCGCGCGGCGCTGGCCGGCCGGATGGGCCTGAACCGCAGCACGATCATGGGACTGACCGGGGAGCTCACCTCGGCGGGCCTGGTCCGCGAGGAGCTTCCCCGAGACACCGGCAAGGCGGGCCGGCCGTCGCTGGTGGTCCGCCCGGAGTCCGACCGGGTCTACGTGATGGCCTTCGACGTCCGCGTGGACCGGCTGGTCGCCGCCAGGGTCGGGCTGGGCGGGACGGTTCTCGACCGCAGAGAGGCGGTCCGGCCGCGCGCCGGTGCCGACCTCGACGACGTGGTCGGCACCCTCGCCGGGTTCGCCCGCGAGATGTACCGCGGGACACGCCCCGACGCGGTGTGCGTCGGGGTCGGCGCCGCCTACTGCGGCATGATCCGGCCCGGTGACGGGATGGTGCGTTTCGGGCCGGACATGGGCTGGGTGGACCAGGCCTTCGGTACCGAACTCGGCCTCAGGCTGGGGCTCGGGCTACCGGTGCCGGTGGGCAACGAGGCGCACCTGGGCGCGCTGGCCGAGCACGAACGCGGGGTGGGCGTGGGCTTCCAGAACCTGGTCTACCTGCACGGGGACGTCGGCGTGGGCGGCGGGATCATCGTCGGCGGAAAGCTGCTCGACGGCGACGGCGGGTACGGCTGCGAGCTCGGGCACATGATGGTGAACCCGTACGACGGGCGGCCCTGCGGGTGCGGCTCCCGCGGCTGCCTTGAGGCGGAGGTCGGCGAGCGGGCCCTGCTCGACACCGCCGGCCGGTCCTCCGACCTGGTCGGCCGCGAGGGCGTACGGACCGTGGTGGACGCCGCCGCTCGCGGGGACGTCGCGGCCGGGGACGCGCTGCGCCGGATCGGCGACTGGCTCGGCATCGGGGTGGCGAACCTGATCAACCTCTTCAACCCCGGCATGGTGATCTTCGGCGGGATGCTGCGCGAGGTCTACCAGGGCTCGGCGGCCCAGGTCCACAGCAGGGTGGAGGCCAACGTGCTGGTGATCTCCCGGGAGAGGGTGCGACTCCGCACCTCGGCTCTCGGGGACGACGCCACCCTGATCGGCGCGGCCGAACTCGCCTTCTCCGAGATACTGGCCAACCCCTTGGAGGTCCTCGCCCACGGTGTCGGCCGGATCGGGTCCGGGACGGGGCGTCCCGCCCCACGGTGACCGGCCCCCTGTGGCGGAGCGGCCCGCCCGGCCGGGGCGCGGCATGCCGGGTGGCTTCCTACCTGATCGTGTGATGTGCGGCGATCGGGGCCGGCACCAGTATGGGAAGGAGGTCGCCGGGGGGCTTGACCATCCCCGCCGGCCGTTTCCTGCCGGAAGGAGCCTCCAGATGACTCAGGAACGATCCGAGCTGCCCCGCGAGAGGTGGCGCCCGTTCTTGGACGACTTGACAAGGCAGTACGAGGGCTCGGACGTGACCATCGAGGTGCTGAGCCTGTCGTTCGGTGACCTCCTGCCGGTCGAGAGGCTCCCTCTGTCCTATATCGAGTACGACGACAGGGACGACATCTTCTCCGTGGGGGTGGGCGGGCGCGACGGGCGCTATCCGGTGGTGCTGCGCCACGCCGTCGAGCATCCGCAGAAGATATTCAGCGACATCGTCTCGCCCGCCACGCCCCGGGTTTTCGACGTCGTGGACGCGGAGGGCACGCAGACGATCGTCACCATCCACCGGCCCATCGAGCCGGACGGCACGTCCACCGCGTGATCAGCCCGGCGTTTCGGCCGGTTTCCCGAAGCCGTCGAGCCGCGACGTGACACGGTCGAACGCCGCAGGGCGAGAGCGCGGAGCGTGCCCGGCCGGGGCCGGGCACCCGCCCGCGCGAGATCGCGGAACAGGTCCCGTTCCCCGGGGCCGCGGGGACCTCCGGGGATCCGTCACTCCTGATCGGGGACGGCCAGGTGCCACCTGAGCCATTCGACGACGTTCTTGACGAAGGTGACCCGGTTGGCGATCTGCCGGATCTCGTGCCCCTCGTCCTCGAACAGCAGGAGCTCGCAGGGCACCTTTCTGGCCCGCGCCGCCTGGAGCACCTGCTCGGCCTCGTAGAGGGGGACGTTGGTGTCACGGGCACCGTGCACGACCAGCAGCGGGGCGGCCAGCCGGTCGAAGGAGTGCAGGGGCGACAGGGCTCGCAGCAGGTCACGGTCGGCGACGGGGTGGCCGTACTCGCTGACGGCCGCCGCGGCGATCCACGGCTCGGTCCGCTCGTAGAAGGTCTCGAAGTCGGCCATGCCGCAGACGTCGACCCCGGCGCGGAAGAGGCGCGGGTGGGTGACGAGGGCGGCCAGCGTCATGTAGCCGCCGTACGAGCGTCCCATGCAGGCGATCCTGGACGGGTCGGCGATGCCCGCCCGCGCCAGTTCCAGGGCGCAGTCGGCGACGTCGTTGATCGCGTCGAAGCGGAGGGCGTGGTTGTCGGCGTTGCGGAAGGCCCGCCCGAACCCCGACGAGCCGCGGATGTTCGGCGCGAGCACCCCGATCCCGGCGGCCAGCAGGTTCTGGAACAGCGGGTTGAAGGTGGGCCTTTCCTGGCTCTCCGGACCGCCGTGCAGGTAGACGACGAAGGGCGCCGGGCCCCTGGCGCCCGGGACCCGGTAGAGCCAGCCGGTCAGCTCCATGCCGTCGCCCGCCTGGAAGCGCATCAGCTCCGCGCCGGCCGCCTCGGGGATCGGCCCGGATCCCGCGATCCGCCGGTAGCCGCCGGTCGCCAGGTCGCAGAGCAGCACGTGGGAGGGCTGGCCGGGTCCCTCGGCCGCCAGGACGGCCAGGCTGCCGTCCAGGGACACCCTGATCGAGGACACCACCTCGGCGGGCAGGGGCGGGAGCGGGCGTGTCTCGCCGGTGTCCAGCTCGATCACCTTCAGCTCCGACCGGCCGGAGGCGTTCCACACCAGGACGGCGAGGCGGCCGTCGGAGCTCAGCGCGAACTGGTCCAGTTCGGCGTCGGAGCGCTCGGCCAGCACGACCTCCGCGCCGTCCTCGCCCACCGCGACCAGCGCGGCCCGGTCGCGGCCGACGTCTGACAGCAGGTAGGCGGTCGTCCCGTCGGGAGAGAGGATGCCGTAGTCGGTGGTGCCGGTCAGACCGGCCAGCAGCGGTCGCTCCCCGTGACCCGGCAGGTCGCCCGCGGCCTCGTCGGGAAGGCTCGCGGGGAGGCCGGGCGGGACGTCGGAGAGGTGGCCCGCGGGAAGATCGAAACGGATTCCCGCGGGAGAGTCGGCGGGGAGGGCGGGAAGGTGGCCCGCGGGATCGCCGAAAAGGGCGGGAAGGTCGGCCACGTACATCCGGCGCACGCCGCGCGGGCCGCGCCGCAGCAGCATCCGCCGGTGGTCGCGGCTGACCGCGGCCGGGTGCATGAGCGCCCCGCCCGCGATGACCTCCCGGCTTCCGGAGCTCGCGTCGATCAGCACCGCGTCCGTACGGCCCGACGAGGACACCTCCTCGACGAGGAGGACCTCCCCCTGGCCGGTCCAGCGCACGAACGACGCCGACCCGCCCTCGGGCGCGGCCAGCGGGCGCAGGTCGCCGCCGTCGGGCCTGACCGTCCAGACCTGCGTGTGCTCCCCGCCGCCCGGCACGACGAGGACGGCCAGCCGCCCGGCGTCGGGTGACCAGCTCACGTCGGCGACGGGCTCGGGCCCCGTGTCCACCGGCCAGGCCTCCGGGTCCTCGTCCCGGAGGGCCTGGAGCGCCTCCTGGGTCTCCCCCGGGAGCCACTCCTCCAGGTCCCTGCCGAGGGGCCGGATCCAGACGCGCGGCGAGCCGTCCCTGTCGCCGACGAAGGCGACGGCGCTCAGATCGGGCGCCAGGGCGGGCGCCCGGCAGCTCCAGGCGGTCAGGCCCGTGCCCATCGAGGGGCGGGAACGAGCGCCGAGAATTTCGGTCATCAAACTCCTTGTGCCTGCAACCACAGCTCCAGGAGTCCGAGTTGCCACAACGCGTTGGCACCCAGGGTAGTGCGGTGTTCGTCCGGGGCCGCGAGCAGCTTGTCGACGTACGGCTGGTCGAACAGACCGCGGGACCTCGCGGCCCGGCCGGTCAGCGCGTCCCTGACGAGTTCCAGGAACGGGCCGTGGATGTGCCTGATGGCGGGGACCGGAAAGTACCCCTTGGGCCGGTCGATGATCTCGGCGGGCAGCAGCTTGCGGGCGGCCTCCTTCAGGACGCCCTTGCCGCCGGAGGCGAGCTTGAGCTCGGGCGGGCAGGCCGCCGCCAGCTCGACCAGCTCGTGGTCGAGGAACGGGGTCCTGGCCTCCAGCCCGAAGGCCATGGTCATGTTGTCCACCCGCTTGACCGGGTCCTCGACGAGCATGACGTTCGTGTCCAGGCGCAGCACCGCGTCGAGCGCGGTTTCGGCGCCGGGCCGGGCGAGGTGGCGCCGGACGAAATCGCCGCTGACGTCCTCGTCCAGCATGTACCCGGGCGACAGGATCGCGCCCAGCGTCCCGTGCGAGCGGTCGAAGAACTCCCTCTCGTACGTGGCGGCGGCGTCCTCGCGTGCCACGCCGGCGAGCGGCGGGTACCAGCTGTATCCGGCGAACACCTCGTCGGCGCCCTGGCCGGACTGGACGACCTTGACGTGCTTGGAGACCTCCTCCGACAGCAGGTGGAAGGCGACGCAGTCGTGGCTGACCATCGGCTCGCTCATGGCCCGCACCGCGTTCTCCAGGGCGGGCAGCATGCGGGCGTCGTCGACGGGGATGCGGTGGTGATCGGTGCCGAACTCCCTGGCGACCAGGTCGGAGTAGGCGAACTCGTCCCCCCGCTCCCCTCCGGCCGAGGAGAACCCGATGCTGAAGGTCGACAGCCCCTCCTGCCCCTCCTCGGCCAGCAGCGCGACGATCAGGCTGGAGTCCAGGCCTCCGGAGAGCAGCACGCCCACGGGCACGTCCGCGACCATGCGCCTGCGTACGGCCGTCCGCAGCCGGTCGAGCACGGCCTCGTGCCACCCGTCCGGGGTCAGCCCGGCGTACTCGGGCAGGGCCGACCGGGTGTGGGGCGGCTGCCAGTAGAGGTGGTCGGTGACGGTGCCGTCGGGCTCGACGGTGCGCACGGTGGCCGGAGGGAGCTTGCGCACCCCGGCCAGGATGGTGCGCTCGCCGGGCACCACCGAGTGGAAGGTCATGTACTGGTGCAGGGCCACCCGGTCGATGCCGGTGTCCACCCCTCCCCCGGCGAGCAGCGCGGGCAGGGACGAGGCGAAGCGCAGCAGCCCGGCGTCCTGGGTGACGTACAGCGGCTTGATCCCCAGCCGGTCGCGGCCGAGGGTGAGCCTGCCGGTGTCTCGCTCGGTGACCGCGAAGGCGAACATGCCCTTGAAGCGGTCGACGCAGCCGGTCCCCCAGCGGTGGAAGGACTTCACCAGCACCTCGGTGTCGGAGGTGGAGAAGAAGCGGTAGCCCAGGCCCTCCAGCTCCCGGCGTAACTCGCGGTAGTTGTACAGGCACCCGTTGAAGACCCCGGCCAGGCCGAGGTCGCTGTCCACCATCGGCTGGGCGCCCCGGTCCGACAGGTCGATGATCCTCAGCCGCCGGTGGCCGAGGGCGATCGGCCCCAGCGACCACAGGCCCGCCCCGTCGGGCCCTCTGTCGTGCATGACGTCGTTCATCCTGGCCACGGCGGCGACGTCCGCCGGGCGGCCGTCGAACCGGAGCTCACCGCTCAAACCACACATCGAAACCCCCCGGTGACCGGCTCACGCCGGAACTCACCGCTCAGATCAGTCACTTCTCACACCTCGGGACCACGCCTGAGCTCACCGCTCGGGCCGCGCCTCGGCGGTCCCCCTCGGAAGCCAGGTGTCCTTGGAACCACCTCCCTGCGAGGAGTTGACGATCATGCTTCCGGCCGGGGCGACGCGGGTCAGCGCCGTCGGCGGCACCGTCGCCGTCTCGCCGAAGCAGACGAAGGCCCGCAGGTCGACCACGCGCGGGCTCAGCCTGCGCCCGTCGAAGGTCGGGTGCGTCGACAGCCGGATCGTCTCCTGGGCGACCCAGCCCTCGGGCGCGTCGAGGATCGTCTTCCTGACCTCTTCGAGCTCCTCGGCGGAGGCGTCGGGGCCGACGACCACGCCCTGCCCGCCGAACCCGTCCACCGGCTTGACGACCAGCTCGGCCAGCCGGTCGAGCACCTGCTCGCGGTCTTTCGGGTCGCGGCACAGGTAGGTGGTGACGTTGTCGATGAGGGGCCGCTCGCCCAGGTAGTACTGGATGAGGCGCGGCACGTACCGGTACAGGCACTTGTCGTCGGCGACGCCGTTGCCCGGCGCGTTGGCCAGGACGAGCGTGGAACGCTCGACGGCGTCCATGATCTCCAGACCGAGGTGGCCTTCGAGCAGCTCGTTCTCGTCGATCCTGCGGTAGAGCACCTCGATCCGGCGCCCGTCGATCTCCAGACGACCGTTCTTGAAGGACAGGTCGGCCGGTACGGCCAGGACCGCCCCCAGCTCCTCGGCGAGCATCTTGTGCTCGTAGTAGGCGGAGTCCTCGGGGCCCGCCGAGACCACGGCGAGGGCCGACGGATCGCCGGATCCCGCCGCGAGCAGCGCCTCCCGCAGAGTCCGCAGGCCCTCCCCCGGGTCGGCGACCCCCGCGCCGGGGACGAGATCCGGCATCAGCTCGGTGATCAGCCGCCTGTTGGTCACGGCGTATCCGAGGCCCGAGGGCACCCGCAGGTTGTCCTCGAGCACCGCCCAGCGGCCGACGTTGTCGCGGACCAGGTCCAGCCCGGCCACGGCGCAGCGCACGGTGCCCTGCGGCACCCTCCTGCCGGGCTTGCGGTAGCCGGGGGACTCGTCGACCACCCACGCGGGGATCGTGCCGTCCCTGATGATCTCGCGCCCGTCGTAGACGTCGTGCAGGAACGCCTCCAGCGCGCGCACCCGCTGCGGCAGGGCCCGCTGGATCCCGGCCCACTCACCGGCCTGGACCAGCCGGGGGACCAGGTCGAACGGGTAGATCCGGCTCTCGCCGCCGCCCTCCACCTGGAAGGTCATGCCGTTGCGGCGCTGGTAGGCGTCGCGCTTCTCCTCCCGGTCGCGCAGTCCCTCGACGCCCAGGCGGTCGAGGGCCCGAAGCACCGGCTGGTAGGACTCGCGCACCGTGCCCTCGATGATCGCCTCGTCGCCGGGGGCCTCGTAGCCGTCGAGGAGGCTGGTGTGCATCCTCGGCGTCGGACCGCCGAAGGCGGTCTCCCACTCCTCGGACCGCGTCTCGGCGATGACGAGGTCGACCACGTCGGCCAGCCGGCCGCCGCGGGCGTACGCCTCCCGCTGGCGGGCCGCGGAGCTTCCTCGCGCCAGCGATTCCCTGGCCAGGGAGGTGACGAGCTCCCAGTCGCCGCTCTGCTCCAGCTGCGGGCGCAGGTTGTCGATCATCCGCCGGATCACCTCGGCGGCCGGTGCCGGGGCGCCGTCGACCGGGTCGACGAGGTCGCCCTCCAGCCCGGAGCGCGACGCCCGCCAGGACGCGGCGCGGACCATCTCCAGCCGGACGGTGCGCTCGGGGCCGTTCTGCGCCGCCTCCAGCTCCCTGGCCACCAGCGCCCTGAACAGCCCGGCGATCAGCACGATGTCGCCCACCCGGGGACAGGCGTCGCACACCCGCAGCTCGATGGTGGGCAGGTGCGCCGAGGGCCGGATGTCGAAGTAGATCATGCCGGGGTCGGTGATCACCCCGGAGGCGACGAGGTCCCGCACCACCTGGTCATACTCGGCGGCCGACTCGAACCTGGGCACGGGGCCGGCGGTGGGCCAGCGCTGCCACAGCAGCGGGCGGTAGCTGGCGTACCCGGTGTCGGAGCCCAGCCAGTACGGCGAGCTGGAGCTGAGGGCGAGCAGCGGGGGCAGCCAGGGGGCCAGGCGGTGTGCGACGGCCACGGCCAGGTCGCGATCCTCGACGTCGGCGTGGAACTGCGTCCCGCAGATCAGCTGCTCGCGGGTGAGCAGCTGGTAGTCGGCGAGCATCTGCTCGTAGCGGGGATCAGGGGAGATCTTCAAGGCCTCCAGATCCACCAGCGGCACGCTTCCCGCCGCCACGATTCCCAGGCCGAGGCCGTCCGCCGCCTGGATCACCGTGCGGCGCAGCGCGGTCAGGTCGTGCCCGAGGTCCTCCAGATGCATGAAAGGCCTGCTGTTGGCCTCGACCACCGAACGCTGCAACTCGTGGGTGAAGCGCTCCGCGGGCAGCTGCTCAAGCAGGACGCCCGCCCGTGGGACGAGGTGCCGGGTCTCCACATCGACGACGTGAAACTCCTCTTCGACACCGACCGCGATCGGCCCCGCCAGACCCGCCATTTCACCACTCCTGAAGTATGCCGATTCATCGGGTTTTTTATTCATTGCCCGAAAAAAGGAGTTCCGCACTTCACGGGGCACTTTGGGGGAAAGTGAAGCCGCGGACTCGTTACCTGAGATCGGGACAGACCGCTTCCCCTCCGGCGGGAGGACTCACCTGTTACGGCCAGGAGATCTCCGCGAATTCCGGACAGGACGCCGCCGAGCTCCGGCGGCGGGCCGGCGCGAGGCCCCTTCGGAGGGCTCCGCCCGAGGGTGGGTGCGCCCCTGTCACGCTCGGCCCGGCAACCAAAGGTGACCGGCCCTCGACCGAATGTGACCACGGTACGGCCGGAGGTGACCCGGAGGTCGCCGGGGCCTACGCGGGCGGCTGCCCGGCCGGAGACCCGCCGCGCCCTGACGGCCCGGCATCCGGGCGCTCCCGCACCGGGGACGCGCCGGACGGGCCCGCCGGACCGAGCGGGTCCGACAGGTCTGACGGGCTGGACGGGCCGGACGGGCCGGAGGCGCCCGACGAACCGGAGGCGCCCGACGGACCGGACGGACCCGGCGGACCGGACGGCGGCTCGACCTCGGCCGGCCGCGCCTCGATCATGCGCGGCCGGGACGCGCCTTCCGGCGGCCCGAACGTCTCGGGAAACGCGTTGATCCCGAGCGTCTCCGGACGGTCGCCCGACGGGCCGGGCGGATCGAGGAGCTGCCGCATGGGCGGGCTGTCGAGGAAGGTGGAGACGGCGTCGACCACCCCCTCCCCCAGGGGGCGGAACGCGTCGACCACGGCCTGGGCGGGCGGGCCGAGGCGGGTGCCGACCTCCTGGAGGAAGTCTTCCAGCACCTGCGGCAGCGGCGGCACCGGCAGGCCGAACTGAGGCTTCGGCCGTGCCTTCTCCGGCGGCGTCCAGCGCATCGAGTCGTCGCTCATGGCGAGCCATTCGTCGACGGCGCCGTCGATGGAGTCGAGCACGTGATCGGAATCGTCTGGCATGACGGCTCCCCTCATGACCGGGATCCGATAAGACGACGGTACCTCGCTCCGTCGCCCCCGGGCAGAGGCGGGTGGGAACCGTCACCGGTGGCGGACCGGGCCCGCCACCGCACTTACCCGTTCCCGGCCACCGGACCGGCGTCTGTACGGCGGCTGTACAGGCGCTGTACGGCGCCGGAAGCCCGATCATCAAAGCCCGTCAACTGGCATAACCCTCTCAACTGGGGGAATAAGCTGTCGATGCTCTCTCAAACTCGTCCTGCCGGTAGTGACACGCTCACATTCCTCGGTGCGATCATGCGTAATCCCCATCAGCTGGGGGCGATCGCTCCCAGTTCGAAGGCCGTCGCCCGCCTGGCGGCCTCGATCGTCCCCGCAACCCCCGGGGCCGTGGTCGTCGAACTCGGAGCCGGCGGTGGAGTGATCAGCGACGCGATCCGCGACCGCCTCCCCCCGGGGGGACGGCAGCTCGCCGTGGAGGTCAACGAGGGCATGGTGAGCCACCTGCGGCGCAGCAGGCCCTGGCTGGAGGTGATCGCCGGCGACGCGGGCGACCTCGGCAAGCTGCTGCGGGAGGCCGGTCTGTCCCACGCCGACGCGATCGTCTCCTCGCTTCCCTGGACCCTGTTCGAGGAGGCCCAGCAGAAGCGCATGCTGGAGGAGATCGCGGCCTCACTCGCCCCCGGCGGCGCCTTCAGCACCATCACGACGCTGACCGTGATGCCGTTCCAGCGCTTCCGGCACTTTCGCGGCCTCATGAACGGCACGTTCGCCACCGTCGCCTCCCTGGGCCCGATCTGGCGCAACGTACCGCCCGCCCTGGTGTACACCGGGGTCATGGCGGGTGACCGGCTGGCCGGGGAGCCGACCGGCGGCTGGGCGACCGAGGGACGACCGGCCGGGGACACCGGCGGCGAGTGAACGGCCGGCCGGGGATCGTCCCGGCGGCCGGATGAGCAAAGAGCGACGGCGGGGGTGATCGGACGGGGATCCTGTCCGGCGGACCAGGCGGGCGGATCCGCCCGGTGGATCGGGCGGGCGGATCAGACGGGCGGCGGACACGTGAGGACCTCGGGGTGACGGCGGTCCGCCGTGGTCCCACGGTCCCACGGTCCGCCGCGGCCGCCCGTCACCGTGAGGTCAGGACCGGCCCCGTCCACGTGAGGTCGTCCAGGTTGATCACGATGGCGTCCTGGGTGCTGCGGGCGATGACCACGATCGCCTCCAGGTCGGGGTCGGGATTCTCCTCCCGGTGAGGGACGAAGGGCGGCACGAAGATGTAGTCGCCCGGCTTGGCGTCGATGCGCACCTCGACGGGCTCCTCCCCCTCGATGTCGGCGAAGACGAACGAGGGGTTGCCGCTGACGACGTAGATGGCGGTCTCGGACTCTCCGTGGTGGTGGTTCGCCGAGGCGGTGGCGGGCGCCACGTGGGTCTGGCCCATCCACAAGCGGCTGGAGCCGACGGTGGCGCCGCTGATGGCCGCGAGGCGGCGCATGCCGCCGGTCTGGGCGGTCTCGGAGGTGAGACCGCCGGGCGCGATGTGGTGCAGGCGGCGGTGGAACGGGTCCTCGGGAAGGACGATCGGCATCAGTCGCTCCTGGTTCGGTCGGAAGGGTGCGGCGCGAGCGCGCCGAAACCTCCATCGTGGTACAGCAGCGGGGGGTGGGCGGGATCGGTGTGCCCCTCCACGACCCGGCCGACGACCAGCCGGTGATCTCCCGCGATGAACCGCTCCTGGGTGCGGCAGAGCAGCCACGCGGCCGTCCCGTACAGCAGCGGCTCCCCTCCGGGAAGAGGTTCCCAGCGGTCCCGGTCGGCGAACCTGTCGGCGCCCTTCCTGGCGAACAGCTCCGCCACGTCCCGCTGGTCTCCGGCGAGAATGTGGACGACGAACCCGTCCGCGTCACGGATCGCCGGCCAGCTCGACGAGCCGACCGAGATGCCGAACGACAGCAGCGGGGGGTCGAGCGACATCGAGGTCAGCGAGGTCGCGGTGAAACCGGCCGGACCGGGGGCGGTGACGACGGCGACCCCGGCGGCGTGCCTGCGGAAGGCGGACAGGAAGACATCGCGCGGCTGCCCGCCGCCGACCGCCTCGGCGCTCATCGAGATACCTCCCGTGCCGTGTCCCGGCTGATCGGTTCGCCGGGGGTGCCCGGCCCTGCCCGGCCGGGCGCACCCGGGCTGCTCGGGACCGGCCCCCTTGGCCGCGCGGGTCGCGCTCACGCGCCCACGCCCGCGGGTTCGCGCCGGTCGGCGCCCTGCCGGAGCAGCGGCACCAGGTCGTCGCCCCACCGCACGACGTCGTCCACCGGGTCGAAGCCCCGGACGAGGAAGGTCGTGACGCCGAGGTCGTGATACCTCAGCAGCGCCTCGGCGACCTGCTCCGCGGTGCCGACCACGGCCGTGGAGTTGCCGCCGGGACCGGTCAGGTTGGTCACGCCGTACCAGAGCCGCTCGTCGTGCACCTCCCGCTCGGCGCCCTGCTCCTGGAGCCTGGCGGCCCCGACGGAGGTGGACTCGCTCTTTCCCTTGCCCCAGCGGAGCCCGCCGCCGGAGACCCGCTCGGCGGTCGCCGCCCTGATCCGCTCGGCCCGCTCCCAGGCCTCGGCCTCGGTGGCGGCGACGATCGGCCGGGTGGACAGGCTGAAGGTGATCTCGCGGCCGTGCCTGGCCGCCTCCTCCCTGACACGCCGGATCCGCTCGGCGGTCTCGGCCAGCGGCTCGCCCCACAGCATGTAGACGTCGGCGTGCTCGGCCCCGGTCTGGACGGCCGCCGGGGAGGCGCCGCCGAAGTAGAGCGGGATGTCGGCCCTGACCGAGCTGTACGCGCCCTCGAACCGGTAGAACTCGCCCTCGTGGTCGAACGGCTCGGCCGAGGTGAGCGTGCGGCGCAGCACGGACATGAACTCGCCGGTACGCCGGTAGCGGGCGCCGTGGTCGAGGAAGTCGCCGTCGCGGCGCTGGTCGGCCTCGTCTCCGCCGGTGATGTGGTGGATGGCGACCCTGCCTCCACCGGTGAGCTGGTCGAGGGTGGCGAGCTTCCTGGCCACCACCGTCGGGGCGACGAAGCCGGGCCGGTGCGCGATCAGCACGCGCAGCCGCTCGGTGGCGTGCAGCACCGACGCGGCGACGGCGAACCCGTCGGGCGAGGAGGCCCCGTAGCCGATCAGCACCCGGTCGAACCCGGCGGCCTCGTGGGCGCGGGCGAACCCGGCCAGATAGGGGACGTCGATGGGCGGGCCGTCGATGAAGGAACCGTGGGTCTCTGAGAAGTCCTTCGTGCCGACCATGCCGAGAATCTCGATGGACATGCGTGTGCTCCTTAACGGGCGACGAAGCGGGGGACGGAATCGGGGGCGAGATCGGAGGCGAGATCGGAGGCGGGGTTGGAACCGAGGGGCGGGGACGGGACGGAGCCGGGATCGAGGCCGGGGCCGGGGACAGGGGGGAGGAGGGGACCATGGGCGGGACCGGGACCGGGGCCGGGGGCGTGCCGGGGTGCGGCGGCCTGCGCGGGCCAGGTGCCGGCGTGGTGGCAGGCGACCGTGCGCCCGTCCCGGGTGACCGGCTCGGGGACGACCGAGCAGGCCTCGGTGGCGAACGGGCAGCGGTGGGCGAAGACGCAGCCGCCCGCGGCGCCGGTCGATGCCGCCCGCAGCCGTTCCAGGGAGTGGCGCGCGGCACCGGTGACGCGCGGGGCGGAGGCGACGAGCAGCGCGGTGTAGGGGTGGCGGGGATCGTCGAAGACCTCGCCGATCGGGCCCTCCTCGACGATCCGGCCCCGGTAGAGGACCGCGACCCGGTCGGCGACGCCCGCCAGGGAGCTGAGGTCGTGGGAGATGACGACGACACCGGCGCCGAGCCGCCCGCGCAGATCGTCCAGGAGGCGCAGGATGTGGTTGCGGTTGGAGGCGTCCAGCGCGCTGACCGGCTCGTCACAGATCAGCAGCGACGGCTCCGACACGATCGCGCGGGCGATCGAGACGCGCTGCCGCTGGCCGCCGGAGATCTGGCCGGGCGTCCTGGCCGCGAGGCCGGGATCCAGGCCGACGAGCTCCAGCGCCGCCCGCACCCTGGCCGCACGCTCGGCCGGGGGCACGCCCCGCACGGCCAGGCCCTCACCGACGACGGCCCCCACACTGTGGTCGGGGTCGAGCGAGCGGAGCGGGTCCTGGAAGACGAACCGCACCTTCCCCGTACGGCGGTGCGCCCTCAGCGCCTTGCCCCGCAACGAGGAGATCTCGACGCCCTCCACCTCGACGGAACCGGAGTCGGGGTGGACCAGCCCGACGACGGTCCTGGCCAGGGTCGTCTTGCCGGAGCCGGTCTCCCCCACGATCCCGACGATCTCCCCGGCCCTGACGGTGAGGTCGACGTCGCTGAGGATCCGCACGGCGGGCCTGCCGAGCGACACGTTCACCCCCCGCACGGCCAGCAGCGGCACGCTCGCCGAACCGGCCGCGACGACGGAGCCGGTCACGGGAGCGTTCGCGGGGGTGCTCACAGAACCGGTCACGGCGCCGGCGCCGGTCACGGGGATACCCGTGGAGCCGGTCGCGGAGGTGCTCGCGGGGCCGGTCACAGGTCCGTCCCCCGCGCCCCGGCACCGGCGGGCACCGCGTCGCGATCCGCCGGCTCCGGGCGCAGGCAGCGGACCTCGCACCCGCCGGGGCGGGCGGTGAGCGGAACGGGCGCCGCCGAGCAGGCCTCCTCGGCGAAGGCGCAGCGGCCGGCGAAGCGGCAGCCCGGCAGGGAGGCGCCCGCGGGCGGTGGCTGGCCGGGGATGACCTCCAGGTCTCGCCTGCCCCAGTCGCCGACCGAGGCGACCCGCAGCAGGGCCTCGGTGTAAGGGTGCCGGGGCCGGGCCAGGACCTCCCGCGTCGGCCCCGACTCGACGATCTCGCCCCCGTAGAAGACGACGATCCGGTCGCAGAGCGCCGCGATGACCGCCAGGTCGTGGGAGACGCACACGATCGACAGGCCGCGCTCGGCGCGCAGCCGGGCGAGGAGTTCGAGCACCTCGGCCTGGACGGTCACGTCGAGCGCGGTGGTGGCCTCGTCGGCGATCAGCAGCTCGGGGTCGCAGGAGACGGCGATGGCGATCAGGACGCGCTGGAGCATGCCGCCGGACAGCTCGTGCGGGTACTGGCCGCAGACACGGGCCGGGTCGCGCAGGCCCATCGCGTCCAGCAGCTCGACGGCGCGCTCGCGGGCCGCGCGCCGTCGCAGGCCGAGCTTGACCCGCAGCACCTCGGCGAGCTGGCCGCCGACCGGCAGGGACGGGTTCAGGTAGGAGGCCGGGTCCTGGAAGACCGCGCCGATCCTGCTCCCGCGGATCCCTAGCCACTCCCCCCGGCTCGTCCCCGTCAGGTCGTGGCCGCCGAACCCGATCTCGCCCGAGCTCACCGAGCAGCCGGGCGGCAGGGCGCCCAGGACCGCGCGGCAGGTGAGAGTCTTGCCGCTGCCCGACTCGCCGACCAGGCCGACGGCCTCGCCGGGGGCGACCTCGAAGGAGACGCCGCGCACGGCCTCGGCCCGGCCTCCCGAGACGGTCACGCGCAGGTCGCGCACGCTCAACAGCGCTTCAGCGGGCATGGAGCTCCTCGCTCTCGTCGGTGTGGAGGCTTCCGGCCCGGAGGCCGTCGACGCCTTCGGTCGCTTCGGTGGGAAAGCTCTCCGCGTGGAGGCCGGTCGTGTCGCGTACGGCGTCGGCGAGGGCGTTGAGCGCGCCGACGGTCAGCATGATCACGAGGGCGGGCGCGAGCGGGGCCAGAGGACGCTGGTGAAGGTAGCCCAGGTCGCTGGCCAGCATCCCGCCCCAGGTGGGGGCGGGGGGCTCGACGCCGATACCGAGGAAGGCGAGGGAGGAGACGACCAGCAACGCCGCCGCGGACGCCCCGGCCGCGGTCACCGCGACCGTCGGCAGCACCTTGCCCGCGATGTGGGTGCGCAGGATGCGGGAGCGGGACGCGCCGAGCAGTTCGGCCGCCTCGACGTACTGGGCCCGGGTGAAACTCAGCGCCGCCGTGCGGGTGACCCGGTAGAACACCGGCGCGAGCAGCAGCCCGATGGCGGCCATCGCCTGGTGCAGGCCGTTGCCGAGGATCCCGGCGACGGCGATGGCGAAGATGACGAACGGCAGCGTGAGCAGCGCGTCCACCAGCCGCATCGTCGTCCACTCGAAGACCCTGCCGAAGAACATCGAGGCCAGGCCGGGGATCGCGCCCAGGAACAGCCCGACGGCGACCGCCTCCGCCGCCCCGGCGATCGAGAGCCCGGTCCCGGCGAGCAGCCGGCTGAACACGTCGCGGCCGAGGTAGTCGGTGCCGAGGAGGTGTTCCCCCGACGGCCCCCGCAGGCGCAGCCCGGGGTTCTGCGCGATCGGGTCGTACGGGGCGAGCAGGCCGCCGAACACGGCGACGAGGAGCACGACGGCGAGGATCGCCACGGACAGCTTGACGGAGGGCAACCGCCACGCCCTGCGCAGGGAGGTCATCGCGCACCCCGCAGCCTGGCGACGGCCGCGTTGACGGCGACGTTGGAGACGAGCACCAGCGCGATGGTGGCCAGCAGCGCGCCCTGGATCACCGGGACGTCGTGCTTGAGCGCCGCCTCGCCGGTGAGCTGGCCGAGACCCGGCAGCGCGAACACCGCCTCGGTGACCACCGCGCCGCCGATCAGGCGGGGGATGTGCATCCCGAGCACGGTGAGCGCCGGGCCTGCGGCGTTGCGCAGCGCGTGCCGGAACAGCACCCGCCCTGCCGGGAGCCCGCGGACCACCGCGCCGGTCACGTAGTTCTCCCTCAGCGCGGCCACCAGGCCGGTACGGAGCTGCCTGGCGAGGTCGGCGGCGGCGTCGAGGCTGAGCGCGATCGCCGGGAGGGTGATCAGCCGCAGCCACTGCACGGGATCCTGGGAGAACGGCACGTACCCGCCGGAGGGGAACACCGGGACGATCACGGCGAGGACCACGATCAACCCGATGCCGACGACGAACGCGGGCAGGGTGGAGGCGACCGCGCAGAGGGCGGTCACGATCCGGTCGAACCTGCCGCCGTTGCTCACCGCCGCGCCGATGCCCGCCGCGCCTCCGGCGAGGACCGCGATGAGCACGGCCAGGCCGGTGATCGACAGGTCGACGGGGAGGCGCTGCGCGATGCTCTCGGCGACCGGGATCTGGGTGAACCAGGAGCGGCCCAGGTCTCCGGTGAGGGCGTTGCCCAGCCAGGTGACGTACTGCCCGAGGAAAGGGCGGTCGAGCCCGAACTCGTGGCTCATCCTGGCGATGTCCGCGGGGGTCGCGGTCTCCCCCAGCACGGCCGCCGCCGGGTTGGCGTCGCCGAGCGCGCCCAGCCCGTAGGTGATGAAGGTGGAGGTGAGCGCCACGACCACCAGGGCGGCCGACCCGCGCGCCACCGCGCGCCACCGGGCCCTCCCCGCGGTCCGGCGGGCGTGAGAGGGTCCCGCCCGGCCCGCCGTCACGACGGGCCGGCGAACCGCCCCACCCTCCCCGCTCCCCCCGGCCGCCCTGTCCTCCCTGGCTCCCCGCGCGGTCGCGGGGGCGCGTGATCCGAGCGCGGTCACGGGTTCGCCACCCGTACGCCGTCGAAGCGCTGCACCGCGAGGTTGGCGGGAAGCTCGGAGACCCTGGGGCTGCGGGCGAAGATGCGCGGCGTGGTGAACAGCCAGACGTTGGGGAGCTCCTTGACGCCGATGGCGACCGCGTCCTGGACGGCCTTGGCGTAGCCGGGGTCGTCCGGCGGCGTGGTGCGGATCCTGTCGAACTGCTCCAGCAGCGCCTTGGGCGTGTTGCGTCCGGGGTTCATCAGCCCCTCGGGCCCGTACACGACGCCGAGCGCCTGCAGCGGCGACTCGCGGCCGACGAAGCCGTCGGGGGCGAGGGCCACATTGTGCTGGACGTAGACGAGCTGGGTGTGCTGCGCCGGGGCGATGAGTTTGATGGCGGTCCTGATCCCGGCGGCCTTGAGCTGCTCCTGGACCTGCTCGGGCAGGCCCTCGGGGGTGGCGGTGGTCAGCGGGACGTCGACGCCGTTGGGGAACCCGGCCTCGGCGAGCAGTTTCCTGGCCTTGGCGGGGTCGTACGGGTAGAGGTTCTCCAGCTCGGGGTTGTAGCCGAGGTGGCCCTTGGGGAACGGCTGCGTGTTGACCTCGCCGACGCCGAAGCCGGAGGTCTCCAGCAGGGCCCTGCGGTCGACCGCGTACTTCAGCGCCTCGGTGACCTTGGGGTTGTCGAACGGCGCGATCTTGTTGTTGACGTCCAGGACCCGGACGGTCAGCGACGGGATGAGGTCCACCTTCAGCCCGGCCGCCTTGGCCGCGTCGATCTGGGCGGCGGGCAGTATCGCGACGTCGAACTGGCCGGACTGGAGCCCGGCGACGACGGTGGCGGGCTCGGAGACGGTCTTGAGCTCGAACTTGGCCAGATGAATGTTCGCGACGTCGTAGTAGGACGGGTTGCGGTCCAGGTTGGCGTGCGAGCCGGGGACGAGCTGGGTGAGGGTGAAGGGTCCGGCGCCGGCGGGCTTGGCGCTGACGGCCTTGGCGTCCGCCTCGAAGACCCGGGGGTTGACGATCATCCCGGTCTTCCCCGCGAGCAGGTTGGGGATCTGGTAGTCGGGCCGGTCGAGCAGGATCCTGAACTCGGTGGGCGAGACGACCTCGACGTCCTTCACCCCGCGCAACTGGGAGGCGATCAGCGAGTCCTTCTGGTCCCGGCCGCGCAGGACGCTCCTGCGGACGGCGTCGGCGTCGAGCGGGGAGCCGTCGGAGAAGGTCAGCCCGGCTCTGAGGGTGAAGGTGACGTTTTTGCCCCCGTCGGCGTACTTCCAGGCGGTGGCCAGGCCGGGGACGGCGTCGCCCGTGTCGTCCAGGCGGGTGACGGCACTGTAGACGAGGGACAGGGCGTTGACGTCGTTACCGGCGCTGGAGGTGACCGGATCCCACGTTGTGGGAAGGGTCCAACCCCACTTGAGGGTGCCCCCCTCGCCACCGGAGCCGGTGGTGGCCGACTGGGTGCCACCGCCACAGGCGGTCAACGCGAGAACGACCGAGAAGAGCAGGGCCAGCGGTCGCAGAAGCCGACGGACAGGCATGACGGGGGTCCTCTCAGGGAAACGAGCCAGATCCCACATGGCAAGATCTTCATTCCACATAGTAGTAATACCCCAAAAACCCGTCAAGAGTGTAGGGAATAGCTTTTGACCCTAAGCTGGGATGGTGGACCTGATGAAGCCGAAGCCTGAAGACGCCACCCGCAGGGGCACCCAGGCGATCGAACGCGCCATCGCGGTGCTGCGGGCGTTCGAGCGGTCGGTGACCCTCTCCCCCACCGAGGTGGCGCAGCGGCTCCACCTGTCGGTCAGCACCGCCCACCGCATCGTCCGCGCCCTGCACGCGGCGGGGATGCTCGGCCAGGACCCGGTGACCGAGCGCTACCACCTCGGGATCACCACCGCCACGCTGGGCCGCCTGGCCCTGGAACGCCTCGGCGCGACCACGATGCTCCCCGAGCTGGAGGCCCTGCGCGACCTGACCGGGGAGGCCGTCAACCTGGGCGTGCGCATCGGCGACGAGGTGGCCGTGCTGCTCCAGGTCCCCTCACGGCAGCCGCTCCGCTACGAGCAGGAGCCCGGCCAGCGCAACCCGATCCACGTGTGCGCGATGGGCAAGGTCCTGCTCGCCTTCGGGGATCCGAGGGTCGGCATGCAGGAGCCCTTCGCCCGCTACACCGACACCACGATCACCACCCGCGCCGGGCTGGAGGCGGAGCTCGACCGCATCCGCGCCCGGGGTACGGCCATCAACTTCGAGGAGCGCGTCGCCGGGGTCCGGGCCGCGGCCGTCCCGGTCCACGACGGCCACGGCAACGTGCTGGCCGCGCTGGCCATCCAGGGCCCGGCCGTACGGCTCGGCGACGACCGGCTCCCCGAGCTGATCACCCGGCTCACCGCCACCGCCCAGCGGCTCGGCTCCGGCCACGACCTCCACGCCGTCCCGCCCGCGCACGCCACCGCGAGCGGCTCCTGACAGATCTCCCGTGCCTCCCCGCGCCTCCGTCACAGAACGCGACGCTCCCCGGCCGGGAAGGACCGGGGAGGACTGGGGAGGACCGAGGAGCGTCGTGCCGCCCGCGTGGCCTTTTCCTTCACGCGAGTTCCTTCACGCGAGTACGCGAGTTCCTTCACGCGAGGCCCTCCAGGGGAGCGGCGTGATCATCGTGCTAGCAGGCGGCGCGGTCGTGCGGTCCCTGCCAGCCGGGTACGGTGCGCCAGTCGCTGGAGACGACGGTCGCGCCCAGGCAGCCGAGCTGCCGGGTCCGGTCGAGGGCCTGCTGCGGAGTCGGGTTGTAGGTGTCCAGGGCGGGCGCGACACTGTGGGCGCCGGTCACCGTGGTGAAGTAGTCGCGGTAGAACGCCCGCGACTCGGCCGACAGCCCGGCGAAGCTCGTCGCGCCGCCGTCGAAGACCACGAACCAGGGACGCAGCGACTCCTCGTAGCCCTGGCGCGGGTCGCCGCCGCCGTACGACCCCTGGGGAACCGGGAACACCTGCGCGTCGGCGGGATGGTCGCGCAGGTGGCGGGCGTACTCCAGCTCGGTGGGCAGGCTGTCGTTCTCGACGGTGCCCCTGATGACGTAGACCAGGATCTTGCCTCGCGTGTCGGACGGCCAGGCACCGGCCCTGGCCGCCGCGTCGGGGGTGGGGTGGCCGCCCCTGAGGGTGGACGGTGTGATCATCGCCCCGGCGAAGCGGTCGCGCAGGACGGTGTCGAGCTCGTCGGGCCCCTTGCCCCGGTTGTCGTGGAACCCGTCCTTCATCTCCAGCTTGACGACGAGAAGCTCGTGTCCGGGGTTGGCGTCGTGCCACGCCTTGACGTTGTCCAGGCAGCGGTTGAACGGCTGGCTGCGAGAGGAGTCGCGCAGCTCTCCGACGGTCGCGCCCTGTTCGCAGTTGTTGTCGTTGCCGAAGGGGTTGGAGTGGCTGACGGTCCACTGGCCGAAGAAGGTCCACAGGTCGATCTCGATCATCCGGTTACCCGCGTCGAGCGCGTCGATCAGGTAAGGGTAGGCCGCCCTCTCGTAGGCGTTGTGAACGCCGCCGAAGGTGAGGCCGGTCAGGGGGGCGGCGCTCCCGTGGGCGGGGGTGCCGATGATCGAGGTGGTCACGGACGCGACCAGCGCGACCACGACGGCGAGACGAACGGAGAAACGGGCGAGGAAACGGGCGGGGAAACGGAGAGGGAAATGCACGGGAAAACGGGCGGAGAAACGGGCGGGGAAACGGGCGGGGAAACGGGCGGGGAAACGCAAAACGGCCTCCGAGGGGGGTGGAGAAGCGTGCCCGTGGGCGGTGCGGTTTTCAAGC
This sequence comes from Streptosporangium sp. G11, assembly GCF_051192615.1. Taxonomy (NCBI): domain Bacteria; kingdom Bacillati; phylum Actinomycetota; class Actinomycetes; order Streptosporangiales; family Streptosporangiaceae; genus Streptosporangium; species Streptosporangium sp. G11. The sequence goes on from NZ_JBPJUQ010000035.1 coordinate 48,110, forward strand.
CGCATGACAGATCCTGACTCAGTGATGTCACCCTTGCAAGATCAATCTCAGGTGGTCAACAGAAATAAACCCCCGCTTCGCCTGGTTGCCGCCTACATGGCTGATGACGACATCCGTGGGACGGCCCGCGGCTCCTCCGAGGTACCCCTGTCGATCCTCGAACTGGCGACCGTCGGTTCGGGAGTGACACCCACCGAAACCCTGGAGGCGAGCACCCGGCTGGCCAGGCGTGCGGAGGAGTGGGGTTACCACCGGATCTGGGTGGCCGAGCACCACGGCATGCCGTCCGTGGCCAGTTCCTCGCCCGCCGTGTTGATCGCCCATCTGGCCGCCGCGACCAGGAGCATCCGGCTGGGGTCCGGCGGCGTCATGCTGCCCAACCACGCCCCGCTGATCGTCGCCGAGCAGTTCGGCACCCTGCACGCGCTGCATCCGGGCCGCATCGACCTCGGGCTCGGCCGGGCCCCCGGCACCGACCCCGCCACGGCGAGGGCCCTGCGCGGGCGGCACAGCCTGGACGCCGACGACTTCCCCGAGCAGCTGGCCGAGCTGACGGCCTTCCTGGACGGCACGTTCCCGCAGGGCCACCCGCTGGAGCGGGTCGTCGCGGTGCCCCGCTCCCCCGAGTCGGGCCGCCCGCCGATCTGGCTGCTCGGTTCCAGCGGCTTCAGCGCCCAGCTCGCCGGGATGCTCGGCCTGCCGTTCGCCTTCGCGCACCACTTCAGCGGCAACAACACCATCCCGGCCCTGGAGCTGTACCGGTCGTCCTTCGAGCCCTCCGCCGTCCTCGACCGGCCGTACGCGATGATCGGCGTCTCCGCGATCGCCGCCGACAGCCGCGAGCAGGCGCTGCGCCTGGCCCGCTCCGGCGGGCTGTCCATGCTGCGGCTGCGGCGCGGGGCGCCGCAGCCGATCCCCACGCCCGAGGAGGCCGAGAGCTACCCGTACAACCCGTTGGAGCAGGACTTCATCGACGACCACCTGTCCAAGGTGGTGCTGGGAGACGCCGTCGAGGTGCGGCAGGGGTTGGAGGATCTCCGCAAGCGCACCGAGGCCGACGAGTTGATGATCACCACGATGGTCCACAGCACCGCCGACCGGACCCGCTCCTTCGAGCTCATCGCCCAGGCGTACGACCTCACCGGCGGCTCCTGACCGGGCCGCCCGCCCGCCCCGTCCCGGCCCGTCCTCCACGCGCTCAGCCCCGGCCCGTCCGGCGAACGCGCGGCTCCGGCGGAACGTACGAACCCGGTGTGACGCGCGGATCCGGGGGGACGTGCGAAGCGAGCAGCTCGCGGGTCAGCGGGTGCCGAGGCCGGCCGAGGACGCGGGCGACGGCGCCCTCCTCCACGACCCTCCCCCCTGAGAGGATCACGACGTCGTCCGCCAGCCGCGCGACGACACCCATGTCGTGGCTGATCAGCACGAGGGCCGGCCCGGACCCGCGGCGCAGCTCGTCGAGCAGGTCGAGCACCCCGGCCTGGGTGATCGTGTCCAGCCCCGAGGTGATCTCGTCGCAGACGAGGACCTCGGGGGAGGCGAGCAGCGCGCGGGCGAGCGCCGCGCGCTGGAGCTCCCCGCCGGACAGTCCGGCAGGCCGGCGGGCCGCCGACGCGGCACCGAGCCCGACGCGTTCGAGCATCTCCAGCGCCGCGTCCCGAGCCGCGCCGGACCTCAGGCCGCGCAACCGCACGGCGGTGCGGCTCACCTGGTCGGCCACCGTCCGGTTCGGGTCGAAGGAGGCGTGCGCGTCCTGGAAGACGTACTGCACGCGGGCCACGTCCTCGCGCCGCCGTCGTGACAGCGACCCCGCCAGCGGCCTCCCGTCGAGCAGCACCGCTCCCCGCGCGGGCTCGTGCAGCCCCGCGACACAGCGCGCGAGGGTCGTCTTCCCGCTTCCCGAGCGTCCGACCAGCGCCAGGCACCGCCCGGCGGCCACCCGCAGCGACACATCGTGGAGCACCGGCACCGAGCGGTGCCTCGCCGTCAGGCCGTCGACGCCGAGCCGGACCGGCCCGGCACGGCCTCCCGCGGCGGCGCGGCCTCACCGGAGGGCCGGCCCCCTCCGGAGAAACCGGTCCCTCCGGGAGACGAGCCCACCTCGGACGGGAACGGCTCCGCTCTCCCCATGAGGCCGGTGGACGAACCGGACTCATGGGGAGAGGGGACCACCGGGAGCCGGGCGGCGAGCAGGCGCCGGGTGTAGTCGTGCCGGGGCCGAACGAGCACCTCCCCGGCCGGCCCGCTCTCCACCGCCCGGCCCGCGCGCAACACGACGACGTGGTCGGCGAGCGCGCGCACCACGTCCAGGTCGTGGCTGAGCAGGACCAGCGCGATGCCCTGCCGTACGAGATCCTCCAGTTCGGCCACGACCTCCCGCTTGGTGATGGCGTCCTGGCCGGTGGTGGGCTCGTCCGCCACGATCGCCGACGGCGCCGTCAGCAGCGTCTGGGCGAGCACCAGGCGTTGCCGCTGCCCCCCGGAGAGCTCGTGCGGGTAGCGGCGCGCCATCTCCCCGGCGGCGGGCAGGTCGACGCGGCGGAGCACGGACGAGATCCGGCCCGCCACGGACTCGTCCACCACGGACTCATTCGCCACGGCGCCGCCCGGCGCGTGCCGCCGGGCGACCTCGCGCAGCACCGCCCCCGCGCGGCGGACCGGGTTGAGCGCGGACGCGGGGTGCTGCGGCAGGTAGCCCACCGTCCCGGCCACCTCGACCGTCCCCGACAGGACCACGCCGGGCGCGTGCTCGCCGAGCAGCGCCCGCCCGATGGTGGTCTTGCCGCTGCCCGAGGCCCCGACCAGGGCGAGCACCCGGCCGGGCGCGAGCTCGAAGGAGACGCCGTCGACCAGCGTGGCGCCGCCGGCCTCGGCGCGCAGTCCCACGACGCGGATCACGCGGCCTCCCCCCGGCCGCGCCGTGCCTCGTCGAAGAGCAGGTTCAGCCCGACCGACAGCGCCACGAGCAGCAGCGCCGGGACGAGCACCGCCCACGGCTGGAGGAACATGCCCGCCCGGTTCCGGTCGACCATCACCGCCCAGTCGCCGGCGTCCGGGGAGACGCCGACCCCCAGGAAACTCGCCGTCGCGACGAGATAGAGCGCGCCGACGACGCGGACGCCCAGGTCGGCCAGAAGGGTACGGAGCATCGACCGGCCCACGTAGCCGAACGCCCGGCGCCACCAGCTCTCGCCCTGGAGCCGCATCGCCTCCATCGCGGGCCTGGAGGCGATCTCCAGGGCCGCCGCACGGGAGATCCGGGCCACCTCCGGCAGGCTGATCACCGCGACGATGACGACCAGGGTGACGGGGCCTGGCGGTGCGACGGCGGCGAGCAGGATGAGCCTCAACAGCGAGGGAACGGCCAGCAGCAGGTCCAGCGGGCGCATCAGCAGCTCGTCGAGCCATCGCCGCCGGGTCATCGCGGTCAGCAGCCCCAGTGGCGTGCCGGCCAGGAAGGCCAGGGCGGTGGCGGCCAGGGCGACCACCACGACCGTACGGCCACCGAGAAGTACCTGCCGCCACACGTCACGGCCGACGAAGTCCGTGCCCAGGAACGGGCCGGAGCCGAACGGGACACCTCGGGGGGCCGGTTCGCCCGCGAACCACGGACCGGCGAGGGCTATCACCAGCGGCACGCCCAGCAGCACCCCGCCCAGCCCCCACCTCGGCACCGGCCCCGTCCTCCCCCTCGGGCCCGGTTCCCGTCCCGGCCTCATGTCGCACCCGCCTCGCGCGGGGCGAGACGGAACGCGACGACGTCGGCAGTGAGGTTCACGGCCACGGTGGTGACCGCGAAGACTAGGGCAAGTCCCTGGATCACCGGGATGTCGCGGGCGGAGACCGCGCTCACCAGGGAGGTGCCGAGACCCGGGATGACGAAGACGGCCTCCACGGTGATCACGCCGCCGAGCAGCCAGTCGGTGGTCCTGGCGAGCTGCTGCACGGCCGGCGCCACCGCGTTGGGCAGGGCGTGCGCCACGACCACCCTCCGGCCGGAGAGCCCGAGCCTGCGGGCGTGGCGGACGTACTCGGAGCCCAGCGCGTCGATCATCCCGGCCCTGACCAGCCTGCTGATCGAGCAGATCGGCCGGGCGAGCAGGACCAGGAGGGGAAGCACCAGCACGGCCGGCTGCGCGAGCAGGTCCGGGCCGACGCCCACCGCGGTGGGCGGGAACCAGCCGAGCCTCAGGGAGAACAGCGCGACCAAGAGCACGGCGAGGGCGAACTCCGGCACCGAGTACAGGGCGATGCCGGCCGAGGTGAGGACCCGGTCGAGCAACCGGCCCTCGCGGATCGCGGCGACGACGCCCGCGGCCACCGCCAGCGGCACCAGGAGCAGCAGGGTGATCGCGGCGAGCTGGAGGGTCGGCCCACCGGCGTCGGCGAGGAAACCGGCGACCGGGCGCCCGGCCGTCAGCGACGTCCCGAGGTCACCGCGGAACAGGCCGAGCAGCCACTCGGCGTAGCGGACCGGCGCGGGCCGGTCGAGTCCCAGCTCCTGGCGGATCCGCTCGATCCGCGCCGGGTCGGGCGTGTCCCCGGCCAGCACCACGGCGGCGTCTCCCGGCAGCGCCTCGGTGAGGGCGAACACCAGCGCGGTGACCGCCACGACCTGCGCCAGGCCGAGCGACAGGCGCCGCGCGGCGTACCCGGGCAGGCTCGTCCGGCCCCCGGAGCGGGAGCGCGGGGACGGCGGGGCGGGCCGAAGGATCGTCAAGCCAGCCACACCTTGTCGAACCGGGCCCAGTCGAGGGTGTTGGCCGGGGCGTCGGCGACGCCGCCCACCCCCGGCGCGGTCGCGACGAGCCAGTCGGCGAAACCCCAGACGAGGTAGCCGCCCTCGGAGTGCTGGGCGCGCTGCATCTCGGCGTACACGTCGTGGCGCGCCTTCTCGTCGGCGAGCGAGACGGCCTTGGCGTAGAGCGCGTCGAACTCCGGGCGCTTCCACTTGGTGATGTTGGTGGTGGACGTGCTGAGCAGGCGCTGCGCGAAGTGCGACTCGATGGGCATCGCGCCGGACCGGAAGCAGCACAGCGTGCCCCTGTCCAGGACGTCCTTCCAGTAGGTGTCCTTGTCGCCCACCGCGACCTCGACGTCGAGACCGGCCTGGCGCATCTGGTCGGCGAAGACGCTCGACGACTCGACGAAGCCGCTCGCCGCCGCCGAGGTGTCGAGCCGCACCTTCAACCCCTTCGCACCGGCCTTCTCCACCAGCCACCTGGCCTTGTCCAGGTCACGGACACGCTGCGGGATCTCCTCGGCGTAGTACTGGTAGCCCCTGCCGAAGAGGTCGTTGCCGACCTGCCCGGCGCCGGCCAGCACGGTGTCGACCAGTTCCCCGCGGTCGGCCAGCAGGAACATGGCCTCGCGCAGGTTCCGGTCGTCGAAGGGCGGGCGGTCCAGCTTCATGGCGAACGCCTGCATGCCGCTGTTGGTGAGCCGGGTGACGGCCAGGCGGTCGTCACCCGCATAGGTTCTGGCGGTGGTCGCGGTGATGTCGTGGGCGTAGTCGGCCTGCCCGCCCAGCAGGGCGTTGACCCGGGCCGACTCCTCGTTGGCGATCAGATACCGCAGCTCGTCGACGTGGGGTGCGCCCTCCCAGTAGTCGGGGTTGCGCTTGAGCAGCAGGGAGCGGCCCGGTTCGAAGGAGCCGAAGGCGAACGGACCGGACCCGATCGGCCTGGTGAAGTCCTCGGTGCCCTCGGGGACGACGAACACGCCGAAGGCGGCCAGCATGTTGGGGAACTCGGCGAACGGCTGCCTGAGCGCGAACTCGACCGTACGGTCGCCGACGGCCCTGCTGGCGGCCAGGTCGATGACCGCCAGGGTGGACCTGGCGCGGAAGGCACGGGCGGGGTCGGCGATCCTGGCGTAGCTGTAGAGGACGTCGGCGGCGCGCACCGGCCTGCCGTCGTGGAAGGTCGCCCTGCGCAGGGTGACCCGCCAGGTGGTGAGGTCGGCGGAGGGCTCCCAGCGCTCGGCGAGGCGCGGCACGACCGACAGGTCGGGGCCGTAGTCGGCGAGCTTGTCGAACAGCGCCTTGGACCGGGACGCCTCGACGAACAGGTTGGACAGGTGCGGGTCCAGGGTCTCCTGGGCCCCGCCCCCCGGCGAACACGACGCGCAGCCGGCCCCCCGCGCGGGGCTTGCCCGCGGCGGCGGTCCCGGCGGCGGGACCGCCGCCGGGGCCGGTGCTGGGGCCGGTGCTGGGGCCGGTGCCGCACCCGGAGAGCAGGACGGCGGACAGCCCGGCGGCGGTGCCGAGGAAACCGCGGCGGTTCAGGGAGTGCATGGAAAAGGGTCCTTTCATCGGTTGTGCCGGTGGCGGGGCCGGCCGCGCGGGCGGCCGGACGATCCGCGGTGACATCGGCCGGTCAGGCGGCCGGACGATTCGCGGTGCGGTCGGGTGGGCCGCCGGGCGGGGGACGCAGGCGGGCCACGACATGGAGCCGGTCGCCGGACAGGCCGTCCGACGGCGGCGCACCGGGGGTCCAGGGGGGGCCGGGTGCGCGGCCCCGGCCCGTCGAACAGGGCCAGGACCTCGAAACCGGCGACGTCGAGGAAGTACTCCAGTTCCCGGGGGAAGAGCAGCCGCCAGGCCGAGCGCTGGTGCAGCGGCCCGGCGCGACCCGGCCACTCCCAGGTGCGGTGCCTGCGGAGCAGCTGGGCCGCGTGGTCGATCCACAGCCGGGTACGGGAGGTGTACGGCACCCCGTCCCAGAGCACGGTCCCAGTGACCGTCCCCTCCAGCAGCTCGGTGTTGCCGAGGAAGAACGCGCCGTTGCGCATCTCGGCGACGAGCAGCCCGCCGGGCGCCAGGTGCGCGCGGCAGCGGGACAGGAACGCGGTCAGGTCGGCGTTCTCGTGGCAGTAGAGCAGCGCGCTGTCCAGGCAGGTGACCACGTCGAACCGGCGGCCGAGGTCGAACGACCTCATGTCGGCGTTGACGAACTCCACGCCCGGATACCGGCCGCGCGCGTGGGCGAGCATCGGCTCGGAGACGTCCAGGCCGGTGACGGCGTAGCCCTCGCCCGCCAGGTGACCGGCGTCGCGGCCGGTGCCGCAGCCGATGTCGAGCAGCCGGGTCCCGCCGCCGAAGCGGCGGGCGAGATCGCCGGCGAACCGGGCCGCGAGGCGGTCGGGGTCGGGGAAGCGCAGCTCGTACAGCTCGGGATTGTCGGTCAGGAAGTTCACGGCCGCACGGTCCTTTCCGGTGCCTGGGGGGTCACGGCGCCTTCTCCTCCGCCGGGGAGTCCTCGGGGGAACCGCTCTCCGGCGCGCCGCGTGACCGGCCGGCCGGGTCCGGCCCCCGTACCGGGGAGGTCTCCGCCGGTGGCACCGCCTCCGGTACGCCGGCGCGGCGCACCGCGATCGCGGAGCCCAGCCCGAGCGCGGCGCACAGCGGCCAGGCGAGCCAGTCCGCCGTGTCGCCCGCCCAGCCCACGACGACGTTGCCCGCCGCGGCGACCAGGCCCGAGGCGAGGTAGAACATCCCGAAATAGGTGCCGATGACGCCCTCCCTGCCAAAGGCGGGGATCAGCTCCAGCACGAACGGCTGCGCGATCATCACTCCCAGGGCCAGCCCGAACGCGGCGAGCAGCACAGGGAGCAGGCCCGGCAGCAGCGGGACCAGGAAGGCCGCGCCCATCACCGCCAGGCCGAGCGCGATGGCGGCGCTCCCGCCGAGGTGGTCCCGCAGCCACCGGGTGATCCGTACCTGCAGCAGCAGGGTGGCCACGGTGGAGACCAGGAACAGCGCCGCGACCGAGGCCGCGGAGCCGGTGACCTCCTCGGCCCGCATCGGCAGGATCAGGTAGAGCTGGTTCTGCAGGGCGAACATCCCGCTCAGCGCCAGCGTGAAGGCGACGAACCCGCGGTTGGCCAGGCACTCCCGCCAGTCGGCGAGCACCGACCCCCCGCCGGGCGGCACGGGCCGCGACGGCAGCGTCAGCGCCTGCGCCACCGTCAGCCCGGCGAAGATCAGCGCCGCGGCGACGGCCGCCACCCGGAAGTCGACCAGCAGCAGCGCGCTACCCAGCAGCGGGCCGAGCAGCGCCCCGGTGTTGGCGAACACGTTGAACAGGGCGAACACCTCCGCGCGGCGGTCGCCCGCCTCGACGGCCAGGTAGGAGCGGACCGCCGGGTTGAACAGCGCCCCGGCCAGACCGGACAGGACCGAGGCGCCGAGCAGCACGGGCAGCGAGCCGCCGAGCGCGAAGAGTCCGAAGCCGACGGCGCGCAGGGCGCACCCGGCGATGATGACCGTGCGGGCACCGAGCCGGTCGGAGGCCGTCCCGCCGATCAGGAACAGGCCCTGCTGGCTGAGGTTGCGCACACCGAGCACCACCCCGACGGCCGCGGCCGACATGCCCAGGCTCCCGCCGAGATGGCCGGCGAGGTAGGGGATCAGCAGGTAGAAACCGGTGTTGACGCCCATCTGGTTGACCAGCAGGAGCCGCACCGACAGCGGGAAGGACCAGAACGCCCTCATGTCGCCGGCCGCACGCCGAGACCGGGGAGGCCGGAGAGCCGCAGCACGCCGTCCTCCCGCCGAGGCCGGTCCACGGGTCGCGGTCCAGCAGCAGGTGCCCGTCGAGGTCGACCCAGCGCGCGTGTCCCGCCAGGTGAACGGCGGGGGCGATGCCGAGCGAGCTGGACACCAGGCAGCCGAGCATGACGTCCATGCCGTGGCGCCGCGCCGCGTCGATGACGCCGAGCGCGGCCAGCACGCCGCCGCACCGGGCGAGTTTGACGTTGACCCCCCGGACGGCTCCCACCAGCCGCTCGACCTCGGCCGCTCCCCCGGCGTCCTCGTCGGCGATCACCGGCATCGGGACCCGCCGGCCGACCCAGGCGAGCAGGTCGGGACGGCCCGGCGCGATGGGCTGCTCCACGGCGTCCACGTAGGGCATCCGTTCCAGCAGCCGGACGGCCCGCTCGGCGCTCCAGGCGCCGTTCGGGTCGAGCAGCAGGCGCGCTCCGGGGGCGGCCTGCCTGACCGCCTCGACCCGCGCCACGTCGTCGTCCGGATCGGGCGACCCGGCCTTGACCTTCAGCACGGTGAAACCGCGGGCGCGCAGGTCGCGCGCGGCCCCGGCCGCGCGCTCCGGCCCGCAGATCCCGATCGTGTACGCGGTGGGCACCGGTCGCCAGGAGGGGGACCCGGCGAGCCGGTGGACGGGCAGCCCGTCGCGCCTGCCCACCAGGTCCAGCAGGGCGGCGTCGAGGCCGGCGAGCACCCCCGGCGGGCACGGCAGGTCCGGCAGCTCCGCGAGGAGCGTCTCCGGGTCGGGCCGGCCGCCCACCCCCTCCAGCGCGGCCGTGATGCGGGGCACGTCCAGCCCGAGGTAGGCGCTGGTCACGATCTCGCCGTACCCGGTCACCCCCTCGTGGCGCACCGCGACCCGGACGGCGTCGCGCGCGGACATCACCGAGCGGGAGATGCGGAAGGGCTCGCGCAGCCTCAGCGGGACCACCTCCCAGTCGAGCCTCATGCCGGGACCTCGACGGCCGACCCCACCCAGCTCTCGACCATCAGCAGATGCCCCAAGACAACCTCCCCAGCAACAAGGCCAGACAGGAGGAATGATAATGACTTTCATTTTCTTTGCAATCCGGTGAGGTGGTATTGACCCGGACATTGCGGATCTGCGCCGGTAAAGACCCCGATCTCCACCGAATCTGCACAGGAGACCGTTACGCTCCGGGTGCATGATCAGATCGAGATGGGTGAGCCTGCTGGTCTGGCTGGCGGTGCTGCCGTTCGCGGCCTGGGCGGTGCTCAGGACCGGCGGCTGGAACCCGGTCTGGCAGTGGGTCCCCCTGGTGGCGTTCACGCCGTACGTGGCGGCGGCCTCGGCGATCCCGCTGCTCCTGGCCCTGGGGCTGCGCCGCTGGGCCGCCGCGGCCCTCGCCCTGGTCACGGGCGCGGTGCTGGCGACGGCCGTGCTCCCCCGCTACTTCGGCGACGGCGCCCAGCCCGCCGCCGACGGGGGGCGGCTCCGGGTGCTCGCCGCGAACCTCGCCGTCGGCGCGGGCGACACCGACGTCCTGATGGGGCTCGTGCGCTCCCTCGACCCGGACGTGCTGGCCCTGCAGGAACTCACGCCGGCCGCCCGCGACCGTCTGGAGGCGGCCGGGCTGCGCCGGCGCATGCCTCACGTCGTGGACCGCGCGGTCGACGGGGTCTGGGGTTCGGGCGTCTACTCCAAACACCCCATCACCGAGAAACCGCTGATCGCGCTGGGCCGGTTCCGGCAGGCGCGAGGGGTGGTCGAGCACCCGAGCGGCCACGAGATCGAGGTCGTCTCGGTCCACCCCTGCGCGCCCCGGTACGACTCCAAGGTGCCGTGCTGGGACGCGGGGCTGCGGGCGCTGCCCAGGGCGGGCGGGCAGCTGCGGGTGCTCGCCGGAGACTTCAACGCCACCCTCGACCATCGGCTGGTACGCGACCTGCTCGACAGCGGCTACCGCGACGCGGCCGACGTCACCGGGCACGGCCTGACGGCCACCTGGCCGCAGCAGGGCTGGGAACCCGTCCCCGGGGTGACGATCGACCACGTGCTCGCCGACTCGCGCATGGCGATCAGGACCTTCGGCGTCCACCGCCTCCCGCACACCGACCACCGGCCGGTCTTCGCCGAGCTGGGCCTGCCCCGCTTCACGGATCGCTGAGCGGGACCCGGGCGGTCGCGGTCCTCCGTGAGCGGGACCCACCGAGGAACAGGACCAGGGCGAGGACGGCGTACGGCACCGCGGAGGCGGTGAAGATCGTGGCGTGGCCGGTCAGCGACGAGGCCGCGGCGTAGCCTCCGTAGACGAGGACGGCGACCAGCTCGGTGCCCAGCCCGGCCAGCGAGGTCACGGTGGCGCGGGCCCGGCCCGTGATGCTCTCCTGCAGCCGCGCGTCGGCCAGCACGCTCGCCATCTGGAAGACGCAGAAGGCCACCGCGACGGCAACGAACCCCGCCGCGACCCCGCTGACCGCGCCAGCGCCGAGCGCCAGCGCCCCGAACGCGAGGAGCGCGGCGAACTCCCGGTCCGTGAAGCTCCGCCCGGCCGCCGCGAGCACACCGCCGGCCGCGATGCCCACGGAGATCAGAAGCACCAGGAGCGGCACGACGTGCGTGGCGACGCCGGTGCCGATCGCGAGCAGCGGGGTGTACTCCTCCAGCGAACCCCACAGGGCCGTCACCGCCGGTACCAGCAGCAGCGCCCGGCGCGTCGGCCGGTCGGTGCGCGCCACCCGCAGCCCCTCGCGCAGGATCGCGGCATAACCGCCCGCCGGCGCCTCCTCGCCGGACTCCTCCGAGGACCCCGCGCCCTCCTCCCCTCCGGCGCGTACGCGGTGCTCGGGAAAGGCCAGCGCGGCCATCGCGGCCAGCACGCACGCCAGGACGCTGCCGGCGGCGACCAGCGGATAGCCGCCCACGGCGAACACCGGGGCGGCCACGGCCATGGACACCACGACGGCGCCCGTGCCGACCGCGCGGGCGCGGCCCATGATCGCGGCGTAGCGGCCGGCCGCGCCGAGGTGGTCGAGCTCGGTGTAGACCAGCGCCTCCAGCGCGCCCGACTGCAATGCTCCGGAGGCGCCCCACAGCACGAAACCCGCGGCGAACGCCCAGTAGGAGGGGGCCGCGACCCACAGGCCGAAGCCGACGGCGGCCAGCAGCGGCGCCAGGGCGAGCAGCGCGCGCCGCGAGACGGCGTCGGCCCACACACCCGAGGGGACCTCCAGCCCGACGGAGGTGAGCGACCAGATCGCCAGGAGCGAGGAGATCTCGGCGGTCGACAGGCCCGTGTCGACGAACAGCAATGCGTAGAACGGGTAGAACAGGACGAACTCATCGAGGATGGTGTAGGTGTAGAGCGTCGCGGCCAGGCGCTTCGCACGCCCTTCGGGCGCACGGAGAAAAGAAGTGGTCATGAGGTCCTTCTCGCGGGGACTGTGCGGACTCGGGATGCTCGGCATCTCCGGAGGTCCACGGCAGCTCGCGCCGGACCGACCGATCGTTGAGGATCAATGTCGCCAGGTCATACCGCAGACGATACAACCGCCCCGCCCGTCGCGGCCTCCCCTTTTCCCCGGCCTCGTCTCCCGGCCGTCGCGGGCACGGCGGGCGGCCGAGCCTCCCGCCCCCCGCCTCCGACCGACCGGCCGGACGTGACCGGACCGGGCGGGCCGTGTCAGAACTCGTCGTGCCCGGAGACCTGGCCGATCGGGAAGACGTGCCTGCTCGCGGCGCAGATGGTCTCCAGGACGTGGACGGGTGTGTCCTGGTCGGAGTAGCCCGCGCGAAGGACCTGGACGACCCACTCCCCCGGTTCGAGCTCCAGGGTCTCGTACTCGAAGGACGTCGGCGGGCGGGCCGTCAGGGTCTCCTCGGCACGGCCGAAGGTGTGGCCGAGGGCGACCAGTGCCGACTGGAGCGACGGCCTGACGAACCCGGGCTCGGCGAGGCGGGTCCCCCCGAACAGGTCGGCCCGGAAGTAACTGGTGGCGATGCGCACCGGGACACCGTCGGCCGTCATCATCTTCCGGCGGGCGATCACCTCGGCCCCGGGGTCGACGCGCAGGCAGGCGGCCACGTGCTCACCGGCCGGCTCCGGGCCCACGTAGAGCATCCTGCGGTCCGGCGTGATGCCCTGCCTTTCCGCCTCGGCGAGGAACAGGGACGCGGCCCCCCGCACGGCGGGGTCGGTCGGCAGCGCCCGCCGCACCAGGACCTTCGGGGCGCGGGGCGCGGGGCCCTCGGGGGCGCGGGCCGCCGGCCCCTTCCTCATCTGGGAGATGCGGCCCGGGGACACGCCCAGGCGCGCCCCTATGTCCTCCAGGCTCATCCCGGAGTCACGGGCCTCGGCGATCGCCTGGCGACGCATCTTCGCCGCCTCCGCGACGAGTCCCTGCTCCTCGGCCATGAGACGGCTCAGAACCCGTGCGCGCTCGATGGGGTCGCTCAGCTCGGAGACGTCGTGCAACGTCTTCAGATCCATCGGGGACCGCCTCCTCGCGCTCGACGCCACCGGGAATTTTAGCCCCCCTATTTCGATGCCGTGACAGTGCCCCGGCCGGCGGGAGGGAAAGGCCGTCACACGCGCCCGCCCGGGACACGGGCGTTCACTCCGGTGGAGGGTTCGCGGTCAACGGGCACTCTGGCCTGGTGGTTACACCATGCGGACCGTCAAATCAGTTGCCGACGCCATGCCCGGGTGCAAAAACTGGAGGGTCGCCCGCGTCGCGCGGGTGGCGGTGATCCGACGGGGCGCCCACCGGGAGCGGTGGCACGGGAGAGACCGGTTGAGAGGGGATGGCGTTCCGGCCTGCCATGCCCCGGACGGCTCTCACCCCGTCAGAACACCGTGAGGAGCGTGCCGCCTGCCCATGCCCCCTGACACCGGAACCACCGCAGCCAGGACCAACGACGCAGACAATACCAACAACGCAGACAACGCAGACACCTCCGCCACCGACACGACGCCCCCGGCGTCCCCGTCGCCGTCGGCCCCGCGCCCCCTTCCCTCGCGCCGCGCCGGGGCGGGCTCCCTGTGGCGGCTGAAGTCCTACCTCCGCCCGTACGTCGCCCGCCTGCTCTTCATCTGGGTGCTGTCCTTCGGCGCGGTCGCGATCGGCATCACCGTCCCGCTGATCGGCAAGGAGATCATCGACGGCCCCGTCGCCCGGGGCGACACCGGGGCCGTGCCGCCCCTCGCGCTGCTCGCCCTGGGGCTGGGCGTGGTCGAGGCGCTGCTCGTCTTCCTGAGGCGGTGGCTGCTGGCCGCCGCAGTCCTGGGCCTGGAGACCGCCATCCGCGACGACCTCTACGGCCACCTGCAGCGGCTGCCGATGGGGTTTCACGCCTCATGGCAGTCGGGTCAGCTGCTGTCCCGGGCGACGACCGACCTGTCGACGATCCGGCGCTTCCTCGGCTTCGGCCTGCTCTTCCTCGTCCTGACCACCGTGCAGATCGCGACGGTGACCGGGCTGCTGCTCCACATGTACTGGCCGCTCGGGCTGCTGGTCGTCGCCTCGGCGGTGCCGATCGTGTTCACCACCCTGCGCTTCGAGCGCAAGTACATCACCATCTCCCGCCGGGTTCAGGACGAGCAGGGCGACCTCGCCACGGTCGTCGAGGAGTCGGCGGCCGGCATCCGTACGATCAAGGCCTTCGGCCGCGGCCCGTACGTCTCCGGGATCTTCGAGGAGGGGGCGCTGAAGGTCTTCCGGACCTCGATGGAGAAGGTCGGCCTGTCGGCCAGGTTCTTCACCTTCCTTGAGGTGATCCCGAACATCACCCTCGCGCTCGTGCTGCTGCTCGGCGCTCTGGCGGTCGGCTCCGGCACGCTGACGCTGGGCACGCTGGTGGCCTTCGCCACCCTGATGCTGCAGCTGGTCTGGCCCGTCTCCGCGCTGGCTTCATCCTGACGATGGGCCAGGAGGCGATGACCGCGGCCGACCGGGTGATGGAGGTGCTCGACACCGAACCGGAGATCGTCGGGGGCACCGGCGTGATCGAACGGCCCCGGGGACACCTGCGCTTCGAGGGGGCCGGGTTCACCTTCCCCGGCGACGAGAAACCGGTGCTCCACGACGTCTGGCTGGAGGTCCGGCCGGGAGAGACGGTGGCGGTCGTGGGCGCGACGGGGTCGGGCAAGACCACGCTGACCTCCCTGGTGCCGCGGCTGTACGACGTCGGCGCCGGCCGGGTCACGATCGACGGGGTCGACGTCCGCGACCTGCCGCTGCCCACGCTGCGCTCGATGGTCGCCACGGCCTTCGAGGAGCCGACGCTGTTCTCGATGAGCGTCAGGGAGAACCTCACGCTGGGACGGCACGACGCGAGCGAGGAGGAGATCGCGGAGGCGCTGCGGATCGCCCAGGCCGGGTTCGTCCACGCGCTGCCGTGGGGGCTGGAGACCAGGATCGGCGAGCAGGGCATGTCCCTGTCCGGCGGCCAGCGCCAGCGGCTCGCGCTGGCCCGCGCGGTTCTCAGCCGTCCGGGAATCCTCGTGCTGGACGACACGCTGTCGGCCCTGGACGTCGAGACCGAGGCCCTGGTGGAGGAGGCGCTCCGGCATATGCTGCGCGAGGCCACCGGGATCGTCGTCGCCCACCGGGCCTCCACCGTGCTCCTCGCCGACCGGGTGGCCCTGCTGCTGGACGGCACGATCGCGCACGTCGGCGAGCACCACGAGCTCATGGCGAGCGTGCCCGAGTACCGCGCGCTGCTGTCGGCGGACCCGGACGTCGAGGAGGCACGGCTGTGAGCGTGACCGAACCTTCCACCGGCCCCTCCGCCGAATCCTCCGCGAACCCCTCCGCGGAACCCTCCGGCGCCGAGACCGCGAACGGGTCCCGTGAGTGGCGCGGGGTCGCGGCGGAGAACCAGGACGAGCTGTCGGCGCAGGTGTCGTTCCTGCTGCGCGACAGGTCCAGGCGGCTGCTCGGCGACCTGCTGCGCCCGTACCGCAGGGAGATCGTGCTGCTCGTCGCGATCATCGTGACCTGCAACGTCGCCTCGCTCGCCATCCCGTACCTGGTCAAGGTGGGCATCGACGCGGGCATCCCGCCGATGGTGGCGGGGGCGGGACCGCGGACGCTGGTGACGGTCGTCGCGGCGGTCCTGGCGGCGGCGGCCGTCCAGCTGGTGACCCGGCGGATATTCCTCAGGATGGCCGGGCGCATCGGCCAGAGCATCCTGCTGGAGCTGCGGCGGCGGGTGTTCGTCCACTTCCAGAGGCTGTCGCTGTCGTTCCACGAGGACTACACCTCGGGCCGGGTCGTCTCCCGGCTCACCTCCGACATCG
The DNA here is from genome assembly GCF_051192615.1 of Streptosporangium sp. G11. Classification (NCBI taxonomy): domain Bacteria; kingdom Bacillati; phylum Actinomycetota; class Actinomycetes; order Streptosporangiales; family Streptosporangiaceae; genus Streptosporangium; species Streptosporangium sp. G11. The sequence goes on from NZ_JBPJUQ010000035.1 coordinate 63,920, forward strand.
ACGCCATCTCCGAGATGCTGCAGTCGGGTTTCGACGACCTCGTCACCGCCGTGCTGACACTGGTCGGCACGGCGGTCCTGCTGCTCGTCCTGGACGTCCACCTCGGCGTGGTCGCGCTGCTGCCGCTGCCGGTCCTGATGCTGTTCACCGGCTGGTTCCGGCGGCAGTCGAGCATCATCTACCGCAGGACCCGGGAGACGGTGGCCCTGGTGATCGTCCACTTCGTGGAGTCGATGGCCGGCATGCGCGCGGTCCAGGCGTTCCGCAGGGAGCCGCGCAACCAGGCGATCTTCTCCCAGCTGAACGCCGACTACCGCGACGCCAACCGGCGGAGCATGCACCTGATCGCGATCTTCTCGCCGGGTGTCAAGCTGATCGGAAACGTGACGATCGCGGCCGTCCTGCTCTACGGGGGCACGCTGGCGATCCAGGGCGAGGTCACGGTGGGCGTGCTGGCCGCCTTCCTGCTCTACCTGCGCCAGTTCTACGAGCCGATGCAGGAGATCTCGCAGTTCTACAACACGTTCCAGTCCGCCGGGGCCGCGCTGGAGAAGCTCTCCGGCGTGCTGCAGGAGCGTCCCGTGGTGGCCGAGCCCGGCGACCCGGTGACGCTGGAGCGGCCACGCGGGAGGATCGAGTTCCAGGGCGTGGAGTTCTCCTACCTGGACGGCACCCCCGTGCTGCCCGGCCTGGACCTGGTGGTCCCCGCCGGGCAGACCGTGGCGCTGGTCGGCACCACCGGCGCGGGCAAGACCACGCTGGCGAAGCTGGTCTCCAGGTTCTACGACCCGGTGGCGGGGCGGGTGCTGCTGGACGGGGTCGACCTGCGCGACCTCGGCGAGGAGTCGCGCCACGCCGCGGTGGTCCTGGTGACCCAGGAGAACTTCCTGTTCAGCGGGTCGGTGGCCGACAACATCAGGTTCGGCAGGCCGGGCGCGAGCATGGCCGACATCGTGGCGGCGGCCCGCTCGATCGGCGCCGACGCTTTCGTCTCCGCGCTTCCCGAAGGGTACGACACCCAGGTCGGCAAGCACGGCGGCCGGCTGTCGGCCGGGCAGCGGCAGCTGGTGGCGTTCGCCAGGGCGTTCCTGGCCGACCCCGCGGTGCTGATCCTCGACGAGGCGACGTCCAGCCTGGACGTCTCCAGCGAGCGGCTCGTGCAGCGCGCGATGCGGACGATCCTGGCGGACCGGACGGCTCTGATCATCGCGCACCGCCTGTCGACCGTCGAGATCGCCGACCGGGTGCTGGTGATGGACGGCGGCAGGATCATGGAGGACGGCCCGCCCGGCGAGCTCGTCGGGCGGGCCGGCCGCTACGCCGACCTGCACCGTGCCTGGCTCGACAGCATCTCCGACCATCGCGACGTCCCCGGCCGACCCACCCGGGCTCCCCGGGTTCCGTGAACCGCTCCCGGACGCGTCCCCCTTCCCGGGACACGTCCGGGAGCCGGTCCCGGGCCGTGGAACACCCGGAACGGGAGGCGTCCCGAGCCGGAGTCCGGCGTCCGGAATTTCGGGCCCGCGATTTCCGGCGGCCCCTGAACCCCGGGAACGGTGTCCGCGTATCTCAGGGCGGAACGGCACGAATGGTCCTTCCCACCCGCAGGAAAGGGGCAGTGATCTCGATGAGCACCCGGCGGTCGCGCAAACGACGGTCTCTGACCGCCACCTTGCTGGTCTCCGCCATACTGGTCGCCGGGTGCTCGTCAGCGGCCGTGACCACCACTCCCGTCCAGGCGGTGGGACTGGCCGGCGATCGGGCCGACGCGGACGTCCGTTTCTCCCAGGAGATGATCCCCCACCATCGCCAGACGATCCAGCTCGCCGACCTGGTGGACGGCCGGACCGAGAACCCGTACGTGCGCGGCCTGGCCGCGAAGATCAAGAAGAGCGAGTCCGCCGACATCGACCTGATGTCCGGCTGGCTGCGGTCGTGGAAGGTCGAGGTACCGGCGGAGGGCGACCGCGCCGTGCACGACATGCCGGGCATGCTGTCCGCCACCCAGATCTCCTCCCTGGAGAGACGCTCGGGTGCCGCCTTCGACAAGCTGTGGCTGAGCGTGCTGGGCAAGCACCTCAACAGCGGTGTCCAGATGGCCCAGGTCGTGATCGCGCTGGGCAGGCACCGGCCCACCACCCGGCTGGCGGAGGAGCTGGTCGCCGGGCAGCGCGCCCAGATCGCCGAGATCGGCAAGAAGCTCTCCTGAGCCGTCTCCGGCTCGCGGCCGGCTCGTTTCCGGGTCGACCCGGAGTCGACTCCGGGTCGTCGCTGCCTGGAGGGCGGGTCGTCCGGGAAACGGCCCGCCGCCCAGGGGTACGAGGCCATCCAAAAGGGGCATAAGCGCGAGGCACAACCGGGTCGCGGTGGTGGCGGTGACGCCGAGCGGCACCCGGTGTGGCGAGCAGGCGGCAGACCGCCCGATCCCCCGCTGGAGGTCTCATGAGCACGACCGGAAGGCGCCCTGTCCTCGCGGACTCCGTCCGGACCACCGACGACGGTGTGGAAATCCTCGACCGCCGGGTCTATCCCTTCGAGCACAGCTGGGTGCGCTGCGCCACCAGCGAGGACGTCGCGGTGGCCATCGAGCGGATGGTGACGCAGAGCACGGGCCCCTCGTTCGCGGCGACCGCCGGGATGACGCTGGCCGCCCGTGAGGCGCGGGGCGAGCCGCCGGGCCTGGCGGCGGCGCGGCTGCGCAAGGCGGGCGACCGGCTGATCGCGACCCGGCCCACGAACAACCACATCCGCGACGCCGTCGAGGCCGTCCTGGCCGCCACGGTGGACGGGCCGCTGCCCGAGGCGTGCGGGGACGAGCTGGTGGAGGCCGTGACCCGGGCGGCGGCCGGGCACGACGCGGCCTACCTGGCGAGCAGCGCGGCCATGGGCAGGCACGCGGCGGCGCTGCTCGACGACGGCGCCCGCGTCCTCACCCACTGCTGGGCGGACGCCTATCTGATCGCGACCGTCGAGGCCGCGCAGGAGGCGGGCAAGCGGCTGGAGTTCGTCTGCACCGAGACCCGGCCCTATCTGCAGGGGGCGCGGCTGACCGCGCCGACGCTGGTGGAGATGGGCTACCGGCCCACCCTCATCACCGACGGGATGGTCGCCTCGGTGCTGTCCGACGGGCTCGCCGACGTGGCGCTGACCGCGGCGGACCGGGTGACGATGGACGGGCACGTGGTGAACAAGGTCGGCACGCTCGGGGTGGCGCTGGCCGCCCGCGCCTTCGACGTCCCGTACTACGTGGTGATCCCGGCGCCCGACCCGCAGGCGCCGGGTATCGACGACGTCGTCATCGAGCGGCGGAACGGCGACGAGGTCCTGCACGTTCTGGGGAGGCGTACCGCGGGCGAGGGCGTGACCGGCCACTATCCCGCCTTCGACGCCACCCCGCCGCACCTGGTGACGAGGATCGTCACCGAGCACGGCGCCTATCCCGCCGAGCGCGTGTCGGAGCACTTCGGGCCGCCGAACGGCGCCGCCCGCCCGTGACGGGCGGGCGGCGCCGCTCGCGCTACCTCAGCCCGAAGGCGCGGACGATCGTCTGCTCGACGGCGTTGCCCCGCTCGTCCTTGACGCCGGCCCGCAGGCTGACGTACCGGGCGCCGGCCGGGGCGTCCAGCCTGGCCCGCCACCCGTCGCCGGTGCGGGTCAGACGCTCGGTACGCCAGGTGGCGCCGTCGTCGTAGGAGACCTCGAGCTCACCCGAACGGATCGCGGCGGCCTTCGGCACCCCCGGCAGGTGCGAGGGGAGGAGGGTCAGGGCCGCCGAGCGGGAGGCCCTGCCGTCCACGTCGGTGTCCACGGCGTAGTCGAGCTGCACCAGCGGCAGCGGGACGGGCGCGGCGGACCCGGCGGGCGCCGAGGTGAAGTCCCACACGGTTCGCGTGCCGGTGGAGTACGGGTGGACCAGGGGCTCGCGTTCCGTCGTGGTGACGAGGCGGTAGGGAAGCCGGGCCTGGCCCACCTCGGTGTCCAGGACGTAGCCGCCCGTCTGGCCGACGAGGGTCTCACCCTGGTAGAGCGCCGTCGTCTGGTCGATCTGGCCGGGGGCGAAGAGCCCGACGTGGTCGGCCCCCGAGTCGCCCCAGCCGGGCACCTGGACCCGGAGGGTGTTCCCCTCGCGGACCGGGAGCGAGACCGAGCCGTTGACCCTCGGGCGCTGGATCGGGCCGAACCACTGCTCGGCGGTGGTGCTCCCCGCCCGGTAGGACCTCTCCCCAGAGAACTGCATCGTCTCTCGCGGGATCTCCGCCTCGGTCGTCCAGCGCACGGAGTCTCCCGGGGTGACCCAGTCGGTGCGCTCGCGCTTCGACCTGCTCAGCAGCGTGTATCCCACCTTGGTGTTCAGGCCGGGGACGACGTCGAAGCGGTACTCGGCGACCTCGGCCGCCGGGTTGTTGCGGAAGTCGACGTCGACCCGTGCCAGGTCACGGTGCGCGGGACGGTAGGTCAGGTCGCCGGGAACGGACTGCTCCCAGCGCCGGACCAGGTCGTAGAGGTAGGTGGTGGTGGGGTGGGAGACCGTGCGCAGCCGGACGGCCTCCTTCCCGAGGCGGGAGATGAGCTGCTCGCCCTCGTCCCTGGTCAGTGACGCCACGGTCAGGGGCGTCCTCCTGATCGCCTCGCGGAGCCGTCCCTCCTCGTCGTTGACGATCAGCAGGAGCTTCGCCCCGGCGGCCACGGCGGCCGGAACCTGCTCGTCCGTGTCGCCGTAGCGCACGACCGCGATCTTCCCCTTGACGTCCAGTCCCGCGTAGTCGGCCGGGCGGCCTCCGCCGGCGAAGACGGCGGGGAGGTCCCACGAGCCTTCGGGCAGGAGCCCCGCCCCCGGCTGGATCCACAGGTCGTCGTACGTCTGCCCGCCCGAGCTCACGGTCAGGAGCGGCTGTATCTTGCGCCAGCGCGCGCCGACGGACAGCCGTCCCTCGCGCACCCGCTTCGTGGGCTGGATCCAGATGCTGTCGTACCCCGTGCCGAGCGTGTAGGAGTCGGCGACCGAGGCCGTGTCGCCCAGCGTGCGGTGGTAGTCGACCCGGGTCTCGGCGTCGGCGCTCTCCCGGGGCGTGACCGCCTTGGCCTCGCGCGCGGTGGTGCCGTCCAGGGTCACGGTGGTGTCGGCCTCGACGGTGACCAGGGGTTCGTTGAGCAGCGCGAGACCGAGTGAGGCGGGGCCGTGCGTGCCTCGCACGTCGCCCCACATCCACACCGAGTACCTGCCCTGGGGCACCAGGACGTCCACCTCTCCGGTGAAGGTGAGGAAGCTGTGGTAGCCGTCGGCGGGGTCGCCCTCCCGCAGGAGGCTGATCAGGCCGCGCATCGGGGCGCCGTCGCGGTCCTTGGCCTTGATGACGAGGTGGCGGGGCTGGTCCTCGGTGCTGACGCCGACGACGGTGCGGGCGAGCACCGCCCCGCCGCCGGACGCCTCGATCCACCCGGTGTAGCCGTTCCTGTCCGGTGCGCGGTCCAGGTCGGCGGTGATGGTGACGGTGCCGCTGCCGCCCGCCGGGACGACGACCCGGGAGGCGGACAGGGAGAACAGGCCGTCCGGGGCACCGGCGGCCTTGAGCGCCAGGTCGAGGGTGACGTCGGCGCCGGAGGTGTTGGTGTAGGTCACCTGCCGCTCGGCCTTGCCTCCCGGCTCCTCACCCAGCGGGTGGATGCCCAGGTAGGCGGTGCCGGTGGCGAACAGGGTGGCGGTGGTGGCGGCGCGGGCGTCCAGGCGGCCGGTGCCGGCCTGGTAGGCGTTGTAGTCCGGGGTGCTCTTGGAGGTGCTCATCAGAGCGTCCTTGAGCTGCCCGCCGGTCCAGCCGGGATGCGCGGCGGCCAGGAGCGCGGCGGCGCCCGCGACGTGCGGGGTGGCCATCGAGGTGCCGCTCATGGTCGTGTACGGGCCCTCGCCTCCCTGCGCGTACTGGGACCGGGCCGCGAGCACGCCGACGCCGGGAGCGCTGAGGTCCGGCTTGAGCGCGCCGTCGGCCAGCCTCGGGCCCCGGCTGGAGAAGTCGGCGAGGTGGTCGAAGGTGTCCACCGCCGCGATGGTGAGGGCCGCGTCGGCGGCGCCCGGGGCGCCCACCGTGCGGTCGAAGGGCCCGGCGTTGCCCGCCGCGATGGTGAAGAGCGCGCCGGTCTCTGCGCTGAGCGCGTTGACGGCCTGGCTCAGCGGGTCGGTGCCGTCGGTGGGCCCGTCGGTGCCGAGGCTCATGCTGATGACCTTGGCCTTCCGCTCCCTGGCGGCCCACTCCATGCCGGCCACGATCCAGGAGTCCTGGCCCTGGCCCTGGTTGCTGAGGACCTTGCCGACCTGCAGTTCGGCTCCGGGTGCGACGCCCTTCTCCTTGCCGCCCGAGGCGGCGCCGGTGCCGGCGATCGTGGAGGCGACGTGGGTGCCGTGGCCGTGCCGGTCGGTGACCTCCTCGCCGGGCACGAAGCTGGCGGAGGCCTCGATCCGGCCGGTCAGGTCGGGGTGACCTGCGTCGACGCCGGTGTCCAGGACGGCGACGTCGACGCCTTCGCCGGTGTTCCCCGCGGCCCAGACCTCGGGGGCGCCGATCTGCGCCACGGTGTCGGCCAGGTCGACCTTCACCTTGCCGTCCAGCCAGATCTTCGCGACACCGCCCGCGAAGGCGGGCGCGGCGTTCCCGCTCCGGGCGCCGGGCGCCGTGGCCTGGCCGCCGGTGAGCGAGGACCAGAAGCTCGCGGCCTTGTCACGGTCCTCGGTGACGGCGGCGCCCTTGATGCTGCTGAGGGTGCGGACCTTCGTGGCGCCCTCGGGCAGCGGCCTGGCGGCGCGGGCGGCGGAGTCGTCCGCGTAGGTGACGATCAGCGGGAGGTGGTCGACGTGGGCGTCGTCGTAGTCGTCGGCCAGGAGGCGGGTGACGTTGAACAGCCGTTTGTCGAGCAGCCCCGCGGAGACGTAGGGCATCGCGCTGTCGGGATAGACGTAGGTGTCGGCGCCCACGGTGGTGACGTGGGCGCCGACGGGTTCTCCGCCAGGCCCCCGTACCACCGTGGTGCCGGTCTCGGTTCCGCCGGAGCGGACGGTGACCTTGTCCCCGGTGATCAGGGTGATGGTGCGGGTGACCGCCGGTGCGCCGTGGTCGGGCGTCTTCGCGGTCGGAGGGGGGTCGAGCCGGGTGGTGGCGTACGTCGGCGGGGTCACCGCGAGTACCGCCAGGGCGACCGCGACGGCGAGCAGCCGCGATCTGCCGCAGGGCATGAGTGCCAAGTGGGTTCCTTGACTCGATTGGTCGGGGGGACGCGACAGCGAGGGTGACGGCTGTTTTTGTCCTCTATCGAGGAGAGAAACGGACGACCGTATCTGCCAAAGGACAATTTGATGATCTCTGACGGCCCGCGTCAACAGGAGTCGTATTACACGTTCAAGTCGCAGGTTCACTTTTAGGACGAATGGCGTGGAAAATGCTCATACTTCCGACATTTCCGGCGGTCGCGGGCGCGGGCGGGATGCGACACGGAGGCCACGCGAACACTTGACGCACTGGATCGACCACGGAGAGTAGCCTTCGCTGTGAAGTTGATCTACGAGGACATCTCTCACGACAGAATGGAAGTCCAGCGTTGGTGTCACAACGATCCAGATCCGCGCTCACCTCGCTCACCGCGCTCGCCTGCGCCCTGCTGGCGCTACTGGCCGCACCGGGGACGCCGGCGACGGCCGATACCGGTGCGCACGCCACCGCCGCACGGCAGGCCGCCGCGCCCTGCGTCCGGCAGGGACAGGCCACCTACCCCGTCAGCTACTACTGGAAGAACGCGCTCGGCATGAGGCTGGGCAGCGGGTCGGTCTCGGTCGACACCTCCCCGTCCCTGTGGGGCGGGCAGATCACACCGGGCGGCACCTTCACCCTCACGCTGGCGCACCGCACGGCCCAGTGGCCGCTGCTGGTCAGCCGCTACACCACCACGTGGGACCTGTCGTCACTGCTGGCCCACGCCGACGTCGTCGGCCAGTCGGGGAGCGGAACCATCAGTGGCACCACCCTGACGATCGCCTCGTCGGGCACCAAGACCGACCCGGCCCCGAAGGTCATCACCTTCCAGGTCAGGCAGGGCACCACCGGGGGAAGCATGACCATCCGGCCGACCGGGATCAGCAGCGTCATCGCCGCTCCGGGTCAGCTCGGAAACAACACGCCCGCCCCTCCGATCCAGATCGTCGGCGGGCAGTCCATCTCACCCACCAGGGCCACCGACGACACCGCCACCACCACGCAGGGCACAGCCGTCAGCGTGCCCGTCCTGGCCAACGACACCGCGGCCTCACCGACGATCAGCGGCGTCACCCAGCCCGCCAACGGCACCGCGACGATCTCCGGCGGCAACGTGGTCTACACACCCGCCGCGGGCCTCGGCGGCACCGACACCTTCACCTACACCGTCACCACCGACTGCGGCACCAGCACCGCCACGGTCACGGTCACCGTCACCTGCGCCTACGCACCGGTCAACCTGGTCAACGGCGGCTTCGAGGCGCCACCCGTGGCCACGGTCGACTGGTCCATCTCCGACGCCTCCGTCAACCCGGGCGTCGGCTGGCACACCACCGCCACCGACAACAAGCTGGAGTTCTGGCGGGGTGGGGCGAGCGGGGTCCCGGCGGCGGACGGTCAGCAGTTCGCCGAGCTCAACGCCAACCAGGTCTCCACGCTCTACCAGGACGTGCCCACCGTCCCGGGAACACCGATGACCTGGTCGCTGTACCACCGGGGCCGCCTCGGCACCGACGTGATGCGGGTGCTCATCGGCGCACCGGGCTCGACCGTGGCCCAGACCCCGACCGGGGCCTCCTCCCCGGACATCTCCGACGACAACACCGCCTGGCGCCACTACACCGGCGTGTACGTCGTCCCTCCGGGACAGACCACCACGCGATTCGCCTTCGAGTCGGTGTCGGCCGCGGGGGGCACCGCGACGGCCGGCAACTTCCTGGACGGCGTGGTGTTCCAGACGCCGCCCTGCCTGCCCATGACCGGAAACCCGTGAAGGCGCGCGCCGCGGCCTGACCGGCCGCCGCCGCGCGGCCGCCCGGATCCTTGACCGTCCGTCACACGCGACACCCGGCCGGGGACCGCGCGGCCGGAGACGGACGGGCGGCTGCCGCGGTACGCGACACGAAGGCCCCTCCCGCTTCGGCGGGAGGGGCCTTCGTGTGAGCTACGGCGCATCGGAGGGCGCCGCCGGACCGGGGTTCAGCTGGCGGCGCCGGCGGTCTCCTGCTCCGCGGCGCGGCGCCTCTCCTCTGCCTCGATCGCCTCGACCGTCTCGTTGTCGCGGTCACGGCGGTACTCGCGGACCGAGTAGGCGATGGCGGCGGCCCAGATGACGGCGATGGTGATGTAGGCGACGGTCTGGACGCCGCCGGAGGCGTCGATCCAGTCGCTGCGCAGCAGGGTCCGGACGTTGGTCAGGATGATGACACCACCGACGGCCGAGCCCAGGATGCGCGGCGGGATGTGGCGGACCAGCCAGGCGGCGATGGGGGCGGCGATGACGCCGCCGATCAGCAGGACGGCGACCCAGGAGAAGTTGATGTTCTCGGAGCCGATGCCGAAGAAGAAGCCGACGCTGGCGGCGATGGCGACCAGGAACTCGCTGGCGTCGATGGAACCGATCACCTTGCGCGGCGCCAGGCGGCCGCTGGCGAGGATCGCCGGGGTGCCGACCGGGCCCCAGCCGCCGCCACCGGTGGCGTCGACGAATCCGGCGACCAGGCCGAGGGGCGCGAGGAAGCGCTTGCGCAGCGGCTTGCCCAGGTTGCCGCGCGGGAGGCCGAAGGCGGTGAAGCGGATCAGGACGTAGAGACCCAGCGTGAGCAGGATGATCGACATGACCGGGGCCGCGACCTCGGTGGAGAGGCCGGACAGGAAGGTCGCTCCCGCGAACGCGCCTATGGCGCCGGGAACACCGATCTTGGCGACGACTTTCCAGTCGATGTTGTTGAAACGCCAGTGGGAGATGCCGGAGGCGAGGGTGGTGCCGATCTCGGCGAGGTGGACGGTGGCCGAAGCGGCAGCGGGGTTCGTGCCGATGGCCAGGAGCAGCGTCGTCGAGGTGACACCGTAGGCCATGCCAAGGCTGCCGTCGACGAGCTGCGCCGCGAAGCCGACCAGGCCTAAGAGGATGAGCGCACGCACAACGCCCCCCTTCCTGTTTTTCCTACTCTGTTGATAGGAATTATGGTGATTGAATGCCAAGGCGACGTCAAGTCACGTTTCGAGCAAGGCGTCTCAAGGTATGGGAATCTTCGTCCCACACCCGGCGTCAGGCCCTGCGCCGCCTGCCGGCCTCGGCCACCGGCGACAGGAGTGCGGCCAGGCTGACGGTGTCGACGATGGCGTTGACGGAGGTCTCGATGTTCAGCCACACGGTGCGCAGCCGTACCGCCTCTCCGAAGTAGGCCACGTCGCCGGTCGGCAGCCCCCTCACCGAGGTCAGCTCACCCGCGACGGCGCGCAGGACGTCTCCGACCGAGATGTCGACGGGCGACCGGGTGAGCGTGAAACCGCCCTCGTGACCCCGCTGGGCGAAGACGAGGTCGGCGCGGCGCAGGTCGGTCAGGATGCCGCGCAGGAAGCTCGCCGGGATCTCCTGCGCCTGGGCCATCGTCTCCGACTTGACCGGGGCGGGATCGCTCAGCGCGATGACCAGCATCGCTCTTATGGCGTAGTCGCTCCGGGCCGTGATGTGCATCCGAAAGTCCCCCCGACGGTGCGCCTCTGCCTCTGGCCGACGGCCCCATGCGGGCCTATCCCGATTAAATCTACTATCTCTATAGGTTAACCGTGAATTATTCTCACGGTCAGGCCTGCCCGCGAGAGCTCCGCTCATCCCTCCGGCCGCGCGGACGGGCCCGCGTCGGACGCCCCCGCGTCAGGGGTACGCGCTCCCGGGGCGCGCGCGTTCTCGCAGGTGGAGAGCCCGGACCGGTGCGGGAACGACCGGAGACGTTCGCCGTGAAGGGTGAAACCGGAGGGCCGGAACCGGCGCGGAGGCCGTCAGGGGCGTTCGCCGTGGAGGTGGAGGCGGCGCAGCAGCCGGGCGTTGAGGGCGACGACGACGGTGGAGGCGGACATCAGCGGGGCGCCGACGGCGGGACTGAGGGCGACGCCCGCCCAGGCCACGACCCCGGCCGCGGGTCGTACTTCCCCGGCCGCACGTCGTGTCCCCCGGCCGCTACGGAGGGCCGCCGGTCACAGGAAGCGCCGGACGAAGGCCAGGGCCGTGTCGGCGACCTCGCGCCAGCCGCTGTCGATGGTGAGCGAGTGCCCGCGGCCGGGGATCTCGACGATCTCGGTGACCGCCGCCTCGTTGCGCTTCTGCTTCTTGTAGGAGGCGTTGGCGATCGCCCACGGGACGGTGTTGTCCTTCTCCCCCGAGATGATCAGCAACGGGCCGCGCTCGGGACTCCTGCTGTTGACCTTGGTCTCGCTCCAGGGGTTGAAGTTCGCGGTGGCGGCCTGGAACAGCGGGGCGCCCGGGGCCGCGACGGAGAAGGTCTCGTACAGCTCCTTGGCCTCCTCCTCGGTGACGGCGTTGGCGAAGGCGTAGCGGAACTGCTCGTAGGTGAGCGGGACGGCGCGGTGGATGTTGGCCGGGTTGCCCAGCACGGGCACGGAGGCGCGCAGGGAGGAGACTGGCAGCGGCAGCACGCCGCGGAAGGGGGCGGGGTCGATCGCGACGGAGGCGGCAGACAGGCCGCGACCGGCCAGGATCTGCGCGAGCAGGCCGCCGAAGGAGTGGCCGACGACGGCGGGCCTGCGCTCCAGCTTGCCGATCAGCTCGGTCAGGTGGTCGGCGATCTGGCCCACGGTCTTGTGGGCGAAGACCTCGGGATGGGCCTTGGCCTCGGCCACGGTGTCGGGGTCGTCCGGCCAGCCGAGCGTCACCGGCGCGTAGCCCGCCTCGGCGAAGACGGTGGCCCACCGGTCCCAACTGCTGGGCAGCAGCCACAACCCGTGGACGAAGACGACCGGGGTCCGGCCGGAGGAGTTGGCCTGCTCGATCTGCTGGACGTCATGCGATACGGACATGCGTGGGGCTCCTTCTGTGATGGTCGTCGGTCAGGGCGAGCCCGGAACACGGGCCCGGAACACGGGCCCAGGATTGGGCGAGCACTCGGCGGAGGAAGGAAACGGCCTGGTCGACGGCCGCGTCGATGACCGGGCGGAACAGCACCTGCCCGGCGAGCGCGAGGTCGCCGCGCTCCTTGGCGGTCAGGGTGAGGAAGGCGGCCATGTCGCCCCCCATGGAGTCGCCGGCGACGCGCGCCGGGTCGAGCCGGTGCCGGGCACCTCGATCCTCGGGCTCCGCACCTCGTCCACCGTGTCGCGCCCCCGGCCGGGACCGAGGTCGAACGGGCGGGGCGGGTTCGCGGATGCCACCGCGAACGCCCGCGCGGCGGGTTCGAGAACAGGGCCACTCATGGATGTCCCTTTCCAGCCTGGTTCATGGGGTTTGGGAACGACACTAAAGCGACCGTCCGTTGCTGGCTCCGCGGGAGAGCTTCCGGCGCGGCAGCGCGAGGCCCTGTTGGGCGCCTTCGGCATGAGCGAGGCGAGCGCGCCCGAGTTCTTCCTGATCGCGCTCGCCGCGCTGAACCTGCTGGGCGAGGCGGCGGCGCGCGGGCCGCTGCTGGTGGTCGTCGACGACGTGCAGTGGCTCGACCGCCCCACCGTGGACGTGCTGGGGTTCGTGGCGCGGCGGGTGGGCTCGGAGCCCATCGTGCTGCTGATGGCGGTCCGCGACGGATACGCCATGAGCCTTGACGACTGCGGGCTGCCCGAACTGCGCCTGCGCGCACTGGAACCCGCGGCGGCGGAGGCGCTGCTGGACGCGCGGGCCCCGAGGCTCACGACCGGGACGCGCCGGCGGGTGCTGGCCGAGGCGGCCGGCAACCCGCTCGCGCTGGTCGAGCTCCCGCTGGGGCTGGAGACGGAACCGCTCGTGACGAAGGCGGAGTTCCTTCCGCTCACCGAGCGGCTGGAGCGGGCGTTCGCCGCGCGGATGGCCGAGCTGCCCGCCGCCACGCGGGCGCTGCTGCTGATCGCCGCCGCCGACGACGGTGAGTTCCTGGCGGACATGCTGATCGCCGCCGCGGCCGTCACCGGCGCGCCGGTGACGGCCGCGGCACTGTCCCCCGCCACCGAGGCGGGGCTGGTGAGGGCCGACGAGCGGACCTTACGGTTCAACCACCCCCTCATGCGGTCGGCGATCTACCAGGGGGCCGGACCTGCCGAGCGGCTGGCGGCGCACGCCGCGCTGGCCGAGGCGCACGCCGGGGATCCGGACCGCAGGGCCTGGCACCGGGCGGCGGCGATCACGCGCGGGGACAAGTCGATCGCCGCCGAGTTGGAGGCCGTGGCCGACCGGGCGCGCGGGCGCGGCGCGATCACGGTGGCGGTGGCCGCGTTGCAGCGGTCGGCGGAGCTCGGCGAGGATCCCGCGCTCCGGCGCGAGCGGTCCCTGCGCGCCGCCGAACTGGCCTTCGAGCTGGGTCGCCGCGACCTCGTCGCCGAGCTGCTCGGCCGGACGGAGCTCTCGCACCCGAACCCGTTGCAGCAGGCCCGGATGAGCTGGCTGCGCGAGATGCTCGAGGAGGGACCGGGCGAGGGGGCGTCTCGGGTGCGCGGGCTGGTCGAGACCGCCGAACGCGTCGAGGCGGCCGGCGACCGGGCCCTGGCCCTGAACTTCCTCCGGGCGGCGGCCATCCGTTGCTGGTGGACCGGTCCCGGCTGGGAGGTTCGCGAACCCGTCATCACCGCCGCCGAGCGGCTGTCCGCGACCGAGGACGATCCCGAACTGCTCCTCATCCTGGGCCTGGCGGGCCCGGCGGAACGCGGGGCGGCCGTCATCGAACGGCTGTCGAAGCTCCAGGACACCGGCGGCGACGCGGCGATCGCCCGGCTGCTCGGCCCGGCCGCGACCTCGGTGGGCGCCTTCGACCTGTCGACGGGTTTCCTCACCGCCTCGATCGCGGCCCTGCGCGCCCAGGGCAGGCTGGGGCTGCTCGCCCAGGCGCTGGTGAGCCAGGCCTACGCGGCGGTCCACAGCGAGGAGTGGACGGTGGCGATGCCCGCCGCCGAGGAGGCCGAGCGGGTCCTGGTCCCGATGGCCAACGGTTCCAGCCTCGCGCTGCTCCAGCTCGCCCGTGGCATGACCTCGCTCTGCGCGGGACGGCACGCCGAGGCGTACGCCCACCTGCGGCGGGTGTTCGAGCCCGGCGACCCGGCCCACCATCCGTTCATCCGCTGCTGGGCCGTCGGCGACCTGGTCGAGGCGGCGGTGGGCGCCGGCCACCCGGAGGCCGCCCGCGCGGCGGTGCGCGCCCTGGAGGAGGTGGCGGCGCTGACCCCCTCCCCGGTTCTCCACATCGGCATGCGCCCGGACCGGCCCGATGCCGGAGGAAGGCCGGGCACAGGCGGAGGGCTGACGTCCTCGCCCGTGACCGGACTCTCCCGTCGGTGCGCTCAAGCCGGACCGGGGTCGTCGAGCTCGACGCGCCACGATCGGCCTCGCGAGGCCCGCGCCGGCGCCCGTGAGGCCGGGCGGTCAGACGTCCCGGCAGGCAGGTGGGAGTTCGGCGGGATCCTCTTCGAGGAGTTCCCTGGCCACGCTTTTGACGTTCTCCTGCATCAAGGTGGGCAGGGAGGCGACCGACGGGTAGCCGGGATAGGCGCGGCCGAGGTCGGCGATGATCGACCTCTGCTCGTCCGGGCTGACCTTCCTGCCCGCGGGCGAGTCCGGCCGCACGGTGGGCCGCACGAGGCGGCGGAAGTCTTCAAGGTAGGTCCGTTGCCTTTCGATGAGATCGGCGGCGTCGCCGGGGGCTCCGTGCCCGGGGTAGAGGGTGCGGGCGTGCGGGAATCGGGTGCGAAGGCGGTCGAGGTCGGTCAGCCAGCCGCAGACGTGCCCTTCCAGCAGGGCGGGCGTGGCCCTGTTCGCGACGAGGTCGCCGGCGAAGAGGGCGCCGCTCCTCGGCTCGTAGTAGGCGGTCGCCGTCTCGGTCTCGCCGGGCCCGAACTCCGCGGTCTCCAGCCGGACGCCACCGACGTCGAGTGTGGCGCCGGGGGCGAAGGTGTGGTCCGGGTAGGTCAGCTCGGGGGCGTAGTCGGCGCCGGGCAGTTTCCGGGTGATCTCGTAGAAGTGGAGCGGATCCGCCCGCATCCAGGCCGCCGTCGCCTCGGACGAGTGGATGGGAGCGGCCGGGTAGGCGTCGTGGAGCACGCCGACGCCCCCGACGTGGTCGGGGTGGCCGTGGGTGATGAGGATCGCGGCGACGGGATCTCCGGTGCCCCGTATCGCCGCCAGCGCCCGGCGGGCGTCGGACAGTGAACGCTGGGCGTCGACGACGACGAGTCCTCGCGGGGTACGCAGCCAGAACGTGTTGACCGAGCCGGGATCGGCCGACGCGATCCGCCCGACGGCCGGGGCCGGCGAGGCGGACTCGCGGTCCCCGGCCGGGCCGGAGCAGCCCGCGAGGAGCATCGCGGCGCACAGGGCCGCGGTCAGGAACGCGATCGGCTTTCTCACTTGAACGCCTCCGCGTGCGCGAGCGCCCACTGCTCGAAGGAGCGCGCCGGCCGGCCGGTGATCTCCTGGACCGTCGGCAGCACCTGTGAGTCGTCGAACTCGCCGCCGACGAAGAACCGGAAGAACGCGTCCACGTACCTGGCGGGGACGGTCTCGCTCATCTCCGCCCTGGCCCGCGCGTCGGACTGTGGTTCGAAGCGCAGCGGCCGGCCGAGGACCTCGGCCAGGATCCGCACCCGGTCGGCCGGAAGGCCGGATTCCGGGCCGGTCAGCGCGTAGTCACGATGATGGTGGTCCGCCCGGGTGAGCACGGCCGCCGCGACCGCGGCGATGTCGTGCGGGTCGATGGCGGCGACCGGCACCCCGGCGAACGGGGCACGTACGACGTCACCGGCGCGAAGCTGCGCCCGCCACTCCAGCGCGTTGGACATGAAACCACTCGGCCGCAGCAGCGTCCACCCGATGCCGGAGGCGCGTACCGCGGCCTCCGAGGTCATGTGCATGCCCGCGACGGCGTTGTCGGCGTGGCCGCCCACCACCGAACGCGACGACAGCAACACGACGTGACCCACGTCCGCCGCGCGCATCGCGGCCAGCACCCCGGGCATGTCGTCGAACCCGCCCAGCAGGAACACGCCGTCCACACCGTCCAGCGCCTCGGACAAGGTCTCCGGCCGGTTCAGGTCGGCGGCGACCACCTCCACACCCGGCCGCGCCCGGGACCTCCACGGGCCACGGGCCAACGCCCGCACCGGCCGGCCGGCGTCGGCGAGCAGATCGACCAGCTCGCCGCCCACGTTGCCGCCGGCCCCCGTCACCAAGATCATTGCTGTTTCCTTCCGTCCGCTCCGACCGCGGGGATCGGCGGCGGGCGTCGGCCGCCACTCGCGCATCCGTGACGTCCAGGATCCGAACGATGACCGGCCCCGTCGCATCGATCGCGAATCCGGCCGGCACCGGGCATCCCGGCACGAGCCTCGCGGCCGAACCGTCCCCATCTCGTCGCGATCACACTCGCCCGCGCCGAGTCCCCGTTGTTAGGGAACGATCCCTAACAACGGTTTACACTAGGGGCACGTTCCCGACCGATCAAGGGGTTTCTCATGCGGCGCAACGCCGCCCAAACACGTGAGCACGTGCTCCAGATCGCCCACGACCTGTTCTACTGGCACGGCATCCGGGCCGTCGGCGTCGACAGGATCGCCGCCGAGGCGGGCGTCGCGCCCACCACCCTCTACCGGCTGTTCGCCTCCAAGGACGACCTGATCGCCGCGTACGTCGAACGCGCCGGCCGGCTGTACCGGGAATGGTTCGACGCCGTGGTCGCCGACGACGGCCGCGGCCCACGGGACCGAATCCTCGCGCTCTTCGACGCGCTCACCGAGCAGGTGCAACCCCAGCAGTGCCGCGGCTGCCCCTTCCTGATGGCCCTGGCCGAGATCCCCGATCGGGACCACCCCGCCCACCGGCACGCCGTCGGTACGAAAACCTGGGTCCGTGTCCGCCTGGGCGAACTCACCGCCGCCACGGGAGCCGACAACCCGGCCGAACTCGCCGACCAGCTCGCCCTCACCATGGAGGGCGTGTACGCCTCCGTCCAGGCGCTCGGTGAAAGAGGACCCGCCAGGCGCGCCAGGGCGCTGGCCGAGCTTCTCCTCTCCGCGTCAGGGGGTTCCGGGCCGGCCACGCCCACCTCGGGCCGAACCTGACCCGGCGGCCGACGCATGCCCGCCCCGCTCCGGGGGGCGGGTCGCGTCTCCGGCGATGCCGCCCTTCGCCCGCCGCGGCGTCGAACGCGTCATGGCCGGCGTGGAGACCGGGCTCGGCGCCGCGCGCCGTTCCGCCGGACGACTTCCCGCAGGAGGCCGGTGGCCGACCGTTCGGAGCCGCTCTCGGCGGCCTCGCCCCTGCCGAGAAGGTCAGTGGCCGACCGTGTCGGAGTCGGTCGCGGCGGCCTCGCCCTGGTCGAGGGAGGACAGCTCCGCGACCTCCTCCGGGGCGAGGGTGAAGCCGAAGATGTCGGCGTTGGCCCTCATCCGCTCGGGGCTGGCCGACTTCGGCACGGTGATCAGGCCGAGCTCGATGTGCCAGCGCAGCACGATCTGGGCGGGGGTCCTGCCGTGCCGCTCGGCCACGGCCGTGACGACCGGATGGCCCAGCAGGTCACCTCCCTGCCCGATGGGGCTCCAGGACTGGGTGGCGATCCCGTGCACGGCGTCGTAGGCGCGGGGCTCGTCGCGGGTGAAGAACGGGTTGAGCTGGATCTGGTTCACGTCGGGCACCACGCCGGTCTCGTCCAGCAGCCGGTCGATGTGGGCCGGCTTGAAGTTCGACACGCCGATCGCCCGCACGCGGCCGTCCCGCAGCAGCTTGACCAGGCCCTTCCACGCCTCCACGTAGCGGTCCTTGCGCGGCAGCGGCCAGTGGATCAGGTAGAGGTCGGCGTAGTCGAGGCCGAGCCGGTCCAGGCTGGCCTGGTACGCCTCCTGCGCGGCGTCGTATCCGTGCCACTCGCCGTTCAGCTTGGTGGTGACGAACAGCTCCTCCCTCGGCACGCCACTCGCCCGCAGCCCGCGCCCCACCCCGGTCTCGTTGCCGTACGCGTAGGCGGTGTCCACCAGCCGGTAGCCCATCTCGACGGCGCCCGCCACCGCGACCTCCGCCTCCTCGTCCGACATGGGCCAGGTGCCCAGACCGACCTGCGGGATGTCCGCGCCGTTGACCAGCTTCACCGTTGGAATGTCCAGAACAGTCATGACCGACAGCCTTCCACGCCGAGCCCGGACGGCCGCCGCCGGGGCGAGGTCATGCCGTGCGCGCCGCCTCGGGGAGGCGGTCGCGGACGAGGAACGTCCCCGCCAGGGCCGCCATGGCCAGGACGGCGAGGACGATCCCGTAGTACGTGGTGATCTCGGTGAGGGGCAGGTGGCCCGCGACGATCCCGGCGACGGTGGCGGGGATGCTCATGGCGAGGTAGCTGACGATGAAGAAGGCGGCCATCAGCCCGGCCCGCTCGTGCGGGGCCGCGGCCGGGAGCAGGACGCGCGCGGCGCCCTGGAAGCCCGCGCCGAAGCCCAGCCCGGCGACGACCGTACCTCCGAAGAAGAGCACCCCCGAGCCGGTGTTCACGCCGAGCAGGGTCACGACCACCCCGAGGGCGAGGAGCACGGCGGCCACCCGCATGGCGCGCGGGGCGGGGACCGCCCGCAGGGCGAGGATCGCGACGGTTCCGCTGAAGGTCAGCGCGAAGACGAGCAGACCGCCCACCACGACCGACCCCGAGCCGGTGACGCCGCGCGCCAGGGACGGCCCCAGGGACAGGTAGAACCCGCCGAGCGCCCACCCGGCCACGGTGATCGGGGTGACCATCAGCAGGACCCGGCGCGCCCCCGCGGGCACGCTGACGTGCGGGCGCAGCGAGGCCAGCGCGCCTGCCCGGCGGCTGACGGACTCGGGCAGGAGGAGGATCGCGACGCCCTGCAGCACGAACGCGACGATCAGGACGACGAACACCGTCCGCGTCGGCGCGGGCAGGTACTGCACGAGCAGGCTCGACCCCAGGCCGCCCACCGCCAGGCCCAGGGCGGGGGTCACGCTGTTGACCAGCGGGCCGCGTGTCCGGTCGGCGTCCAGCAGGCCCGCTCCCAGCGCCCCGGTCGCGGCGCCGGTGGCGAAGCCCTGCAGGACACGCGCGACCACCAGGGCGGGCACCCCGTCGGCGTAGGCGAAGACGGCCATCGCGACCGTTTCGAGCGCCACCGCCCCGAGGATCACCGGACGGCGCCCGACGTGGTCCGACAGGGAGCCCACGGTGAGCAGGGCCACCAGCAGGCTGACCGCGTAGACGGCGAAGACCGCGGTCAGGACGCCGGGAGAGAAGCCCCAGTGACCCTGGTACACGGCGTACAGCGGGGTGGGCGCGCTGGCGGCGGCCATGAACGTCGTCAGGGTCGTCGCCAGGAGCACCAGGGTCGCGCCGGCCCCCGGCCGGCCCTGGCGGGCGGGCAACGTCGAAGCCGCTGGAGACGTCGCGGTGGACGTCTCAGTGGACGTCTCGGGGGACACGGTGGGCATCGAGGGACTCCTGGAGCTTTAAAGCAAAGGATTTGCGTTAGCAACGTACACACCTAGGACCACTGAAGCAAATATTTTGCGTTAAGCTCGGTTGCATGGGTACGAGGCAGGCGGTACGCACCGGGGGCCGGAGCGCGCGGGTGCAGCAGGCCGTCCACGAGGCGGTACGGGATCTCCTGGCCGAGCGCGACCGTGCCGACCTGACCGTGCCGCTCGTCGCCGCCCGCGCGGGCGTGACCCCCTCGACCGTCTACCGCAGGTGGGGTGACCTGCAGGAGCTGCTGGCCGACGTCGCCCTCGAGTACATGCGGCCCGACGGCCCGCCGACCGACCTCGGGAATCTGCGGGACGACCTCGCGGCCTGGGCCGAGGAGTGGCTGGAGGAGATGTCCTCTCCCACCGGGCGCGCGTTCGCCCGCGACGTGGTCGCCGGCGACGACGACGGCAGGAGCACCGGGCAGTGCTGCGCGTACGCCAGCAACCGCATCAAGGCCATCCTCACCCGCGCCGCCGGGCGCGGCGAGGAGGTGCCCACGCTGGACGCGGTGCGAGACCACGTGCTCGCGCCGATGACGTACCGGGTCCTGTTCATGTGCGACTCCCTCGCGCCCGGCTACGGCCGCGCCCTGGTCGACACCCTGCTGGACCCCCGATGACGGTTGAGTAGGGGTCTACTCAGGTGTCCCGGCCCCGCACGGCCCATCATCGCCGTACCGGGCGAGGGAGCGGTTCACGACAGGGGCTCCGTTCATGACGAGGGGTTCGTGACATGGGCCGGCCGTGACACGGGCCGTTCACGACGAGGTACGACCCCCATGAGGCGCGTCCCGTCCCGGTGGAGAACCAGCATCCTCTCCCCGGTAAGGAAGTGATCATGGAGGAGGCGCCCACGCTGCGCGTGCGGCTGGAGAAGAGGGCCGCGGGCGAGCACAGGGTGATCCTGGAGGTGCCGCACCGGGACCCGGGGCTGCGGTGGAGCGCGTCCTGGCCCGCCCGGCTGTTCGGCGTACCGGACGAGACGACGCCGGCCGGCGAGCTCCCCGAGGACGGGTTCACCGTGCCGGGCGAGGTCCTGCGGGCGATCGGCGAGGCCCTGGGGGCGGGCGAGGGCGGCGGGGACCTCGCGCTCCGGCTCGACATCCGGCATCCGCACGGCCACCTGCACCTGCTTCCCTGGGAACGGCTGCTGTCGGAGTCGCTGGCCAGGCCCGTCCTGCGCACGCCGTACCTCACACCGCGCCCGCCGGCGCCCGGCGGCGGCCTGCGGGTGGTGCTCTGCGCGGGCGGTCCCGTGTTCGCGCCGGACCTGGCGGACATCGCCGAGCAGTGGCACGACGTCGGCCACCGGGTGGGCGTGCACGTGTTCACCGGCCGGGAAAGCGCGGGGCGGATGCGCGGGCTCGTGGCGCGCCGTCCCGGCATCGTGGTCCACGACCCCCCGGTGGCCCTGGCCCCGCGTCCCGGTGACCCGTGGCTCAACTGGATCGGTGCGGTCCTGGCGGGAGGGTCCGCGGACGTGGTCCACCTCGTGGGCCCCGGCAGGCTCACCGGTGGCCGCGGCGAGCTGGTGTTCCCCGGCTCCCCCGCGGGCGACGGCGTGGCACGCACGCTGGACGGGACGCGGCTCGCCCGGTTCGTCGGCGACGTGGGCGCCTGGTTCCTGGCCATGACGTCGCCACCGTCCGCCGGTTCCCCCACCGGGCTCGTCGAGCTGGCCGACACCGTCGCCCGGACGCGGCCCGCGACGGTGCTGGTGCACGACCTCGGCCTGGACCGCACCGGCGAGTTCCCCGGCGTCCTGAAGATGCTCTTCCAGGGCGACGCTCCCGGCGGGCCCACCCCCGCCGTCACCTGCTGGGCGCCTCGCGCGGACCGCGAGGTCGCGACCCGGCCCGCGGAGACGGGCGACGGGCACCCGGCACCGCTCCACTCCGCGGCCCGGCGAGGGGCCTGAGCGCGCGTCGCCCCCGCCCCGGCCGCGGCGCGATCCCCACTCCGGCGGCGCCGAGCGTCCCGCTTTCCCCGGCCTCCGGCGACGCCGGGAACAGCGCCGAAGGCCCCTGTTTTCCCGGCTTCCGGCGACGCCGGAGGTCCCTGTTTCCCCGACCCCCAGCGATGCCGGGAATAGGGTCGGGTGTCCCGTTTTTCCCCGGCCTCCGGTGACGCCGGAGCGGCTCCGCGCCTCCCGGTTTTCCTAACCCCCGCCGATATCCGCAGGTGAAACGCGGTTGACCCTGTGATGTCCCTCACAAAACATGTGGCACACGTGCCAACGCATATTTTGGGTAACTCTTCAAGGATTGATAGCTGATCTTCGTTTTGTCAGGCTCTACGCCGTACCGTCCTGACTGGGGAGACAGGGCGGTGCCTTGTGAGAGACCGAAGGGGTCTGTCGTGCTCGTCCCGCTCGCGGCGCCGGTGGCGCCGATCGCCGCCCATCAACTACTGATCTTCTTACTCCAGGTAGGGCTGCTCCTGCTGCTCGCCCTCGTCTTCGGCCGCCTCGCCAGGCGGCTCGGCATGCCCGCCGTCGTCGGCGAGCTGTTCGTCGGCGTGCTCCTGGGCCCGTCGTTCCTCGCGCACGTCGCGCCGGACCTGTCCACCTGGCTGTTCCCGCAGGACAGCGCCCAGTTCCACCTGCTCGACGCGGTCGGGCAGATCGGCGTGCTGCTGCTCGTCGGCATCACCGGCATCCACATGGACATGGGGCTGATCCGGCGCCGGGGCGCCACGGCCGCCGGTGTCAGCATCGGCGGGCTGCTGGTACCGCTCGCGTTCGGCATCGGCGCGGGCTTCCTGCTCCCGGCCACGCTCGTTCCCGCCGGAACGGAGACACTGGTCTTCGCG
The DNA here is from genome assembly GCF_051192615.1 of Streptosporangium sp. G11. Classification (NCBI taxonomy): domain Bacteria; kingdom Bacillati; phylum Actinomycetota; class Actinomycetes; order Streptosporangiales; family Streptosporangiaceae; genus Streptosporangium; species Streptosporangium sp. G11. The sequence goes on from NZ_JBPJUQ010000035.1 coordinate 86,396, forward strand.
CTCTTCCTCGGCGTCGCGATGTGCGTCAGCGCCATCCCCGTCATCGCCAAGACCCTCATGGACATGGGGCTGCTCCACCGCAACGTCGGGCAGCTCACACTGGCCGCGGGCATGATCGACGACGCGTTCGGCTGGTTCATGCTGTCGATCGTGTCGGCCATGGCCACCACCGGCCTGCGAGCCGGGAACGTGCTGATCTCGCTCGCCTGCCTGCTGGCGGTCGTGGTCTTCGCGCTCACCGTGGGCCGCCCGCTGGTACGGCACGCGTTCCGGCTCACCTCCCGGAACGAGGAGGACCCCGGCTCCTCCGTCGCGACCGCGGCCGTGCTGCTCCTGCTCGCCGCGGCCGCCACGCACGCGATGGGCCTGGAGGCCGTCTTCGGCGCCTTCGTGTGCGGCATCCTGATCGGCTCCGCGAGCGGCGTCGACCCGGCCCGGCTCGCCCCGCTGCGCACGGTGGTGCTCTCCGGCTTCGCGCCGATCTTCTTCGCCACCGCGGGGCTGCGCATGGACCTGACGTCCCTGACCGACCCGATGGTCCTGCTCGCCGGGCTCGGCATCCTGGCCGTGGCGATCATCGGCAAGTTCGTCGGGGCGTACGCCGGAGCGCGCGCCAGCAAGCTCAACCGGTGGGAGGCCCTGGCACTGGGCGCGGGGCTCAACGCGCGGGGTGTGATCGAGGTGGTCGTGGCCATGGTGGGCCTGCGGCTGGGCATCCTCAGCGTCGAGGTCTACACGATCATCGTGCTGGTGGCGATCGTGACCTCGCTCATGGCGCCGCCGATCCTGCGCTGGGCCATGGCCAGGGTGGAGCAGACCGCGGAGGAGGAACTGCGCGAGACCGAGCAGCTCGCCTGGTCGAAGCAGTCCCAGACGAACGCCTCGGAACCGCTGTAGTGCCGTCGCGGTACCGCGAATCGCGGTACCGCGATTCGCGCGGGAGAGGAGCCGGGCGGGAAGGGCCGGGGTGAAAGGCGGTCCGCGTTACGGCGGGAGAGGGGCCCGAGCAAAAAAGCGGTTCGCAAGCGGGCCGCAACCGGACCCTCCTATAAAGGGTCGCGTTCCCGTATGGTCCCTCGGGCGGGCCCCTCCCCTCGGGGTGTCACCCGCACCGGTCTATCCACGAACTTCCCGCCCGGCTCTCTCTCCCCCGCCGGGCGGGTCCGCGCGCCTCGGGGGAGACAGTGAGAGAGACATGTCCAGCCTTACCCGCCTGCTCGCCGGGGTCGTCATCCTGCCGGCCGCCCTGCTGGCCGCCCCCGCGGCGTCGGCCCACGCCGTACAGGACACATACGCCGTACAAGACACGCACGCCGTACAGAAAACCCAGACGGCCCAGGAAACCCGGGCCGCGCGGGACATCCGGGCGACGGGGAGCGCCAGGGCCGGGTGCAGGCCCGGCAGCGGTCCCAAGCTGGCCGGCAGGGACCTCACCCGGGTCACGCTGCCCGCCGACCTGTCCTGCGCCGACCTGCGGAAGGCCAGGCTGGACGGCGTGATCGTGCGCAGCCTCCTCACCGGGGCCGACCTGCGGGGCGCCTCGCTCAAGGGCGCCCGCCTCGGGAACGCCGAGATGGCCGGGGCCAAACTGCGCGGGGCCGACCTGTCGGAGGCGGAGCTGTACTACGCGAACCTGCGCGGCGCCGACCTGCGCGGGGCGACCATGGACGACTCGCTGCCCTACAACGCGCACTTCGAGGGTGCCGACCTGAGCGGGGCCACCATGGTGCGCGCCAAGACGTACGCGGCCCAGTTCGACGACGCGAAGCTGGTCGGTGTCGACCTGACCGACGCGGACGCCTACAACGCGGACATGCGCCGGGCCGACCTCACCGGCCTCAAGGCGCCCAAGGCCCGCCTGTACAACTCCACGCTGATCAAGACCGTGTTCCGGGACGCCGACCTGCGGGGCGCGCAGCTGCGCGGGTCGGTGATGGACGGTGCGACCTTCCAGGGCGCCGATCTCGGCGGGGCCGAACTGCGCGACGCCACGGGCGCGCGGCTGGCGGGCAGCAAGGGGATGCCCAAGGACCTGCCGACCCCCGACCCGGCGTGCGAGCGGGGCAGCGGGCAGAAGTACGCGGGCTGGGACCTGACCTCGGTCACCGAGTTCCCCAGAGACCTGAGCTGCGCCGACCTGACCGGCGCCAAGCTGGACGGGGTCGACCTGGGCAGCGTCAAGCTGGACCGGGCGATCCTGCGCGACGTCTCGGCCACCGGGGCCACGATCCGCTACCTCAAGGGCGCCGACCTGCGCGGCGCGCGCCTGGAGCGCGCCAAGCTCGGCAGCGCCGAGCTGATGGGGGCCGACCTGACGGGGGCGCGCATGGCGAGGGCGGAGCTCCGCAGCGCCAAGCTGGCCGGGGCGAACCTGTCGAAGGCGGACCTGTCGGGGGCGGAGTTCGGCAGCGCCGACCTGACGGAGGCCAGGCTGGGCGGCGCCGACCTGCGCGACGCGGAGTTCGGCAGTGCCAGGGCCGACCACGCCGACTTCACCGGCGCCAAAATGGAGCGGGCCGACCTGAGCAGCGGCAAGTTCCAGGGCGCGGTCTTCCGCGGGGCGACGCTGACCGACGCCGACCTGAGGTACACCGAGCTGCGAGGCGCCGTCTTCGCCGACGCCGAGGTCACCGGCATGAAGACCGACCGCGCCAAGGACGCCGACCTGTCGGGGTCGTCCAGCCGGCTGGCGATCGGGTGGGTGATCTTCCTTTCCCTGGTGGGCCTGGTCGCGTTCTGGGTGCTATTCAAGACGGTCGCGCGCGGGCGGCGGCGCGGGAGGGCCGCCAAGCTGGAGGCGGCCGCGCGGGCGGCCCTCCTGGAGAGGAGCAGGCGGACGCAGGAGGAGAACGTCACGCGGCTGGGCGAGGAGATCGACCGCCTGGCCGACGGGGGCGAGGGCGGCGACGACGTCAACTGGCACCGGGCCCTGGACGCCTACGACGCGGCCAAGAACGCCCTGGCCGCCGCCCGCGACATCGACGAGGTCAAGGCCGTCGACCTCATCGTGGCCCGGGGGCGCGACGCCCTGAGGGGACGCCGGTAGGAACCGGCGCCTCCGTCGTGCGCGAGGGCCGGAGGGGACACCGCGGGGATCGGGCCCGGGAATCCAGCACGGGGATCGAGCACGGGCTCACCTCGCGGGTGCCCGGAACGAACCCGCCGAACCCACCGAACCCGCCGGGCTCGTCAGGGCTCGCCGGGCCCGTCAGGGCTGGAAGCGGTACCCCATGCCCGGCTCGGTGAGCAGGTGGACCGGGCGGGCCGGGTCCCGTTCCAGTTTCTTGCGCATCTGGGCCATGTACTGGCGCAGGTAGTGGGTCTCCCCGAGGTACTTGGCACCCCAGACCTCCGTCAGCAGATGCCGCTGGGTGATGAGCTTGCCGGGGTTGCGGACCAGGATCTCCAGCAGGTGCCACTCGGTGGGCGTCAGCCGTACGCCACCGGAGACGGTCTTGTCGACCAGGTCCACGACCCGGTCGCCGATGCGGATCTCGGCGAGTTCCGCGTCGTGCAGCGCGGTGCGCCGGGAGACGGCCCGGATGCGGGCGAGGAGCTCGTCGATGCCGAACGGCTTGGTGACGTAGTCGTCGGCCCCGGCGTCCAGCGCGTCGACCTTGTCGGATCCTCCCGTACGGCCGGAGAGGACGATGATCGGGACGGTGGTCCAGCCGCGCAGGCCGTGGATGACGTCGATCCCGTCGAGGTCGGGCAGGCCGAGGTCGAGCACGACCAGGTCGGGATGCCAGTCGGCGGCCTGCCGCAGTGCCCCGCCGCCGTCGGGGGCCACGGCCACGTCGTAGTGGCGCGCGGCGAGGTTGATGCGCAGGGCGCGCAGGAGCTGGGGCTCGTCGTCGACGACGAGGACGCGGGTCATGGCCGTCCCGCCGCGGGATGTGCGCGCGAGCGGGAGGAAACGGGAAGTGTCAGGATCATGGTGAGACCACCTCCTGGTGTCTCGTCCGGTAGCAGGGTGCCGGCCATCGCCTCGGCGAGCCCTCGGGAGAGGGCGAGGCCCAGGCCGACGCCGGTGTGGTTGTCGCGGTCACCGAGCCGCTGGAAAGGCATGAAGACCCGGTCGTAGGCGTCGGGCGGGATGCCCGTGCCGCGGTCGACGACGCGGATCTCCACGTGGTCGCCGTACGCGCCGGCCATGACGAGGACCTTCCGGTCCTCGGGGCTGTAGCGGACGGCGTTGGACATGAGGTTGACCAGGATCCGTTCCAGCAGCGCCTGATCGGCGACGACCTCGGGCAGGTCGGCGGAGAGGTCCACCTCGATCCGGTGGGACAGGTGGCCGAGGTCGTCGACGGCGCGCGGCACGATCTCCTCGATCGCGGTCGCCTCCAGCCGCAGCCCGAGCACCCCCGCCTGCAGGCGGCTCATGTCGAGCAGGTTGGCGACGAGGCGGTCCAGCTTGGCCAGGGACTCGTCGGCGGTGGCGAGCAGTTCCTCCCTGTCCTGCGGCGACCAGTCGATGCCGGTGTTGCGCAGGCTCTCCACGGCGGCCTTGGCCGAGGCGAGCGGGGTACGCAGGTCGTGGCTGACGGCGGCGAGCAGCGCGGTGCGCATCCTGTCGGCCTCGGCCAGCGGCCTGGCCTGCTCCGCCTCCTCCTCCAGCCGATCCTGCCGCAGCGCCACCGCCGCCTCAGCGGCGAACGCCTCCAGCACCCGCCGGTCGGACGCCTCCAGCAATCTGCCCCGGATGGCCAGGGCCAGCCGCTCGTCGATGACCACGTCGGTGTCCGCGCCCCCCGGGCAGGTGCAGGGCGCCTCACCGGCGGTGGCCACGATCCGCCACGCCTCGGGGTTGGACTGGTCGTCGGGGCCCGGATCGCCGGTGCGTTCCAGCAGGGTGACCGAGGCCAGCCCGAAGGTCTCCCTCAGCCGGGCGAGCAGCGAGGCGAGCGCGTGCTCGCCGCGGAGCACGTGCCCGGCCAGGGTGGAGAGGACCTCCGCCTCGGCGCGGGCGCGGGCCGCCTCCCGGGTACGGCGGGCGGCGACGTCCACGACCGCGCTCACCATGACGGCCACCAGCACGTAGACGCTCAGCGCGAACAGGTTCTCCGGATCGGCGATGGTGAAGCGGTCGACCGGCGCCGTGAAGAAGTAGTTGAGCAGCAGGAAGCCGAGCACGGCGGCGGTGACTGCGGGCCACATGCCGCCGACCAGGGCGACCACGACCACCATGAGCAGGAAGAGCAGTATGTCGGTCGGCAGGTTCACGTCGCTGCGGAAGGGATACAGCGCCATCGTCAGCAGCGGCAGCCCGAGGATCGCGAGACCCCAGCCCGCCGCCCGCCGGGTGCGGGTCAGCGCGGCCCGCGACGGGGCGTGGTCACGTCCCCTCTTGACCTCGTCATGGGTGATCATGTGGACGTCGATGGACCCGGACCGCGCGGTGGTGGTCACCCCGACCCCCCGGGAGAGGACCTGGGCGAACCGGCCGCGCCGGGAGGCCCCCAGCACCAGCTGGGTGGCGTTGACGCCGCGCGCGAAGTCGAGCAGGGCGCTCGGGACGTCGTCGCCGACGACCTGGTGGTAGGTGCCGCCCATGTCCTCCACCAGCGTGCGCTGCCGGGCCATGCTCGCGGGGTCGGCTCCGGCCAGGCCGTCGGCGCGCGTGACGTGCACGGCCAGCAGGTCGGCACCCTTGCTCCTGTCCGCGATCCTGGCGGCCCGCCGCACCAGCGTGTCGCCCTCCGGGCCGCCGGTCAGCGCGACCACGACGCGCTCGCGCGCCTCCCAGGTGCCGTCGATGCCGTGCTCGGCGCGGTAGCGGTCGAGCTGGTCGTCGACCTTGCCCGCCACCCACAGCAGCGCCAGCTCGCGCAGCGCGGTCAGGTTGCCGACCCTGAAGTAGTTCGACAGCGCCGCGTCGACCTTCTCCGGCGCGTACACGTTGCCGTGGGCCATCCGCCGCCGCAGCGCCTCCGGGGCCATGTCCACCAGCTCCACCTGGTCGGCGCGGCGGACCACCTCGTCGGGCACCGTCTCGCGCTGGACCACCCCGGTGATCTCCTCGACCACGTCGTTGAGCGACTCCAGATGCTGGATGTTGACGGTGGAGACGACGTCGATGCCCGCGTCGAGGATCTCCTCGACGTCCTGCCAGCGCTTGGCGTTGCGCGAGCCCGGCACGTTGGTGTGGGCCAGCTCGTCGATCAGGGCGACCCTGGGCCTCCTGGCGATGACGGCGTCCACGTCCAGCTCGGTGAACACGCTCCCGCGGTGGACCATGCTCCTGCGCGGGACGATCTCCATCCCGTCGAGCAGCTCCGCCGTGCGGGAACGGCCGTGGGTCTCGACGAGGCCCACGACGACGTCGGTGCCTCTCGCGAGACGGCGTCGGCCCTCGCACAGCATCGCGTACGTCTTGCCGACACCCGGGGCGGCTCCGAGATAGATGCGCAGCCGCCCTCGCCCCTTGCTCACCGGTTACCTCCTTCGGACTTCCACTTCGAGAACTTCGAGAACTGCGAGAGCTTCGGGGGTTCGGGGGTTCGGAGGGTGCGAGGGGGCGGGACCTTCAGGGGCGGGCGCGGCACGGTGCCGCGCCCGCCCCGGCGGGGGACGTCATCCCCTGTCGAGGGCCAGGTTGAGTTCGAGGACGTTCACCGCGGGTTCGCCCATGAAGCCGAGGGGGCGGCCGGTGGTGTTCGCCGCGATCAGCCGCCTCACCGTCTCCACGGGCAGGCCGCGCTCCCTGGCCACCCGGGCCGCCTGGAGGTCGGCGTACGCGACGGAGATGTCCGGGTCGAGGCCCGAGCCGCTGGCGGTGACCGCGTCGGCGGGCACCACGGCCTCGGCTGTACCGCGGACCGGGACGGTGCGACCGGCCGCGTAGTCCTCGCCGGGCCTGCCGCACTCGACCCTGACACCGCGGTACTCGGCGACGAACGGGGCCGCCGGGCAGGCCTGGTTGACGCTGACGGCCCGGGTGGGGGTGCCGACGGCGGGAAAGACCTTCAGCACGGCGCCGACCCCGTCGGGCGTGCAGTACGGCCTGGCGCCGCTGACCCCCTCCAGCTCCCCGACGGCCCTGGACCTGGCGCAGACCTGGGTGAGCAGGCTCTGCCTGCCTTCCCCGTCCTCCGTCCCGGGGACGGGCAGGACGTCCACGACGTCCTCGGGCCCGAGGTTGCTCGCGGCGGTGGAGAGCATGTCGTAGCCGTCACCGGCCGCCGACGGCCTGCTCTGGAAGTACCTGCCGACCGGCCTGCCGTCGGCGTCGGTGAAGCTCTGGCCGACGATCGCGCTGCCCACGTCCCTGCCGTCCTTCTGGACGATGGAGCCGTTGGCCCCGCCGTTGAACACGGCCTGGGCGACGCCGGTGACCACCAGCGGGTAGACGGCCCCGGTCACCAGGGTCAGGACGAGCAGCGCGCGGAGCGCGGCGAGATGCTGGCGGATCCAGCTAGGCATGCGTTCCATTTAAGACATCCCCGGAAGGAACTGGATGAGAAGGTCTATCAGCTTGATGCCGACGAAGGGCACGACGATGCCGCCCAGACCGTAGACGTAGAGGTTGCGGCTGAGCAGCTTCGACGCGCTGGAGGGGCGGTAGCGCACGCCGCGCAGGGCGAGCGGGATCAGCGCCACGATGATGACCGCGTTGAAGACGACCGCGGACAGGATCGCCGACTGCGGGCTGGACAGGCGCATGACGTTCAGCGCGTCCAGGCCCGGGTAGACCGCCGCGAACATCGCGGGAATGATCGCGAAGTACTTGGCGACGTCGTTGGCGATCGAGAAGGTCGTCAGCGCGCCGCGGGTGATGAGCAGCTGCTTGCCGATCTCGACGATCTCGATGAGCTTGGTCGGGTTGGAGTCGAGGTCGACCATGTTGCCGGCCTCCTTGGCGGCCGAGGTGCCGGTGTTCATCGCCACCCCGACGTCGGCCTGCGCGAGCGCGGGCGCGTCATTGGTGCCGTCGCCGGTCATGGCGACCAGCCTGCCGCCCTCCTGCTCCGATCTGATCAGGGCGAGCTTGTCCTCGGGCGTGGCCTCGGCGAGGAAGTCGTCCACGCCCGCCTCGTCGGCGATGGCCTTGGCCGTCAGCGGGTTGTCGCCCGTGATCATGACGGTGCGGATGCCCATCCTGCGCATCTCGTCGAAGCGCTCGCGCATGCCCTGCTTGACGACGTCCTTGAGGTGGACGACGCCCAGGACACGCGCCTTGCCCTCGACGACCTCCCCGACGACCAGCGGGGTGCCACCGGAGCCGGAGACGGCGTCGACGATGCTCCCCACCTCGTCGGTGGGGTGGCCGCCGTGCTCGCGCACCCACTTCATGACGGCGGTGGCGGCGCCCTTGCGGATCCGGCGGCCGTCGAGGTCGACGCCGCTCATCCGGGTCTGCGCGGTGAACCCGATCCACTCGGCGTGGACGAGCTCTCCGGGCCCGCGCTCCCTCAGGCCGTACGCCTGCTTGGCGTAGACCACGATGGAGCGGCCCTCGGGGGTCTCGTCGGCGAGGCTGGCCAGCTGCGCGGCCGTCGCCAGCTCGCCGGCGGAGACGCCGGTGGCGGTCAGGAACTCCGACGCCTGCCGGTTGCCAAGCGTGATGGTGCCGGTCTTGTCCAGCAGCAGGGTGTTGACGTCTCCGGCGGCCTCGACCGCGCGGCCGCTCATCGCGAGGACGTTGCGCTGGACCAGCCGGTCCATGCCCGCGATGCCGATCGCCGACAGCAGCGCCCCGATGGTGGTCGGGATGAGGCAGACCAGCAGCGCGACCAGCACGACGCCGGTGACGCCGTCCCCGGTCAGGGCCAGCGAGTCCGGTACGCCGGGGTTCTGGGCCTTGGCGTAGATCGCCAGCGGCTGCATGGTCGCGGTGGCGACCAGGAAGATGATCGTCAGGGCGGCCAGCAGGATGTTGAGGGCGATCTCGTTGGGGGTCTTCTGCCGGTTCGCGCCCTCGACCAGGGCGATCATCCGGTCGATGAAGCTCTCGCCGGGCCGCTGGGTGATCTGGACGACGATCCGGTCGCTCAGCACCTTCGTGCCGCCGGTCACCGCCGACCTGTCGCCGCCAGACTCGCGGATAACCGGGGCGGACTCGCCGGTGATGGCCGACTCGTCCACCGAGGCGATGCCGTCGACCACGTCGCCGTCACCGGGGATGATCTCCCCGGCCTCCACGACAACGAAGTCCCCCGGCAGCAGTTCGGGGGCTCCGACGACGTCCCACTCGGTGGAGTCGCGTCCGCGCAGCCGCCGCGCCGTGGTGTCGCGCTTGGCGGCGCGCAGCGTGGCCGCCTGGGCCTTGCCGCGCCCCTCGGCGACGGCCTCGGCCAGGTTGGCGAAGATCACCGTCAGCCAGAGCCACACCACGGTGGCCCAGGCGAAGAACGACGGGGTGAGCACGGCGAGCACCGTGGTGAAGGCCGCGCCGATCTCGACGATCAGCATCACCGGGTTGCGCCAGAGCGTGGCCGGGTTGAGCTTCCTCACCGCCTCGGGCAGCGAGGTGACCAGCTGCCGGGGGTCGAGGAGGCCGCCGCCCACCTTGCCGTCCTTCGGAGCGGGGGTACGGCCCGGCGCTTCGAGCGTCTGGGTGGGCATCACTGGATTCCTTCCGCGAGCGGGCCGAGCGCCAGGGCGGGCAGGAAGGTCAGCGCGACGAGGATCACCGTCACGCCGACGACCATGCCGACGAACTGCGGGCGGTGCGTGGGCAGCGTGCCCGCCGAGACGGGCACCGGTGCCTGCCTGGCCAGGGATCCGGCCAGGGCGAGAACGAAGATGATCGGCAGGAACCGGCCGAAGGCCATGCACAGGCCGAGGGCCACGTCGTACCACGGCGTGTTGACGGTGATGCCGCCGAACGCGGATCCGTTGTTGTTGGACGCGCTGGTGAAGGCGTACAGCACCTCGGAGAAGCCGTGCGGGCCGCTGTTGAGCATGCTCGCCCGCTGTTCGGCCGAGCCCATCGACAATGCCGTGCCGGTCAGCACGAGCAGCGGCGTGACCAGGAAGTACATCGCGGCGAACTTGATCTCGCGGGAGCCGATCCTCTTGCCCAGGTACTCGGGCGTGCGGCCGACCATGAGCCCGGCCACGAAGACCGTGATCACGGCGAGGACGAGCATGCCGTACAGGCCCGCGCCCGCGCCGCCGGGGGCGACCTCGCCGAGCATCATGTTGAACATCGTGAGCATGCCGCCGAGCGCGGTGAACGAGTCGTGGAAGGAGTTGACCGCCCCGGTGGAGGTGAGCGTGGTGGCTGCGGCGAAGGTGCCGGAGTTGGGCACGCCGAAGCGCACGTCCTTGCCCTCCATCGCCGCGCCCACCGCCTGCGGGACCGTACCGCCGTGGGCGATCTCCAGCCCGGTCAGCAGCGCGACGCTCGCCAGCGCCAGGGTCCCCATGATCGCGACGATCGCGTAGCCCTGCCGGGTGTCGCCGACCATGCGGCCGAACGTGCGGGGCAGCGCGAACGGGATCAGGAAGATCGCGAAGATCTCGACCCAGTTGGTCCAGGCGGTGGCGTTCTCGAACGGGTGGGCCGAGTTCGTGTTGTAGAACCCGCCGCCGTTGTTGCCCAGCTCCTTGATGATCTCCTGGCTGGCCACCGGACCGCCGGTGATCGCCTGGGTGCCGCCGGTCAGGGTGGTCACCTCGTGCGGGGAGGCGAAGTTCTGGATCAGGCCGCCCGCCAGCAGCACGACCGCGCCGACGAGGGCGAGCGGCAGCAGGACGCGGACGGTGCCGCGGACCAGGTCCACCCAGAAGTTGCCGAGTTCCTCGGTCCTCCTGCGCGCGAAGCCGCGGACCAGCGCGATCGCCACCGCCATGCCCACCGCGGCGGACACGAAGTTCTGCACCGCCAGGCCGGACATCTGCACCAGGTGGCCCATGGTCGACTCGCCTGAGTACGCCTGCCAGTTGGTGTTGGTGACGAAGCTGACGGCGGTGTTCCAGGCGACGTGGTCGGGCACCGGGGCGAAGCCCAGTGACAAAAACAGCCTGTCCTGCAGCCGCTGCAGCCCGTAGAGGAGCAGAACGGAGATCGCCGAGAACGCCAGCAGGGCGCGGGCGTAGACGCCCCACCTCTGCTCGGTGTCCGGCCGGACACCGACGAGCCGGTAGATCACCCGCTCGACGGCGAGGTGCCTCGTACCGGTGTAGACGCGATACATATAGTCGCCCAGCGGCCGGTGGACCAGCGCGAGGGCGACGACGAGGGATCCGATGAACAGGATCCCGGCCATGGTCGAGGACATCAGGGGCACTCCCTCATCAGAAGCGCTCCGGGAAGAGCAGGGCCGCGACCATGAAGATCACCAAGCCGACGACCACGACCAGACCGGTGGCGTTCACGGCACTCACAACCGTTCCACCGCCCTGACGACCAGCCCGAGGATCACGAAAATCGCGACCGTCAGGGCGACGAAGATGACGTCTGCCATCCCCACTCCTCGAATCCGGGATTTGTCCGCCACCACCCGACGGGTGGGGCATACGTAAGGAAACCGCCCTTTTTCCCGCTTTCTGCACGCCTTGACGGGTTCCATACGCCCCGGCCCCGAGGCTTGACGGGGCACATACGGCCCGGCCGGCAAGCCCGACGCCTCCTCCGCGCGAGATCACGAACCCGGCCGCCAGGCTTGCTCGACTGCCCGACTGCTCCCGCGGCGGCCTCTGAGCCGCCGCCCACCCCGGCCGCCAGGCTGCCTGTTCCACTGCCTGACCACCCGCCAGAGCTACCGAGAACACACCGCATTCCCCACCCCTCCAGCAGCCCAGCAGCCCGCAGCGGCCCAAGGCTGAGCCACACCACCTGATCGCCGTTACCGCTGGAGGCTTCGCAGTCCCCAGTCCCCAGACCCCCGGGCGCCGGAGCAACCACCGACGCGCACCCCACCGTGCCTACAACCCGCCGACCGCGTCGGCGGCCACTCCGGACCGACTTGACGCACCCCGCCCATCGGATGTCTCAGCCCGAGCCCACCGGGCAGCGTGGCCGACCGCGGTTCATCCTGGCAGGATTTCAAGATCTGGACTATGCGCGAGTTGCCCCGCTGAACAAGGACAAGGCAGCACTCGAAGCGCCAGGTCGGAGCGTCGCGAAAGCCAAGAAGCGCCATCCACTTTTAATCCGTTAGGAGTTTAGGCAAGTCGGCGGAAGACCGTTAACGGCGTTCGGGCAGCAGTTCACCCACCGGCGCGACGGTGTGCGTTCCGCTGCTCGTGCAGTGCCACACGGCGATCTCGTTCTCCAGCTCGGCGCGCAGGCCCCGGTCGTGCACCGGGCAGGCGGGCCACATCTTCCACGTCGCCTCCACGACCACATCCTGGGTGGCGTCGGCTACGTACTGGAGCACTCCTTGGGCGTCGCCCCCTCCGGGCCCGAGGCCGTTGCCATGGCGAATGCCCTGGAACTCGACCCATGCCAGGCCCATGGAGTCCCGGTCGGGCAGGACCATCCGAAGCGTCCCGGTGATCCCCGCAGCGCGGACGTCACGATCCACGACCTTCAGCGCCTCCTCCAGCGGCACCAAGAGGCCCGGTTCCAGAGCGAAGGTCGGCCCGAAGCCGACGTCGTCGAGAAGAGCCTTGCCCAGCCGGGCCAGGTCGGCGGCCGTCAGCTCGACGGCGGGGCGTTCGAGGAGTTCCCGCGTGACAGCGGTGGACACGTCCCACTCCTCTGTCAGGCAGGCCAGCTCGACGAGGGGTTCGGCGTCGAGACCACCGTCACGCAACGCCGTGTAGATGCGGGCACTCAACTCGTCGACAGCCTGCTCGAGGTCATCGGCCTGCTCGTAGGGACGCATGCCACAGTGTCTCCTGCCCCCCGAATCCCGGTAAGCGAGATTTCACCCATCATCGATGGATATCCGATGGCCCCTGACGTCATCATTCCTTCCGCCGGGACGAACAGGAAGGTCAAGCGGGAGAAGACATGGCGGCGGTCTCAACGAAGTCTCGAAAAGCTTCCAACATCTCACCGAGATTCAAGGGTCCACATGCGCCTTTAAAGTGGCTGCCATCGCTCTAGAGCCGTACCCGGTCATCCTCTGTGTGATCTATTACAAGGCGTTCCAGCGAGGTCCGACAGAGGCGTGTCCATGAGATCGATCTCCACGGACCATGAGTCGCCCCGGGTTCGGTGGAGACTTTGATGTACCCCGGCTTCTTCTACCAGTCCCTCATCCGCTAACACGGCCCCATCCGGTGGATGACCCTGACCACCTCCCGCATCGTCTACGAAGACGAACGCGCCCGCCTGGGCATGGACTACGCCGAAGCGATCCTCATCATCCGCCGCACCATGGCCCACGCCAACGGCCACCCCATCGAGGTCACCGAGGTCAAAGCCCCCGCCAACCGCTACGAGATCGGCTACAGCGCCGAACTGGCCGACGACACCAGCGCGGTATTCACCCCGCAAGAACTCGCCGACAACGGCATCGCCCTCATGATCTAGAAACCTACCGAAGGTGGCTTCCTCGCCACCCAGGCCTGACAGGCGTTCAGGTTGTCAGCAAGGCTAAGTGGACACGCTCACGTGGTAATCGCCCTTCGCCTTTGGAGGGAACCAAACCGACAGATTGACTTGAGAGCCCTCGATGTCCTTCACCACGCAGTCCTCACCGTCAGAGAACTCCTCACTGGAGACGACGACTTTCCAACCCTGTTGAAGGGCAATGGCGCGATAGTAAGACTGGACATTTTCCAGAGTTTGCTGTTGTGCCGAGCGATAAGAACGACTCACGGATGCGAAATAATCGTCGGTGTCGCAGCTGAAGTCGCGCTCCCCGCGCGGGACGGCCCCAGGCGGGCGTGCGTCCAGGATGTCGAATGACGCCAAGGCTTTGTCGATGATGTTGTATTCCTCACCGCACTTGCTCCGATTCCCCATTACATAGGAGAACGCAGGGAAAGTGACGACGCCAATCACTGTGAGAAACGCGAAGACCACCGCCAGTACCGCCAAGTACGTCTTCTTCATGATCTCTAACATAGCCGGTCTTGATGGCGCAGATGGTGAGACCGGTATTAGAGACTGACCCGTAGGACATGCATGATCATGGTGTCAGGGCTCAGGACCCGTGCGACAGATCCGGCTCGGGAGGCGGGTGACACTCCGGCTGGATGATCTGTTGCTCT
>NZ_JBPJUQ010000036.1:0-100380 GCF_051192615.1 Streptosporangium sp. G11
TGAACTCCAGCGCTTACTCACCGCCGTCGGAGCCGGACACGCTCTCAACCTCTACGTCCGGATTTAACAAACCACCGGTAGAGAGCACACACGAGCTCGGCCGAAGAGACCGGAAGAAGCTCGAGACCCGTGCGGCCCTGGAGCACGCCGCCCTGACACTGGTGGCCGAGCGCGGTTTGGCGGGTGTCACGGTGGAGGACATCGCCGAGGCGGTGGACCTCTCCTCACGTACGTTCTTCAACTATTTCCCGTCCAAGGAGGACGCGCTTGTCGGAGCGAGCCCGGCGTCCGCCGCCGAGCTGCGCGAGAGGCTGCAGGCCGTACCCTCGAAGGTGCCGATCCTGGAGGCGCTGCGCCTGATGTCGCGGGTCGAGGCCGAGCACGTCCAGGAACAGCGCGAGCAATGGCTGCTGCGGCTGAAGGTGTTCGAGCAGAACCCGTCACTCCTGCCGCGGCTGGTCGCCAGCGGCACCGAGACCGAGCGCGCCATATCGGCCGCCGTCGCGCACCGGGCCGGCGTCGAACTTGGTACGAGCGGCTATCCCGAGCTGGCCACCGCGGCGGCCATGGCGGCCTTCCGGGTGGCGATGATCCGCTGGAGTGCCGCAGGCGGCCGCCCGGCGCTGGCCGACCTGGTCGACGAGGCCTTCTCCCAGCTCGCCGCCGGCCTGCCCAATCCGTGACCGCCCCGGTCACCGTCCTCTTTCGATCGCCCATGTAAACGTTTCCGTTCAACCGGCGTCCGCGAAAGTCCCGCGGAGTGCCGGTCCTCGCCCGAGAAATTGAGGAAAGATGACATCCACCAGCGCGCAGCCCGAATCCGTGGCCGCGGCGCCCACCTCCAGGAGAAAGGTCCTGCAGGCACTGTCGGGGCTGATGGTGGGCATGTTCGTATCCATCCTGGCCTCGACCGTCGTGGCCAACGCCCTGCCCCGCATCATCACCGACCTGCAGGGCTCGCAGACCATCTACACCTGGATCGTCACCTCGGAGCTGCTGGCCATGACGGCCACGGTGCCGCTCTGGGGCAAGATGGCCGACCTCTACAACAAGAAGCTGCTGATCCAGCTCTCGCTGGGACTGTTCGTGGTGGGCTCGCTGATCGCGGGTCTCACGCCGAACGTGGAGATCCTCATCGTCAGCCGCGTCGTGCAGGGCATCGGCGCCGGCGGCATGACCGCGCTCGCGATGATCGTGATGGCGGCCATGATCCCACCGCGTGAGCTCGGCCGCTACGCCGGCATCTTCGGCGCCGTGTTCGGCGTCGGCACCGTGGCGGGCCCGCTCATCGGCGGCGTGCTCGTGGACACCTCCTGGCTCGGCTGGCGCTGGTGCTTCCTCATCGGCGTGCCGTTCACGATCCTGGCCATCGTCCTGCTGCAGCGCACGCTCGACCTGCCGGTGGTACGCAAGGACGTCAAGGTCGACTACCTGGGCGCCCTGCTGATCACGGTGGGCGTGTCCACCCTGCTGATCTGGTCGTCACTGGCGGGCAACCAGTTCGAGTGGGGCTCCTGGTGGACCGCCGCCCTCGTGAGCGGCGCCGTGCTCATCCTCGCGCTGGCAGCCTGGGTGGAGTCACGGGCGGCTGAGCCGATCATTCCCCTGGCCCTCTTCAAGAACCGCACCGTCGCCCTCGCCACTGTGGCGAGCGTGCTGGTCGGCGTGGCCATGTTCGGCGGCACGGTCTTCCTGTCACAGTACTTCCAGGTGGCGCTCGGCAAGTCGCCGACGGTCGCCGGCCTGATGAGCCTGCCGATGGTGTTCGGCCTGCTGATCTCCTCCACCGTGGCCGGCCAGCTCATCACCAAGTGGGGCCGCTGGAAGGGCTTCCTGGTGGCCGGCGGCGTCGTCATGCTCGCCGGGATGGGCCTGCTCAGCACCATCGACGGCCAGACCGGCACGGTAGTGCTCGGGCTCTACATGGCGGTGCTCGGCATCGGCGTCGGCATGCTCATGCAGAACCTGGTCCTCGCCGCCCAGAACGACGTACCCGCCCACGACCTGGGGGCCACCACCTCGGTGCTGACCTTCTTCCGCAGCATGGGCGGCGCCGTCGGCGTCAGCGCCCTGGGCGCGGTGCTGGCCGGCCGGATCACCACGCTCATGACGGAGAAGCTCGGCCCGATGGCCGCCGCCGCAGGCGGCGACAGCGACGCCGTACCCGACATCTCCAAACTGCCCGCTCCCGTCGTCCGCGTCATCCAGGACGTGTACGCGACGGCCACCGCCGACCTGTTCCTCATCGGCGTGCCGCTCACCGCGCTCGCGCTGGTAGCGGTCCTGTTCATCAAGGAGAAGCCGCTCAACACGCTGTCGGGCGAGGAGCGGCTGGCCCGAGAGCACGCCACGGCCGCCGGTCACTGAGCGGCTCCCGTACGGCGGCGCGCCCGGATCCAGCACCCGGTCGCCCACCCGCGGGCCCGGCACCTGCGTGCCGGGCCCCGCCCCGGGCGAACGATTTTCCACCGCAGCACCTACCGGTCGATGCAGAACCTTTCGCCCAGCCCCATTCTCAGAGCCGGCTTCGTCACCGGGCGAGTTTGGCGAGCATGTCAGGTAGTTCCGCCTCGTGCACCACGGTGAGGCGCCTGGTAGCCCGGGTGACCGCCACGTAGAGATCGTGACCCCCCTTGGGTGACTGGGCGAGGATCTCGTCAGGAGCCACGACCACGACGGCGTCGAACTCCAGTCCCTTGGACTGGGTCACGGTGAGCACCACCACCGGCGTCTCGAGATCGACCTCGGCGGACCCGGTGTGACGCGCGTCAGGAACGATGACGGCCAGCCGCCCTTCGCCGATCGCGGCGAGCTCGGACTCCACCACATCCGCGAACCCGAGGGACGTCTGACGGATGGCGCGAGGCGGAGTCCCGCCGGTGCGGACCGACTGCGGGGGGACCTGGTCAGGAGCCACGGCGCGCAGGACGTCGGCGGCCACGTCCATGATCTCGGCCGGGGTCCGATAATTGATCATCAGTCGCTCCTCGCGCCAGCGGTCCTCGGCATAGGGAGCCAGCACCTCCTCCCAGGTGCGGGCGCCCGCCGCCGATCCCGTCTGGGCGATGTCGCCGACCACGGTCAGCGAGCGGGTCGGGATGCGCCGCATGACCGAACGCCAGGCCATCGCCGACAGCTCCTGGGCCTCGTCGAGGATCACGTGACCGTAGACCCACGTCCGGTCGGCGGCCGCACGCTGGGCGGTGGTCAGTGCCGGGCCGCGGTCGTGGTGGCGTTCGGCCAGGGTGCCGACGTCCAGCAGGTCACTGAGCCTCGCCCCGGCCTCGTCCAGGATCTCGAAGTCGTTGTTGTAGATCAGCACGTCCTTGGCGTAGGCCCGTTCGTCGCGGCGCTCGGCGGCGTTGTCCCGATCCCGTTCCCGATCGACGGTCAGGTCGGAGCCGAGCAGCTCGGCGGCCTCGTCGAGCAGCGGCACGTCGCCCACCGTCCACGGCGCATCCGGCGGACGCAGCAGCTCCCCGGCCTCACCGGCGTCCAGACCCGCCGAGAGCATCGCCTCCCAGTCGGCCAGCAGCTCGCCGACCAGTCGCTCCGGGGTGAGGATCGGCCACAGCTCGTCCATCGCCTGCCGTACCGTCGGCTGCTCCCACAGCACCCGGCACGCCTCCCGCAGCGTCTCCTCCTCGTCGACCCGCATCTCCTCCTCGTCCGGCGGCAGCTCCAGCCACGAGTCGCCGTCGTCAGGCAGCACCACCCCCAGCTCATCCTCATCCGTCAGCCGCTCGTACTGCTCGGCCTCGGCGGTGGCCAGCGCGCGCAGCATGTCGAGCACGAACACGTGCCGGGCCTCGTTGTGCGGGCTGCGCAGCGCACGGGCGCGGTCACGGGCGATGACGCAGGCGCCGTGGCCCACGCGGAGCGTCGTCCAGTCGATCACGACTTCCTTGCCGTCGCGCACCGACGTCCGATTGGGGATCTTGACCTCGAGGTCCCCTTCGGGGACCCGCTGCCGATCTTGTACGGCTTTCGCCATCACCTCGGCCATCCGCAGGTCGCCCTTGATCACGGCCTGAGACGGGCCGTCCTCCGCCGTCGCCGCGATGCCCGGATAGAGCCGCCCGAGCGTGGTCATCACCACGTCGCTCTCGCCGAGGGAGGGCAGCACCTGCTCGATGTAGCGGGAGAACAGGTCGTTGGGCCCGATGATCAGGATACCCCTGCGCTCCAGGACGTCCCTGTGCGTGTAGAGCAGGTAGGCGGCGCGGTGCAGCGCGGCGACCGTCTTACCGGTGCCGGGACCGCCCTGGACCACGAGGGTCCCGTGCAGGCCCGAGCGGATCACGCGGTCCTGCTCGGTCTGGATGGTGGCCACCACCTCGCTCATCTTGCCGGTCCTCGCCCGGCGCAGCGTCGCCAGGAGCGCCGCCTCCCCGACCAGCGACCGGCGGTCGGCGTCGCTTATCCGGTCGAGGTCGAACACCTCGTCGTCGACGCCGACCACGGTCCGGTCGCGGGTGTGCAGGTGGCGGCGCCGTACCAGTGACCCCGGGTTGCCGGGTGTGGCGGTGTAGAACGGGCGGGCGGCAGGGGCCCGCCAGTCGATGAGGACCGGCTCGCCGTCGCCGTCGCGCAACCCGATTCTGCCGATGTAGAGGGTCTCGCCGTCGAAGTCGTCGATCCTGCCGAAGCACAGGCCGTGCTCCACTCCGTTGAGCTTGGCGAGGCGCCTGGCGTACTCGCCGGAGAACACCTCCCGCTCGACCATGCCCCGAGCGGTGCCGACACCGGGACTGCGGTGCGCCTCCTTCAGAGAGGTCTCGGCCCGCTCACGCGCCTCGTCGAGGTGGCAGTACAGCGTGGTGACGTAGGACTGCTCGGCTTCGATCTGAGGGCTTGACACTTGACGGCTCGACATTTCCTTGGTACGCTCCTTTTAATTGGGGGACGTGTTCGCTTTTTTGTGCGAGAGCGCTAAGAAAACGAGTATAGACCGTCCCGTGCGCCGATGCATCGGCCTGGCGTCGCCCGCCGTACAACCCACTGGCTTCGGGCCGCGGACCACCGGATCGTGCGGGCCCGCGACCTGATCCGGATCCAGCGGACGTCCCACCGGCCTGGACGAGGCGTTCGCCCACTGCGGGCGGATCTGCGAAACGTCGCACCTGCTCCGGTTCGTCTCGGCGGTGTTCTCCCGAGCGTGACCCCAGCCCCAGGGTGACGCCCGGAAAGGTTCGGGGCCGCCAGACCGGTTGGCCTGACGGCCCTGTCCGGCCGTTCGATCGAGCACACCGAGCCGCCGTCAGTGGACCGACGAGCGCGCCGCGTGGATCCGTGAAAACGTGTGGTCGGCGTCCGTGCGCAAGACGCACCGGGAAGTGTCGGCATTCCGCCCGGCATGTGCGTGTCAGCCCGGCATGACGACCCACTGCCGGCACGGGCAGTGCGGGCAGTGCGGGCAGTGCGGGCAGTGCCATCGCGCCGAGCCGCAGAGCGGTCGCGAGACCTACCTGACCAACCGCCGCGAGCAGGTCGTTTCCTTTCGGTGGCGGTCTCGGGGCCTCTCCAGGATGCGCCGGGTGCCGCCGACCCGCGCTCCTCCGTCTACCTTGTCCCTGAGGTCGCCGACAGGTAGACGTCCTGTGGAGCACCACGCCTGTGCGACATCCCGACGTGGACTCGTTCCCCCTGTCCATGACCACCGCGCACATCGGCGTGGTCGGCGCCCGGCATCCCCTCGCCGACGCGAAAACGGTAGAGGACCCGCTCGGCGCGCTCGGCCTCGCCCTCAACGCCGTGCATCACGCGGGCGGTCGCGGGTCTGCGGTCGCGTTCAGGCCGTCCAGGAGCAGGTCGAGGCCGGCGATGAACTGGTCGCGGTCGTCGTGGTCGCGCAAGTCCGTGGTGGCGCGCGTCAGGAAGGGGTAGTCGGCGGGGTCGAGCTTTCCCCAGCGTTCGGCGGTCTGGGCGAGGAAGGCGTCGCGGCTGGTGGTCGCGCCGACGGTGGTACCTGGGGCGATGATCTGGGCGCTGACGCCGGTGATGTAGTAGAAGATCGCGGTGGAGACCGCGAAATGCCGCTCGGCGGGCAGCCCGGTTCGTGCGACGAGGGTGCCGATGCGGTCGAACAGGCGCAGCGCGTTGGCCAGTGTGGCGGGCGCGGTGACGTGGGAGGCGGCCCACGAGTGCCGGTCGAGGGCGTCGAAGACGGCGATGGCGAGCGCGCGCAACCCGGTGCCCGCGTCGGCCGCGAGGCCTGGGGCCGCGAGGGCGTGGCCGAGCACCTGATCGGCGGCCAGGGCGACGAGCTCGTCCTTGTTCGCCACGTG
This sequence comes from Streptosporangium sp. G11, assembly GCF_051192615.1. NCBI lineage: Bacteria > Bacillati > Actinomycetota > Actinomycetes > Streptosporangiales > Streptosporangiaceae > Streptosporangium > Streptosporangium sp. G11. Next base: position 6,288 of record NZ_JBPJUQ010000036.1, read on the forward strand.
CCAGTACAGGGCGCCGGTGCCGGTGTTCAGCCGTTCGGCCAGCAGCCGGAAGGTGAGTCCCCGTTCGCCGTGCTCGTCCAGCAGCGCGACGGCGGCGCCGATGACGATCTCTTGCGAGAGGGCGCCGGCGCGCCCCCCGGCGGGTGCTCTTCCTCGCGTTCGTGGCATGGCCTCATTTTGACACACCATGGAACGATGTTCCATATTGTTTATGGAGCACCGTTCCATATGGGATATCCGGGCAGTTCCCCGGCGCTCCGACCGCACAGAAACGGGAAAGCCCATGAACACCAGCCACCACCCGATCGTCATCGTCGGCGCCGGCCTCGGCGGCCTGACCCTCGCCCGGGTCCTGCACGTCCACGGCATCCCCTCGACGATCTACGAGGCGGAGCCCTCTGCGGAAGCCCGCACGCAGGGCGGCCAGCTCGACATCCACAGGGACGACGGGCAGCTCGCGCTCGAAGCGGCCGGCCTCACCGACGAGTTCCGTGCGATCGTCCACGACGGCGCCGAGGCGTCGCGCGTGCTCGACCAGCACGGCACGGTGCTGCTCGACGACCCCGACGACGGCACGGCGGGGCGTCCCGAGGTGCTCCGTGGAGACCTGCGTCGGATCCTGCTCGACTCCCTGCCCGACCAGGTGGTCCAGTGGGGACGCAAGGTCACCGATGTCCAGCCTCTCGGCGACGGCCGGCACGAGCTGACCTTCGCCGACGGGTCGACCGTGACCAGCGGCCTCCTCGTCGGTGCCGACGGCGCCTGGTCGAAGATCCGCCCGCTGCTCTCCGACGCCAGGCCCGAGTACATCGGCACGACGTTCGTCGAGACCTACCTGTACGACGCCGACAAGCGACACCCCGCGACGGCCAAGGCGGTCGGCGACGGCGCGATGTACGCGCTGACCCCGGGAAAGGGGATCGTCGCGCACCGCGAGGCGGGAGACATCCTTCACACGTACGTCGAGCTGAACCGCCCCGCCGAGTGGATCGCCGGCATCGACTTCACCGACGCCGCCGCCGCGACCGCTCGGGTCGCGGCCGAGTTCGACGGGTGGGCGCCGGAGCTCACCTCGCTGATCACCGACGGCGAAACCGCACCGGTCTCGCGCATGATCCACACACTCCCGGACGGACACCGATGGGACCGCGTGCCCGGGGTGACGCTCCTCGGTGATGCCGCGCACCTGATGCCGCCGTCCGGCGACGGCGCGAACCTGGCGATGTTCGACGGCGCCGAGCTCGCGAAGGCGATCGCCGCGCACCCCGACGACATCGAAGCGGCACTCACCGCCTACGAAGAGGCGCTGTTCCCGCGCAGCGAGTCGGCCTACGCGGACGCGCACGAGGTTCTGGAACTCTGCCTCGGTGACCGCGCACCGTTCGGACTCATCGACCTCTTCAACGGCCCGGGACTCCCATAGCCACGGCCATCCGTGCTCGCAGGTCCGCGCCCATGACCTGCTGCGCATGCTCGCCCGAGGCGGACGGCCCGGTCACCTTCTCGATGATCATGCCTATGAGGGTGAAGTTGGTGTTGGAGTAGGTGAACCTCTCGCCCGGCTCGCCGGTACGCGTCATGGTCGTGTCACGGTCGCGCCGTCGGTCGCGCTGTCGACAGACGGTGACAAGCGGCGGACAACGCGCGCATTCGGCGCCGATCGTGGTTCGGCATGGACGAGCCACGCACCGTTGCAGGCCGAAACCGGCACCGCCGGGTTCGGCGGTCACCTGCCGCGCCGTGGCCCGCGCCACGTCGACCCGCTGGAGAACTCCGCCGGTGCCTCGGACCTCGAGACGGCGCCGACCGCCAGGGCCGCGCCGGCACTGGCCGGCGAGCTCACCGATCGCTCACCGGCGAGGTCGAGGCGTGGTGCTCGTCATCGGGCGACGGTGACCGCGGCCGGTGGTGGCGTCTCAGCCCTCCCCAACGGATGAGGAGACCCTCAGGGGGACACCGCCCGGCCGACCGGAGTCATCTGCCGGGGGTCGATCCGTTCGCCGCAGCAGGGGCAGGTCAGGGCCGGGGCGATGATCTCGCCGCAGCTCTGGTGGCGCAGGGTGAGCGGCGGGCCGTCCTCGCCCGCCATCCAGCGGTCGCCCCAGCCGGCGATCGAGATGATCACCGGATAGAGGTCGAGGCCCTTGGCGGTCAGCCTGTACTCGTGCCGGAGCGGCCGCTCGCTGTAGGGGCGCCGCTCGAGGATCCCGTGCTCGACCAGGGTGCCCAGCCGGTCGGCCAGCAGATGCCGGGAGACTCCGAGGTCGTTCTGGAAGTCCTCGAAGCGCCGGACGCCCAGGAAGGCGTCGCGCAGCACGAGCATGGTCCAGCGGTCACCGATCACCGACAGGGTGCGGGCGATCGAGCAGTCGACGTCCCCGATGTCCTTCCAGCGCATACGAGAAGTCTATTGAGTTCTTTTCCGGAACTGACTAAGTTCCAAAACGGAACTCACTAGGTGTTGAGGGGTTGGTCATGGGCGAGTGGCGGCCGAGCGCCTGCATCCTGTGCGAATGCAACTGCGGTGTCGAGATCCTGGTCGGCCCGTCCGGGTCGTTCGACAAGATCCGCGGCGACAAGCTGCACCCGGCCTCCCAGGGCTACACCTGCAACAAGGCGCTGCGGCTCGACCGCTACCAGAACGGGCGTGCCGAGCGGCTGACCCGGCCCCTGCGCAGGCGGCCCGACGGGACCTTCGAGGAGGTCTCCTGGGAGACCGCGATCGGCGAGGTGGCCGCCCGGCTCGGCGCGCTGCCCGGAGAGTCGATCTTCTACTACGGGGGCGGCGGACAGGGCAACCACCTGGGCGGAGCCTATGCCGTGGCGACGATGAAGGCATTCGGCGCCAAATACCGCTCCAGCGCCCTCGCCCAGGAGAAGACCGGCGAGTTCTGGGTGAGCGCCCGCATGTTCGGCGCGCCGACCCGCTCCGACGTCGAGCACTGCGAGGTCGCGGTGTTCGTCGGCAAGAACCCCTACCAGTCCCATGGATTTCCCCGGGCCCGCACAGTGCTCAAGGAGATCGGCAGGGACCCGGCAAGGTCGATGATCGTCATCGATCCGGTCCGGACCGAGACCGCCGAGCTGGCCGACTTCCATCTGCAGGTACGGCCCGGGACCGACGTCTATCTGCTGACCGCGATGGCCGCCGTCCTCGTACAGGAGAAGCTGATCGACGAGGACTGGCTGGCCGAGCACGCCGACGGGCTGTCCGAGGTCGGAAAGACGCTGTCGGCCGTGCCGGTGAGCCGGTACTGTGCGACGGCCGGCGTCGAGGAGGACCTGGTCCGGGCGGCCTCGCGCAGGATCGCCTCGGCGTCCTCGGTGGCGGTCACCGAGGACCTTGGCGTGCAGATGAACCGCGACTCCACCGTGGTCTCCTACGTCCAGCGACTGCTTTGGCTACTGACCGGCAACCTCGGCAAGCAGGGCGCGCAGTACGCCTTCTCCAACCTGGCGCCGATCGCCCGTGACCGCGGGCACAAGGTCGGTGAGGGGCCGGTCAGCCCGGTCGCCGGAGCGAAGATCATCAGTGGGCTGGTGCCCTGCAACGTGATCGCCGAGGAGATCCTCACCGACCATCCGGCCCGCTACCGGGCGATGCTCGTGGAGAGCGCGAACCCGGCACACTCCCTGGCCGACTCGGTGGCCATGCGTTCCGCGCTGGAGGCCTTGGACCTGCTGGTCGTCATCGACGTCGCGATGACCGAGACCGCGCGGCTCGCCGACTACGTGCTCCCGGCGCCGACGCAGTTCGAGAAGTGGGAGGCGACGTTCTTCAACTTCGACTTCCCGCGCAACATCTTCCATCTCCGCCGGCCGGTCGTGGACCCGCCGGACGGGCCGCTGCCCGAGCCGGAGATCCACGCGCGGCTGGTGGAGGCCTCGGGCGCGCTGACTCCGGAGGTCGTCGAGCCGCTTCGGGAAGCGGCCACCCAGGGCCGCGCGGCGTTCGCCGAGGCGTTCCTGAACCTGCTCGGCTCGCAACCGGGGCTCGCCCGGCTGGCTCCGGTACTGCTCTACCGGACCCTCGGGCCGACACTGCCCGACGGCGCCGCGGCGGCGGCGGTGCTGTGGAGCGCGGCGCACGGCTTCGTCCAGGAGAACCCCGCAGGAGTGAAACGGGCAGGCTACGGCGAGGGCCTGGAGGCCGGCGAGCGGCTCTTCGACGCGATCATCTCCAGCCCGCACGGTCTGGTCACCACCGACGACGTACAGGAGGAGACCTGGCGACGCTTGAAGGGCAGGCGCGTCCAGCTCCACATCCCCGAGCTCCTCGCCGAGGTGGCCGGACTCGCCGACCGGCCCGAACCCGCCGACGACCGGGAATGGCCGTTCGTGCTGTCGGCCGGCGAACGGCGTGCCTTCACCGCCAACACCATCATCCGGGACCCGGACTGGCGCAAACGCGACATGGGCGGGGCCCTGCGGATCGGGATCTCCGACGCCGAACGCCTGGGAGTGACCACCGGCGACCGGGCGGTGCTGACCACCCGGCGCGGCAGCGTCGAGGTCGTCGTGGAACTGACCGACCGGATGCGCCCCGGGCACATCTCGCTGCCCAACGGGTTCGGGGTCGACCATCTGGACCCCGAAGCCGGCCGGGTCGTCACCGGGATCGCGCCCAACGAGCTCACCTCGAGCCAGGACCGCGACCGCTACGCGGGAACGCCCTGGCACAAGCACGTACCCGCACGGCTCGTGGCGCTCGCCGAACCTCGGTGAGGTCGCCCGCCGGGCAGGCGGGGCCCTGACCTTGATCGTCCGGCGGTACGTCGTCATCTGACAGGCTCCCGACCATGGCAAACGCGACCGGGTCGTGCGGCGCCGGCGGATCGGACGGCGTGGCCGCGGCGGCGGCCGGGAACGCCGCGGCCAACGCCATGCTCACGGCCGACGCCGACGCCGACGCCGACGCCGTGAGCGTGCGCGGCCAACGTGGCCGCACCGCACGATCAGACGAAAGATCACGTTGGGACATCGACCCGTTCCTCCGGGTGATAAGTGACTGGGGCATCGACCCGTTCCCCCGGGTGATGGGTGACGCGGACGACCTCACCCTCCAACCCATCGCTCACAAACCGCACACGGCACGCTGTCAGCCACCCGAACCACCGCCGCCGCCTCTCACCACCGGGCGAAAACAGCGCCCCCGGAGCAGCCGGGGTAGGAGGTGGGCGGTGCCGGTGTCCCGGTACACCCGTTCGATCGCCCCGCCCCCGGGTCGGATCGGTGCGCGGCGCCCTTCGAGGTCCGGGCATGTTCCCGGCACTGTCCGAGCCGTATCCCGGGGTGCCGCCGCCGGACGCGCCGAGTGGGGTTCCGCACCTTCGGGCGTGCGGAACCTAACGTGGCACTTTCCCGCGGTGTACGGCTATCGCCGCCCCGAGGGCGAGGGCGGCATATCCACAGGTCACAGCCAAACCTGCCCATGGCGGGAGCGGGTAGTAGCCCCCGAGCAGTGACGGGACCACGTCCACATGCGCGAACGTGGGGACGCTCTGCGTGATCGCGAACCCGGCGGCAGGGGTGATCATCAGCAGCCATGGCCCCAGGCCCGCGGTCGCCAGCAGGTGGGGCACGACGACCAGCGCGATGGCCAGCCCGATGGCGACGACGCCCCGCTTGACCAGCGCGGCGAGGCCCAGAGCCAGTACGGCGGCGGCCGCGGTCAGCACCGCGTAGCCGACGATCACCCGCAGCTCGGTACCCAGGGTGATCGGCTGAATCGGGTTCTGGTTGGCGCGCAACATCGCCAGGCCGACGGGGACCACGACCGCCGAGGTCACCAGCCCCGTCACGAACGCGACCGCGCCGATCACCACGGCCTTGGCCGCCAGGCCGGTCCTGGTCGGCCCGCGCCGGTGATCCGCCGTGAAGAACGTGACCGCCACCACGAGCACCGGAATCAGCCCCACTCCCCCGCCGATCAGCGTGAGGTCGGCGCGCAGACCGCCGTCCGCCGTGGCGGGCCCGATGTCCCCGCCCCCGGTGATGAGGAGCTTGTCGCCGGACTCGACGACCCCGCCCGGGTGATGCGGGGTCTTGCCGTCCTCCTTCATTTTGACGCCGACGTCGTCGCGCCGCCACGAACCGTTCGCGCCCCGCAGCGTGATCCGGTCGAAGGTGGCGGTGGCCTGGGCGAAGGCTTGCGCCATCTCCCACAGGGCGCCCGGCGAGGTGGTGAACATCCCGATCTCGACCGTCTCCGGCAGTCCGGTCAGCTTGACCGTGCCGACCTCGGTCCACGTCTTGCCGTCGCCTGACTCGTAGCCGGTGAGGGTGTCCCCCGCCCTGGTCAGGCGCAGCCACATGGGCCCCCGCACGGGACCGCCGGCCACGTCGTGGGTGAAATCGTGTTGCATCCTCACGCCATGGCCGCCGGTGATCATGACGGCGGCGTACGGCGTGCCTTGCGTGAGGCTCTGCCTGACGAGGAGCCCGGCCTTCGCCCATGGCACCACCCCCTCCTTGACGTTGCGCACCCCCGGTACGGCGTCCGGCTGCCGCATCTGCCCGGTCATGTCCGATACGCGGGCGGTGATGCCGCCGTTCCCCGTGAGCGGCTGGTGCACGAAGTAGTACTTGTCTCTCACCGCCGTGCCGTCGGGCCCCTGCAGGGGCGCGGGGCAGGGGCCCGAGCCCTCACCGGTGTCGCAAACGCTGCGGGCACCCCCGGCGACCAGCAGTCCGAGCGACACGGTGACCAGCACGGAGGCCGCCATGGTGAGCACCCGGCCACGCGCGGTGCGGAACCTGATCCACTCCTCGTGCGGCAGGCGGGGGAATCGGTAAGGCCTGAACGGATTCATGCCGACGGTTGTACGCGGCACCCGGTTCCAGCCGGGTCGCGGCGACTGCGACCCGGCTGGAACCGGGGATCTGACATCGTTGATCCATGGCACCTCGACCCGACGGCCGGTTCGGCCGCTCCGCCCGCACGACGACCGGCGACGAGTGGCGATGAGAGTCCTCGTCGTCGAGGACTTCGAGGTCCTCGCCCGCTCCGTCGGAACCGGGCTGCGCCGCGAGGGCATGGCCGTCGACGTCGTCCTGGACGGAACCGCCGCCCTCGACCGCCTGGCCGTCACCCGCTACGATGTGGTGATCCTCGACCGCGACCTGCCCGGCGTCCACGGGGACGAGATCTGCCGGCGACTGGCCCACGGCCGCTGTGAGACCCGCGTACTGATGCTCACCGCCTCCGGCACGATCGAGGACCGCGTCGACGGGCTCAGCCTCGGCGCCGACGACTATCTGCCCAAGCCGTTCGCGTTCGCCGAGCTGGTCGCCCGCGTCCGTGCCCTGGCCCGCCGCGCCACCCCGCCGCTGCCGCCCACCCTGGCATGCGGGGACATCGCCCTCGATCCGGCCCGCCGTATCGCGTTCCGGGCCGGTCGGCGCCTTGAGTTGAGCCCCAGGGAGTTCGCCCTGCTCGAATGCCTGCTCGCCGTACCCGGCGTGGTCATCTCCGCCGAGGAACTGCTCGAACGCGTCTGGGACGAGGCCGCCGACCCCTTCAGCAGTGCCGTCAAGCACACCATGCACCGGTTACGGGCCAAGCTCGGCGACCCGCCCGTGATCGAGACCGTCCGCGAAGGCGGCTACCGCATCGGACCGTCATGATCTCCCGGACGCTCACCAGAAGGTCCCTGCAGACGCGCCTCGCGCTCGCCTACGCGGCGGGCATCTACACCGCCGGGGTCTTCGTGCTCGTACTCGTCGCCGTCCCGCTCGCCAGCGTCCAGGTGACCACCCCCGAAGGTCACCCCTCATCGAGCGCGATCACCGAAACCGGACCCGGGATCGGTCTGCCCCAACTCCTCACGGGATCCGCCGTCGCCCTGGTCGTTCTGATTCCCCTCGCCCTGGCTCTCGGCTGGTTCGTCGCCGGCCGGTTCCTGCACCCGCTGCGCGCCATCACCGCCACCGCCAAAATCATCTCCGCCGGAAACCTCCACCGACGCCTTGACCTCGGCGAGCCCACGGACGAGCTGACCGAACTCGGCCACACCCTCGACGACCTGTTCGCCCGCCTTCAAGCCTCCTTCGACGCCCAACGCCACTTCGTCGCCAACGCCTCCCACGAGCTGCGCACCCCGCTCGCCGGCCTGCGCACCCTCCTCGAAGTCGCCCTCGCCGACCCCGATGCCGACGTCGAGGCCCTGCGCTCGGCCTGCCGGGAGGCCGTGGCCCTGGGCGAACACCAGGAGCGGCTCGTCCAGGCACTGCTCGCCCTGGCCACCAGCGAGCGCGGCGTCACCCGCTGGGACACCCTCGATCTCGCCCACGTCGTCGAAGGAGTGCTCGCCTCCCGCCGCGACCAGGCGAAGGAGACGGGCATCGACCTCGCCGAACACCTCACGCCCGCGGTGACGGCCGGGGACCCGAGACTGATCGAAAGCCTCGTCGCCAACCTCATCGACAACGCCATCCGCCACAACCACGCGGACGGGCATGTGGAGGTCACCACCCGGACCTCCGGCACGCGGGTGGCCCTCACGGTCACCAACAGCGGGCCGGTCATCCCCGGCGACCGGATCCCATCCCTCTTTCAGCCCTTCCAGAAACTGGCGCCCGAACGTCACGGCCGCCGCGACGGCTACGGCCTCGGCCTCGCCATCGTCAATGCCGTCACGCACGCTCACCACGCCGCCCTCACCGCCGGCGCACGCCCCGAAGGCGGCTTGTCCGTCACCGTGCGGTTCGCGCACGGATCTCATCCGAACCATCCCTGACCTCGGGGGACGACTGCACGAGGGCGGCACCTGTCACCCTCACCCAAGCGCTGGACGGCGGTACCGCGGGGGTTGCGCGGGGCGGGCCAGGACGGGATCTTGCATGGGTAACCGATTTCCCCCTCAGGAGACAACCATGTTGCCCCTCCATATGCGCCGCCGGGAGTTCGATCCCGACCCCGAACTGGCCGCCGTCCGCGAACAGCCGGGCCTGCAACGGGTGCCGACGCCCTACGGCCGCGAAGCCTGGCTGGTCACCCGGTATGACGACGTGCGTGACGTGCTCAGGAACGCCGAGCTGTTCAGCTACGGCAGCGGCATAGCCCTGCCGCCCATGAGCGAGGAGCAGGCCAGGCGGTTGCGCGCCGGCGCGCTGCTCATGATGGACCCGCCCGACCACACCCGCTTACGCCGCATGCTGACCCCCGAGTTCACGATGCGCCGCATCCGCCGCCTGGAGCCCCGCGTCCGCGAGATCGTCGCCGATCACCTGGACGCGATGGAACGCACCGGCGCCCCGGCCGACCTGATCTCCGAGTTCGCCACACCGATCCCGTCGCTGGTCATCTGTGAACTGCTGGGCGTGCCCTACAAGGACAGGGAGGCCTTCCAGGCACGTACCCGGTCGATCCTCGACTTCAACCAGCCACCGGAGGCGCGCGGGAAAGCCCAGATGGAGGCCTCCATGTACATGGCCGAGCTGGTCGGCCGGGCCCGGGTCGAGCCGGGCGAGGACCTGCTCGGCATGCTCGTCCGCGAGCACGGCGACGGGATATCGGACGACGAGCTGGCCGGCATCGGCGGTCTGCTGCTGGTGGCGGGCCACGAGACGACGGCCAGCATGATCGGCCTGGGCACACTGGCCCTGTTGCGCCACCCGGACCAGCTCGACCTGGTGCGTGCCGATCCGGACAGGGTCGGGGGCATGGTCGAGGAGCTGCTCCGCTGGCTGACGATCATCCACCAGGGCGCCACCAAGGTCGCCTCGGCCGACACCGAGATCGCGGGCGTGCCGATCGCGAAGGGCGACGTGGTGGTGGTCTCGCTCCCGGCCGCCAACCGTGACCCGGCGCTGGCCGAGGACCCCGACCGCTTCGACATCCAGCGGCCCGACATGCCCCATGTCGCCTTCGGTTACGGCGCGCACCACTGCATCGGCGCGCCACTGGCCCGGATGGAGATGCGGATCGCCTTCCCCGCCCTGTTCGACCGGTTCCCCGGGCTGCGCGAGGCCGGGGAACCGGAGTTCCGTTCGTTCAATGTGGTGTACGGCCTGACGACCTTCCCGGTCGCCTGGTAACACCCCGGCCCGCTCAGCCGCCCGGCTGAGCGGGCACGTCGGTCGCCGGCCGGCGCGGGTCCGGCCGGCGTACCCGTCGAGGCTGTGACGCACCGCCTGGTCCAGCGGGTGCCGCGCGCTGATCACCTCGCGCTCCCGGTGCGGCCGGCACCTGCGCGACCTGGCCGGCCCGCGGCCCGGTGGCCGGCCGGGCGACGCTCAGCGAGCTTGGCCTAGGCTGGGCTTGTGACACCCAACGCTGAGCGGGGGACGGCGCTTCGCGCGGACGCCGCGCGCAACCGCGCGCGGGTGTTGCAGGTCGCCAGGGAGCAGTTGGCCATAGGTGACGACTCGCTCATGCTGAACACCATCGCCCGGCTCGCGGGAGTGGGCGTCGGGACCGTGTACCGGCATTTCCCCAACCGGCACGCGCTGCTGGAAGCACTGTTGGCGGAACGTTTTCAGCAGCTCGTCCGTGAGGCGCAGGCCGCGGCGGCCGACAAGGATCCGCTCGCGGGTCTGCACCGCCTCCTGCATTTCGCTCTCGGCCGCGCGCTGGACGATGCCGGGTTCGCGGCGGTGCTCGGATCCGCCAGCGACGCCGACGCGCAGACCTCGGCGATGAAGGCCGAGCTTGACCGTGCCGTCGCGGAACTGCTTGACCGCGCTCGCCGCGCGGGGGCCATTCGCCGCGACATCGAGGCGGACGATGTCCGCCGCCTGCTCTGCGGAATCGAGCACGCGGTCCGCTCCGGCGACGATGACGCCAAGCACGCGGAGATCTACCTCGACGTTCTCCTCGAGGGTCTTCGCCCTCCGCGTTGACGGCGGTCCGGAACTCCCGGCTCGGAGGTTCGCCGTCGCACGCCCGGCCTTTCTAATCGGATGGCTATCCGCTTATGCTACGGTACGGACCAGAAAGCGGATAGCCATCCGATTAGCGACCTGCCGGCGAAGGGCGAGACCATGAGCAAACGGGCTGTGGTGACGGCGGGGACCGGGGGAATAGGCCTGGAGACCGCGACGGGGCTGGCGGCGATCGGTTACGCGGTGACCGTGGTGGGCCGGAACGCCGAGCGGGGCGCCCGCGCGGTCGAGCGGATCGACGCGGTCACGACCGGCCCGGAGGCGAGGTTCGTCGCCGCGGACCTCGCGTCGCTCGGTGCCGTACGAGCGCTCGCGACCCGCCTCGCCGGGGAAGGCCCCTTGGACGTTCTGGTCAACAACGTCGGGGCGATGTTCGCGGACCGGCAACAGACGGTGGACGGGATCGAGGCGTCGTTCGCCGTGAACCACCTTTCCCCGTACCTGTTGACCGAACTGCTGCTGGAACCGCTCCGAGCCGGAGGGCCGAGCCGGATCGTGAACGTCACCTCAGGTTCGGTCCGGGTCGCCAAACGCTCCTTCGGCGCCGTCGAGCCGCCGGGCGGCTACTACGGCTTCCACTGGTACGGCCGGGCGAAGCTCGCCAACCTCGCCTACACGCTGGATCTGGCGGAGCGGCTGCGGGGCACGGGCATCTCGGTCTTCGCGGCCGATCCAGGCGGCGCGGCCACCGAGATGACCGACGGCACCATGCGGTCGCCCAGGATCGTCTCACCAGGGCTGCGGCTGCTGTGGCCGCTGGTCCGGCGAACCTTCGAACGCGCCACGTCCGGCTCCGCGTCAGTGGCGGCACGGCCGTCGATCCTCGCCGCGGCCGACGCCTCGCTCGACGGGCGGACCGGCCTGGTCATCGGGCCCGAGGCCCGTCCCGTCACCCCCTTCGCCCCTGCCGCCGACCCACGAACGGCCAAGGCCGTCCTCAGGCTCAGCCGGCGGCTGGCCCCGCTCACTCCGCCGGCCGGCGTGACCGCCTGAAGTGAACCGCCGCCGGCGGCGGTGCGTGAACCGGAACCCGGGCGGCCACCGCGGAACCGGCCGGAACGTCGTCGCGGGACCCTGCTTTCCTATGAGGAAAGCAGGTGCTACTTTCCTCATAGGAAAGTAGCCCGACGACCAAGGACGCCCCATGAACGTTCAGGACGCGCAGACCACCCTCCAGGACATACGCCGCCTGCAGGACAGGACCCGCGACGAGCTCGTCCGCCACCTCGTCGCCCTCCCCTACATGGCCCTCATGTCCGTGGGCCTGTTCATCGGGTACGCCTCGATCGACATCCCGGACCCCTGGAGCGATCTCGCTCTCGTGCTCGGATTCGGCCTTTTCGTAGTGATGGTGTTCGTGCAACATCTCCGCATGTGCGTGGCCTCGGTGCGCCCGCGCTCCATGGGGCTGTCCGACCGTATGGAGCTGCTGTTCTACCTGGGCTGGGCGGCCATCCCGCTGCTGCCCTTCCTCGCGTCCAGGTGGGCGGCCGAGATCCTCGACCTGCCCATGAAGAACACGGTCGCCGCGGCCGTCACGGCCCTGGCGTACGTCGCGGCCACGCCGCTGCTCCGCGGGGTCGCCAAGTCGATCATGCAGCGGCAGGACGGGCGAGGCTGATGGACCCGTCCTTCGACGAGTTCCTGCACGTCCCGGCTCGGCTGTCGATCGTGGCGCTGCTGGCGCCGGCCGGCTGGGTGGACTTCGGCTTCCTGCGCGACGCGGTCGAGACCAGCGACTCGGCCCTGTCCAAGCAGGTCTCCGCGCTGGCCGGCGCCGGCTACGTCGCGGTGCGCAAGACGCGGGACGACGGCACCCGGCGCACCCACGTACGGCTCACCCAGGAGGGCCGGGAGGCCTTCCAGCGGCACGCGGCCGCCCTGGAGCGGATCGTGGAGGCCGCGCGCACCCCGGTGGAGCGGGCGGCCGCACCGGACGTGAGAACCAGATGACCCGCCCGCGGCAGCCGGACGAGGCCCGAGCGTCCCGGGCCCTCACTTCGAGGCCCGGAGCACGAGAGCACGTATCTCCTTCGTGATGATCTCAGGCGCCTCCACCGGCACCATGTGCCCGCTGCCCTCGGCCCACACGTGCCTGCCTTGGGGAAGCGACCGGGCCAGCCGCTGATGGCTGGCGGCGATCTGTGCCCGCATGCCACCGGAGCGGCTCCTGCCGGTGCCCGCGGAGATGAGCGTGACGGGGACATCGGGAAGTGCTCTGCCGTCGCTCACCTGCCGCAGCATGCGGAAACCCTCCGCCAGGTGCCGTGCCTCGGCCCGGTGGGCGCGAAGGGCGGCCGCGGTGAACTCCTCACCGCGCATCTCCTCGATCATCTCGGGCGGGAACCGCCCGTACAGGCGGCGCCCGGCCAAGGCTCCCATGATCCCAAGCCTGGCCAGGGGAACGGTGAGGAGATTGCTCACGGCACCGGCCACGGCGAAGGCCGTGCTGGAGTAGAAGTCACAGTCCTCGGCGGCCTGGTCCACCAGGACCAGACCCACCACCAGCTCGGGACGGCGGTAGGTGAGCAGATGGCAGATCGGCCCTCCGAGGCTGTGCCCGACCAGGACGCACGGACCACCGCCGACGGCGTCGAGCAGGTCTTCCAGATCGTCGACGATCCGGTCCAGGACGCGAGGTGCGCCATCCGGTCGGCTGCGGCCGAATCCCGCACGGTCGTAGGCGAGCGTGCCGGTGCTCCGTGCCACCTGTCGCTGCACCAGGCCCCAGATCGTCCGAGAACCGCTGCCGCCGGCCTCGAACACGACCACGGGACGGCCGCTGCCCGCGGTGACGTAGTGCAGTCTGCGGCCGTCACGCGTAGTGGCGTGTCCCGGTCTTCCGAAAGCACTGGGCTCAACCATGATCAGGATCCCCTGACTTGCGACGGTGAGATCACACTAACGACAGAAGCACAGGAAGCGGTCGCTCTGGGATCGAGGAACGCGGGGGCAGCCGTCAACGGTGAGTCGATGTCGCCGAAGCCGTCGCCCGAGACGATGACGAGAGCGCCGTTGAGCTGACGCCGGGCGACCGCGCGGTCCCACGGGCGTCTGGTGAGGAAACCGCCCGGCTCCGCGAGGTCGGCTTGATGCGCACGTTCCGTTACCACCGAAAGTGAGCCAGAGCCGAAAGAGAGACAGAGCCGAAGGAGACAGAGCCGTTTACTGGACAGGCCCTTCAAACTAAGAAATACCCCTTGGGTCCCCTGGGCTCTCTGTTCGTCTAGCCGGTTGGGTGAAAACGAGGAGAATCGGGTTGTGCCTGGCAGTCGTACAGGACCTGCACCCGCTCAGGGGCCATACACCGTGCAAGGTCACAGTGGCGGCGCGATAACGGATCTTCACCGAGATCCAGGGTGCCCGCCGATGCCGGTCCACGGTGGCCTCGATGGTTGTGCCGTACACGGGCGCACTGCCCGTTGGTGGAACGGGTATCGGCAAGGCGCGGATTACGACCGGTGGGCGATCCCTTATTACGGACCGACCGAGGCGCCGTGAAACCATAAGAAATCCGCATCGAAACGGCCGCCTCTCTTACATGGTATCGGCCGCGCCCCATACGGAAAAAGGTCAGGCCATATTTCTGGCGACAGTTGAAATAGCAAGGGTCGCGAGTCAACGACGCGGAAATCGCGACCGAACCAAAAATCGGCGCGGCGCACTCAAACTTTCTGTTGTTATTTGCCACGCCATGTGATGTCTTAGTTGATGGTTCGTGTTGGGCTGGCGGTATCGGCGGGATGTACATCGCTGTCGCCTATACGCGCCTCGGTCCTACGAAGAGAGGGAGTCAAGCTGGGGGGTGGTGTCTGTCTGCCCAGGTGATTGGGCAGAAGCTCTACAGAGCCGTCGGGCATGGGTCGCACACGTCGGCTCACGGCGCCGGCGTGTGGTATTCGAGCCGTTGTTGCGCGCACCCTCGACAGGCACGCAAATCCAATTCTTTTGCGTGGGCGTGTTCACGCATGCATTCAATCCGGCCGCACCATGTTTTGTTTTGTGGTGCGCGGATGTCTTCACGTGTTTCTCAGGCGTCAATGGTCAGGAGTTCTCTTCGTGCACGACAAAAACCTGGTGAAGGTCTACAAGGACCGCGAGTACACCTCCACGACGATGGTCCGCCACGACGGCATGGTCGTCGCCTTCGCGGTGGGGGCCGACCGGCGTATCTACTACAGCGTGCTGAGCCTGGATCAGGCCGACCGGGCGCGGGGAGCGCTGGATGCGGCCTACTGGAACAGCGACCCGGGACTGCTGCCCTTCCCCACCGAAATGGTCGAGGTGGGCACGGAGACGCCGCTGACGGCGGTCATGCCGACGGTGAAGAGGCGCGGCTCGGTGGAGGCGTCGTTCTCGGAGAAGCTGCTGCCGGGAGAGGATGATCCGTTCCTGTCGACGACGGCTCGGCTGACCTCTACCTTCCCCATCCAGGTGCTCTCCGACGGCCGGCACATCCTGGTGTTTCGCCAGTCGGTCGCGGCCGGTGACTCGGGGTCGGTGTACAAGACGAGCGGGGGCCTGTGGTCGGGGGACTCGACGCGCAAGGACTACACCCTGGTCGGCGAGGCCAAGGTCGCCGCAGCCGACTCCGCGTTGCTGTGCGACCGGTTCGTGCTGGTCGGCGCCGAACTCAAACCGGTCGTAGAGGCGCGCTACCAGCGCAGCCGCAGCCGAATCGCCCCCGCTTCGGGCGGAGACACACTCGGCACCCGCGACATGGAGGGGCGGCTGTTCTACGAGCCAACCATGAATCTGTCGTTCGCGGGCAAGCTCAGCGGCGGGATCTTCTCGGCGTTGTCGCTGCCGACCGCGATCTCGGGGTTCTCGCGCTGGCAGATCTTCACCGCCGACGACGCCGGCCTCCTGCACAGCTACAACCTGGAGCAAAGCCCCGAAGGGCTGTTCAACGTCGCCGGCACCCAGCTCTACACCAGTCCCGACCCCAAATTCGCCGGCTCGGTGCTGGAGCGGGCCCCGGGCATCGACTCCCACACCGGGAAACTGCTGGTGCCGGTGCGCCCACCGCAGAACCGGGGAGGCACCGCGCTGCGATTCGACAACACGGCCGGCGCCCCGGTCATCGCGGGGAAGACCTCCACGGCGGTGACCGCCGGGCCGTACACGATGGAGGCCTGGATCAAGCCCGCCACCGCCACCACCACCGGGCTCATCGTGGGCCGCACCGACACGACCGGTTTGGCCACCCCGGCCTATCTGAGCCTGACGGCCGACGGCAAGCTGCTGTTCGGCCACGGCTCTCAGACCCTCACCTCCACCTCGGCGGTGGCGATGGGCGCCTACTCGCATGTGGCGGCGGTCTTCGACGGATCACAGATGCAACTGTTCCTCAACGGCGTGGCCGCAGGGACCCTGGCCACGACCGTGAAGGTCGAGGTCACCTCCCAGCTCCTGGTCGGCAAACGGGTCGTCTCGGGCCCGGCGCCGGCCGATCCCTTCCACGGCCATATCGACGAGGTGCGGATCTGGACGCTCGCCCGCGCCGATTTCTCGGCGCGCGGGCAACGGCCGGCCGGCACCGAGGCCGGACTGTATGCCTACTTCCCCTTCGATGAGGGCACCGGCACCACGGTGCACGACCGCGGTGCCAACAAGTTCGAGGGCACCTTCGCCACCGGCCCGGTGTGGACCGATTCGGACGCACCGTTGTTCGACGGCCCCGGGGTGAGCCACCAGTCGTTCTCGATCACCGGGCGCAAGGTGGTCCTCGGCCTGACCGCGACCTTGTACTACCAGCAGCACCCGGCGGTGACGGGATACAACCACACGCCGTCGCCGGAGAAGGGCCAAGCGCGGGTCTTGCTGGCCTTCGCCACCTCCGGGCCGCCGCCGACGGGTGAGCCGACCGGCCGCTCCTACGTGGCGACCTTGGACTTCGCCCTGTCGAAGGAGGGGAAGCTCGCCACAGCGCCGGCAGTGATCGATCTGACCTGGGTCGGTACGGCCGACCCCACCAAGGACAGCGACAAGCTGCGGGCCGCCCAGGAGGCCGTCACCGCGGCCCGCGGTCAGCTCTACAACGACCAGGCGCTGGTAGCGCGTCTCCCGGCCACCGTGGCGCGGTTGGGGCAGCTCAACGACGAGCTCCACGGCGGCATTTACAGCATGAACGCCCAAAGCAAAGTCCTGGGTCCTGCCGGTAATCGGGGTCGGGAAGTGAAGGCGAGAGTAGAAGCCGAGGCGGCAATCCTGCTACCCGAGTACGTGAAACAGATCGACGCCACAAAACGGCTCGGGGCGGACAAAGCGGCCCTGGAGACGGCACTCAACGCGCAGGCCACGCTGACCGGAGGGCTGCTCGGCGCGGCCGAGGCGGTCTTGGCGATGCCCAAGGTGTGCATCGACCGCTCGGGCTTGACCGTGCTGGGCGCCCTGTTGTCGGTCGCCTGGACGAGTCACGCCCCCGCGCTGCTGGACACCTCCACCGGTGAGGTGGCGCTGTACTTCCGCGGTGGGGAGGGCCAGTTCTTCGCCGTCTACTACGCCACCACCATCTCCTCGGCCGTCAAGCAGATCGCCGTGACGGGCGGCACGCTGCGCCTGTCCGGCCGCGATGTGGCGATGAAACTGGCCGACTTCGACGTGAAGGTGACCGCGACCGGGACCGGCAAGTGCAAGGTGGAGGTGAGCCGGGGCACGACGATCGAGACGTTCCCATCGGTCCCCGATCGGGCCGACCTCCTGGCCGCGGTGCTGAACGGCTCGGCACGAGGATCGGCCCTGGGGACGATTCTGTCGGTCCAGGACAAGACCGTGACACTGACCGAACCGCTGACGAGCACCCTGGTGGCGGGCTCGGTCATCATGGTGGGCGAGGACAGCTGCACCGTCGCAGGCGGGCAGTCGGGGTCGGCGCAGATCACTCTCACCACCGCCCCCCTCACCGCCGGCACGGGCGCCAGGGTCCGCATCGCGGCCTATGACTACACGCTGGCCTCGTGCAACGTGGCCGGCACGTCGCTGGCTCACGGCTCGCTGCTGGTCAGCGGCTACGCCGGGTCCCTCACCGCGTCGGTGCCCGCGGGAACCGCGTCCAATCTCAGCGAACCGCTGGGGCCGCGCTGGCACGGTGACGCGCCGGGACGGGCGTTCTCCTTCGACAGCGCCCAAAAGCACCGCCTGGAACTGACGAGTACGGCGAACATCTCCGCCCTGGCCGCGGCCGGGAACCTGACGCTCGAGGCCTGGGCCAAGCCGACGTTCGTCGACGGCTTGGACACCATCCTGCACACCGATGTCGGCGACACCTGGTACGCGCTGGGGGTGGAGAACGGCACCCGGACCAACGGGGAGTCCGGCTACGTGATCAACGTAAACATCAACAAGCAGGCCTTCCGCAGCTCCGAAGTGTTCCCCCTGACGGAATGGGCGCATCTGGCGGTGTCGTTCGAGCAGGACTGGGCGATCCAGATGGACGGCACCGGCTACCTCAACGCCGGCGGCGCGGGCGGCCTGGACCTCGTGGACGACCTGACCATCGAGGCGTTCGTCAAACTCGACTCCATCGGTGCCAAGCAGGGGCTGGTCGGCAAGGGTACGTTCGGCGCCGGCAACCACACCGCCGTCCCCTACTGCCTGTATGTGGACACCGACGGCCGCCTCGCCTTCACCTTCGAACCCGGCTCCGGCTCGGATGCGGCGAAGGTCTACAAGTCGACGACGGCCCTGACGGCGGGCACCTTCAACAAGGTCGCCGTCACCCGCAAGAACCCGACGGGTACGACGACCGAGGTGGAGATCTGCTTCTTCATCAACGGTAAGAAGGTCGGCGACTCGCAGTGGTACGGCGGTGCCAAGCCCGTGGGCAACGACGCGCCGGCCGAGCTGGGCCGGATGATGGTGGGCAAGACGGCCTCCGGCCTGAAGGGCACGCTGTCGGAGGTGCGGATCTGGACCGTCGTCAGAAACAGTGCCCAGATCGGCGTGCCGATCACCACCAAGGCCTCCGGCCTGGCCGCGTGGTGGACCTTCCCCGAGAGCAAGGGCTCCCAGACCAAGGACCTGTGCGGCTCCTACCCGGCCACGCTGCACGCGGTGACCCGCGTCCGCACCCCCGACCCCGACGGGAACCGGTTCACCTTCTACCGCAACGGCAGCCCCGTCCCCTCGGAGAAGACGATCTCGACGACGTCGAGCGTGGTGCGGCCCACCTCCCCGCGCTCGGTGGTGGCCGACGGGTTCACCGGCGATCTGGACGAGATCCGGGCGTGGCGCACCGCCCGCACCCAGGAGCAGATCCTGGACAACATGTTCGGCCGCGTCCGCGGCGACCGCCAGGACCTGCTGGCCTACTATCCCTTCGATGCCGACGACACCGTGGCCGGGGTGGCGGTGAAGGACGCCGGCCTGAGCGGCCATCACCTGACCCAGTCGACGCCGGCCCCCAAGATCGTGCTGTCCACCGCGCCGATCTCCACCGACACCGCCCAGATCCGCTCCGCGCTGACCGGCATCCGCACCGCCTTCCACACTTTGATCGCAGCCACCCCGGCCGCCACCGAGTACGGCGACATCCAGCGCCTCACCGACGACTCGCTCATCGGGGTGCTGAAACGGGCCTACACCTACCTGCAGGCCGACAAGTCGTGGGTGCTCAACACCGGGTACAAGGTCGGCGAGCTGACCACCACCTGGGTGGGCCAGGCCCAGTTCGACCCGCAACTGATCGGCTACATCGAAGGCGCCCCGCCGATCCCGTCGGAGAACCTCATCGCCGGCACCGCCGACGACTACAAGGGCGCCTCCTCGGTCGCCTTCGTCCAGGCCGACAACGTCGTCAACGCCCTGTCGTCGAACAAGAACAACAGCATCGACACGTCCGCGAAGGTGAAGTTCGAGATAGCGACCGCCCAGAGCATCTGGACCGTCGCCGCCCCCCTGGGCGCCGGTACGGCACAACCCCTGGCCGAAGCCACCTTGGATCTCGGGCTCAACGTCGAACTCAAGTACGCCAACACCTGGAGCAACGAGACCAAGGTCTCCCAAGGCACCAACACCACCCGTACCAGCAAGGTCGAACTCACCGGTGGCTGGGAGGACCCCGACCCGACCAAGCAGGTCAACCCCACCGCCGGGCGGCGCTGGGTGCCGGCCAACACCGGGTTCGCCGTGGTGCAGTCCGAGACCGCCGACCTGTACGCGCTGCGTCTGGTCCACAGCGGCGCCCTGGTCGCCTACCGGATGCTGCCCAGCCCCGACATTCCCCGCGACTGGAACCTGATCCCCTTCCCGATCAACCCCCGCTACACCAAGCAGGGCACCCTGGACGGCGTCGTCGGCTACGCCAAGCACGAGACGGGCCCAGGACTGCGCGCCTTCCCCGACCCGCACTTCCCCAAGGCGGGCCAGGGGGAGCGCGGCGAGTTCAGCTACTACCGGCCGGTGGAGGCCTACCGGATCAAGAAGCGGATCCAGCGCGAACAGCAGCAGCTCCAGGGCTTCTACGAATCGGTGTCCACCGAGACCCACGCCCCCGACCCCACCCACGGCCAGGCGGCCAAGGTACTGAACGGCATGATGGGCGGCACCGGCGCAGAGGTCACCCAAGGCGGCAACCCCGAGGCCGGACGCGCGGCCACCCGGGCCGCCTCACGCCGCAACATCGTCAACACCTACGTGTGGACAGCCGCCGGCGGCTTCTTCGCCGAGACCACCGGCACCACCGACCAGGTCACCGAGACCACGGCCGGCTCCTTCACCTTCACCGCCGCCATCGGCTGGAGCGAAGTCGGGGGCTTCGCGATCGGCAACGTCGGCGCCAAGTTCGGCTTCGAGTCCACCACGACCACCGGCTACAGCGTCACCCGCAGCAAGTCCAAGGACGCCACCCGCACCTTCAGCCTGGACGTCACCTGCGCCCCCGGCAACCGGCTGCAAAAACACAACGGCGACACCCCCCTGTTCGACGCCGACGGCAAACCGATCCTGGTGCCCGGCCGCGTCGACGCCTACCGCTTCATGACCCTCTACCTCGACACCACCACCGACAACTTCGAGGACTTCTACGGCAAGGTCATCGACCCCGAATGGCTGGAGCGCGGCAAGGACCCCAACGCGCTGGCGCTCAAGCGCGCCCAGCAATCCGACCGCAAACCCCCCTGCTGGCGCATCATGCACCGCGTCACCTTCGTCAGCCGCGTCCTGGACACCGCCACCACCACCCCGTCCCTGGCCCAGGCCATGGGCGCCCTCGGCATCACCAGCGATTATGCGCTCATCCACCGCCTGCAGCCCTACCTGACCGGCGCCACCGGCGACTTCAACGCGTTGAGCGGGGCAGCCAAAACCGCTCTGGCCACGCACTTCGCCAGCCTGGTCCCCTACGCCGAGACCATCGTGGGCCGCCTGGCGGCCTACTACAACCTCCCCCCCGACACCCTCGCCCTCACGCCCGCCGCACCGGCGCCCGTGAGCACCCTGACCAGCACCACCAAGTCCGTCGCCAAGGGGACGAACTTCACCGTCCACTACTCCACCCCGGCCGGCACCGTCAGCGCCAAGAACTGGATCGGCCTGTATCCGGTCGACAAGAAGCCCTCGGAGGTGGAGGCCCTCGCCTGGGGATATGCCCCTGGGGCCGACGGCACCCTCGCCATTCCCACCACCGCCCTGCCCGGCCCGGGAACCTACGCGGCCTGGTACCTCCACAACGACGGCTACACCGCCCTGACAGGCGTACTCATGTTCACCGTGACATGACCCATCGTCATTGACGAGCCACCTGCGGCGCCGGGCGACCTCGCCCGGCGCCGCAGAATCGATTCGCCGCAACCTGCTCACATCGGAAAACGTCCCAGCTGACGTGGCAGACATCCAACGGCTCATGCAGATCACCGGGCATGGCCACGCTCATTGCCAGCAGTACCGCACCCGAGGCGTCATGCGCCGTAACCAGCACTCCCAAGACTGAACCGTGCCGTGATCGATGGAGGCTCTGATGTCCCGGGTTCGGCCCGAACCGGCCGTCACCCGCGACGACGGCAGAGGATAATCGCGTCGGCCGGTCGCCGTTGAGGGCCGCGCCGGAACAGGGCCATCGAACAGAACATCGGGGGACGCTCATGCAGCTGGGGTTGAAGAGCCTCATCGACACGGAGCTCGCGGCACACGTCGAAGAGTGCCGGGCGGCCAATGCCGTGTCGGGGGGCGCGAAGGGTCCGAGCACCCTTGACGAGCTGCGGGAGGCACGAGCCAAGCGGGATGCGGTCTCATCACATTCCGGCTCGTCGGCTGTCGGGCAGGTGGTCGAAGCCGCCGGCCGGCGAGTGCCCGTGAGAATCCTCGCTCCCGGCGGCACCGTGCCGCGCGGCGTCTATCTGGACATCCACGGTGGTGGCTTCTACATGGGGTCGGCGGCGCGGGAGGACGCGCGCAACCAGCGGCTCGCGGATGCTCTCGGAATCGTCGTCGTGAGCGTGGACTATCGACTCGCTCCCGAACATCCCTGGCCGGCCGCGCCCGACGACTGCGAAGCGGCGGCACTGTGGCTCATCGGGCAGGCCGAGGCTCGCTTCGGCACCACACGGCTGGCGATCGGTGGCTTCTCGGCGGGAGCCACGCTTGCCATGACGACGCTGCTGCGCCTGCGCGATCGCGGTATCGTCGGCTCGTTCGCCGGTGCCGCGCTGCAGTTCGGCACGTACGATCTGAGTGGTCTGACCCCTGCGGGCCGGTTGATCGCCGACGAGTACTTCATTCAGGCCTACGCCGGTCATGTGATCGATCGCACCGTCCCGGACATCTCCCCGGTCTATGGTGACCTGCGCGGCCTGCCTCCGATTCTGATGGTCGTCGGCGGCCTGGACGTCCTGCTGGAGGACAACATGGCCATGGCGGCCCGAGTTTCGGCGGCCGGCGGCGAAGTCGACCTTCGGATCTACCCGGAATCGCCGCACGGCTTCACCTCCCGTTCGACGGGCATGGCCAGAGCCGCGCTGCGCGATATCGAGTGCTGGCTCGCGGGCCGCTTCTCCGCGGCGTCCGGCTGACGTCGGTCGTCGACGACTCGACGCGCGTCACCGGCCGGCTCCGAGCTCGGCCACGGTAGATGATCGGCCGATGGCCATGTGAGACTCGCCGTGCGGGGCCCGCGAGCGGCTCCACCGCGGGCGTGACGTCGCCGAAAAACCGGACGTCGGCCGGGACGAGCCGGCGCTGTCGTCGAATCGGCGGGCGCCTCCGGCCGCGCCCGCCGCTGACAGCCGCCGGTGTGTCGTCCGCGGGAACGCCTCACGGGCGTTGCAGCATGGATCCGTGAGTGATCAGGAGCTGCCCCGGCAGGACTGCGCCGCGACGGTGCTGGCCGGTCCCACGACCGTCATCGACGCCGGTGGCCTGCGCGTCGTCGTGGACCCGACCTTCGACGACCCCGGCCCGCACGGCTACCTGACCGTCCTGACCGACCCCCTTCAGCGGTGACGAAAACCTCACCGACCAGGCACAACACGCTCGCCCGTACTTGATGGCAGCTTCAACGGCAGGCCGTCCTCTCCCGGATGGGTGCCGGTGGGCTCGCTCGCGAGCGGTGATCAGGCCGCCCGCACTCACACGCCTGCGGTCCCGGCCCGCACCTCAGCTATTCAGTGTTGCTATGTACCAGTAGTCAGTGTTACTTTGTACCGGTAGTCAGCGACACCGAGTAGCCGAAGGGAGGTGTTTCCATGGGCAAGCAGGTGACGGAGATGCTCAAGGGAACGCTGGAGGGCATCGTCCTGGCGATCCTGTCCGGCCGGCCCGCGTACGGCTACGAGATCACGGCGTGGCTGCGGGACCAGGGCTTCTCCGACATCGCCGAGGGCACCGTCTACGCGCTGCTGGTCAGGATCGAGCGGCGCGGTCTCGTCGACGTGGAGAAGATCCCGTCCGAGAAGGGGCCGCCGCGCAAGGTGTATTCCCTGAACGCTCAGGGACGGGAGTATCTCGAAGAGTTCTGGAGGACCTGGAGCTTCCTCACGGAACGGCTCGAACAGCTCCGCGAAAGAGGGAATTAGACATGGACACAGGGTCGAACGAGCCGAAGAGCCGCTACCGGCAGTATCTAGAGGTGGTCACCGGGCCACTGGAGGACAAGAGGCGCTGGCGGCAGTACAAGGCGCGCGTCAAAAAGCTTCCCGAGAACTATCGCACGGCGGCCGAAGCGCTGGAGCGGTACCTGATGCACTTCGGGCCGGGGGACGGCGCCGACGCGGCTTCGATGTACGAGGACCTTGCCGATCTGTTCGAACAGAGCGTGGCGGACGGAACCTCGATCCGGGAGATCTTCGGGGAGGACCCCGTGGAGTTCGTCGAGGCGTTCATGCAGAACTACTCGGTCGGCCGGTGGATCAGCCGGGAGCGGGAACGGCTGACCAGCGCCATCGAGCGCGCCGCCGGCGAAGACACCGGAAAAGAAGAGAGGACCGTCTGATGACGGCACAGCAAGCCCAGGTGATCCATGTGCGGGGCCTGGAGAAGTCGTACAAGGAGCTGCGGGTGCTGCGCGGCGTGGACTTCGACGTGGCGCGGGGCAGCATCTTCGCCCTGCTCGGCTCGAACGGGGCGGGCAAGACCACGGTCGTGAAAATCCTGTCCACGCTGCTCAAGGCCGACGCGGGCACGGCCCGCGTCGGCGCCTTCGACGTCGCCACGCAACCGGCGAACGTGCGGGAGTCGATCAGCCTCACCGGGCAGTTCGCCGCCGTCGACGAGATCCTCAGCGGGCGGGAGAACCTCGTGCTGGTCGCCCGGTTGCGGCACCTCAAGAACCCGGCCGTCATCGCCGATGACCTGCTCGACCGTTTCTCGCTGACCGAGGCGGGCGCGCGGAAGGTGTCGACGTATTCGGGCGGCATGCGCCGCCGCCTCGACATCGCGATGAGCCTCATCGGCAATCCGCCGGTCATCTTCCTCGACGAGCCGACGACCGGGCTCGACCCCCAGGCGCGCATCGAGGTGTGGCAGACCGTCAGGGAACTCGCCGACCAGGGCACGACGGTGCTGCTCACGACGCAGTATCTGGACGAGGCCGAACAGCTCGCCGACCGGATCGCGATCCTCCACGAGGGCCGGATCATCGTGAACGGCACCCTGGCCGAGCTCAAGCAGCTGCTCCCGCCGGCCAAGGTCGAATACGTCGAGAAGCAGCCGACCCTCGAGGACGTCTTCCTCACCCTCGTCGGCACCGCCGGCAAGACGGCGAAGCCGGCAATGGCCGCGACGTCGACACCGACCAACAAGACGGACAAGGAACGACGATGACCAGGCATTTCCTCGGTGACACCGCCGTCCTGCTGGGACGATCCCTGCGCCACATCACGCGCAGCGTGGACACCATCATCACGACCGCGATCACGCCGATCGCCATGCTGCTCTTGTTCGTCTACGTGTTCGGCGGCGCGATCGACACGGGGTCGGTCTCGTATGTGAACTACCTGCTGCCCGGCATCCTGCTCATCACGGTCGCCTCGGGCATCGCCTACACCGCCTTCCGGCTCTTCCTGGACATGAAGAGCGGCATCTTCGAGCGATTCCAGTCCATGCCGATCGCGCGGTCGTCCGTGCTGTGGGCGCACGTGCTGACCTCGGTGGTCGCCAATCTGATCTCGCTCGTGGTCGTCGTGCTCGCCGCCCTGCTCATGGGCTTTCGCTCGGCGGCGGGAGTGCTGGCGTGGCTCGCGGTCGCCGGCATCCTGATCCTGTTCACCCTGGCGTTGACATGGCTCGCCGTCATCGCCGGCCTGTCCGCGAAGTCCGTGGACGGCGCGAGCGCGTTCTCCTACCCGCTCATCTTCCTGCCGTTCATCAGCTCGGCCTTCGTGCCCACCGACACCATGCCCGGCCCGGTACGCGCCTTCGCCGAGCACCAGCCGGTGACCTCCATCGTGAACGCCATCCGCTCCCTGTACACCCAGCAGCCGGTCGGCACCGACATCTGGACCGCCCTGGCCTGGTGTGTCGGCATCCTCATCGTCGCGTACGCCTTCGCCATGGTCGCCTACCGCCGCAGGATCGCCTAGGGCCGTGTCGATCGAGTCCCCCTGATCCAGATCAGCGTGGCGGAGAGGCGGATCGCGGCACGGGCGCCGTGACGAAGAACAGCACTTTCCCGGCTCGGCTCGCGCCGCCGGTCAGAGGGTTCCAGAAGATCCGCGCGAGATGAGCACCAAGCCGCCGGCGGACCACCCGGAGCACGCGCGGCAGCCGCTGATCGAGACCCATGTGAGTGACGAACGGCTCCAGGCCGGCTTCGCCGGGCCGCGGCCCGATGGTCGCCACCGCCGACGAACCTCGGGCCGGACACTCCCGATGTCCCGGTGGCCGCTCCCACCGCGGAGGGCATCGCCCCCAGCGTCATCGCGGCGACTTGTGGCCCGTACAAGGGCTGACGCCTTCCGGTCGATTGATGGTCATCCTGAATGCGACGCGCCTTTCGAGCAGCACCAAACACGTACTATCGCGAAAAGAGGAGAAGTCATGAATGAATCCCCCCACACCGTCACGACGCTGCCGACCGCGCGTCAGCCCGGCTGTCCCTTCGACCCGCCCAAGGAGCTGATCGAGGCCCGCGAGCACGGCCCCATCAGCCGTTTCCCCTTCCCCGACGGGCACCAGGGCTGGCTGATCACCGGCTACGACCTGGTCCGGTCGGTCCTGGCCGACTCGCGGTTCAGCTCACGCAAGGAGCTCATGCGCCACCACCCGCTGATCGACTACGGCGACATCGAGGTCCCCCCGGCGCCGCCCGGCGAGTTCCTGCTCATGGACGAGCCACGGCACGGCCGCTACCGCAAACCGCTGGTGGGCAAGTTCACCGTACGGCGGATGCGGCTGCTCACCGAGCGCGTCGAGCAGGTCACCGCCGAGCACCTGGACGCCATGGAAGAAGCCGGGCCGTCGGCGGACCTGGTGACCGCGTTCGCCAGGCCCATCCCCGCCGTCATCATCTGTGAGCTGCTGGGCGTGCCGTACGAGGACCGGGGCTTCTTCCAGGAGAACATCGACAAGTTCCTCGGCGGGGAGGTCGGCGACGAGGAGCTGATGGCGGCCTACATCGCGACCCAGCAGTACCTCGCCGAGCTGGTGGTGGCCAAGCGCGCCAACCCCACCGACGACGTGCTCAGCGACCTGCTCGACAGCGACCTGACCGACGAGGAACTGCAGGGGATGGCCCTGATCCTGCTGTCGGCCGGGTTCGACACCACCGCGAACATGCTGGCGCTGGGCACCTTCGCGCTGCTGCGCAACCCGGCGCAGCTGGCGGCGCTGCGCGCCGATCCCGGGCTCACCGACGGGGCCGTGGAGGAGCTGCTGCGGTATCTGAGCGTCGCCAAGCAGTTCCACAGGGTCGCACTGGAGGACGTCGAGCTGGGCGGCCAGAGCATCACGGCCGGCTCGACGGTCATCCTGTCCCTCAACACCGCCAACCGCGACCCCGGGCGCTTCGCCGACCCCCACGTGCTCGACATCCGGCGCCAGGACGGCGGGCACCTGGCCTTCAGTCACGGCATCCACCAATGCCTTGGCCAGCAGCTGGCCCGCGTCGAGCTGCGGGTCGCCTTCCCCGCCCTGCTCAACCGCTTCCCCACCCTGCGCCTGGCCGTACCGGCCGAGGAGGTCGCCCTGCGGCCGGAGACCGCGGACATCTACGGGGTCAAGAGCCTCCCGGTCACCTGGGACGCGTGACCAGGAGGCGGTGACGGGCGGGGGCGCGTACGGCCGCGGTCCGGGCTGAGCGGCTTCCGGACCTTGTGCCGGATCGTCGTGCGGCGCGTCCCGGACCGCCACGCCGGCTCGGGCACACCTTCGGCGAACACGGTCCGGACAGCGGCCACCCCCGCGCCGTCAACGGTGTCCGATTCCATCGGCTGATGGGCACACGCCGAGGCCGTACGCGAGGTCGCCGCCCTGCGGGCGTGAAGTACCCGGGCCTGGGCCATCGCGGATGGTGTCCGCGCAGCACTGGTGACCTGGGGCGTGAAATGTGAAGATTGCAGTCATTTGCTCCTTGATCGATAGGTGAAGGCATGACAGGCGATCACGCGCGCAGGGCTCTGGTGGTCCGGGGCGGCTGGGAGGGGCACGCCCCGGTGGCCGCCACCGAACTCTTCGTCCCCTTTCTCCAGAAACACGGGTTCGAGGTGCATCGGGCGGACTCCCCCGCCCCGTACGCCGACCCCGCGTTCATGTCCGGTGTCGACCTCATCGTGCAGTGCTACACCATGGGCACGATCGAGCCGGACGAGCTGCGCGGGCTCGAGGCCGCGATCCGCGCCGGTACCGGGATGGCCGGCTGGCACGGCGGCATCGCCGACTCCTTCCGCGGCTCCTCCGACTACCTGCACCTCATCGGCGGGCAGTTCGCCTGCCATCCCGGCAAGGACCCGGCCGGGCGGGACGGCTCCCAGGCCGACAACTTCGTCCCGTACACCGTCACCGTGCTGCCCGAGGCCGCGACCCATCCGATCACCGCGGGCATCGCCGACTTCGACCTCGTCACCGAGCAGTACTGGGTGCTGACCGACGACTACATCGACGTGCTGGCCACCACGACCCAGAAGGTCCGCCCGTGGGACCCCTGGCACAGGGAGGTCACCTCGCCGGCGATCTGGACCCGCGGCTGGGGCGACGGAAGGATCTTCGTCACGACCCCGGGACACGACCTCGGCGTCCTGCGCGACGACAGCGTGCGCACCGTCATCGAAAGGGGAATGCTGTGGGCCAGCCGGTGAACGTCGGCGTCGTCGGGTGCGGGTTCATCTTCGGCCAGTACGTCCGGAGCATCAAACGGCTGCCGGAGCTGCGGCTCGTCGCCGTGGCCGATCTGGACCTCGAACGGGCGAGGGAGGCGGTGCGGGGGTATCCGGATGTCGAGGTGCTGGGCGTGGCGGAGCTCATGGCCGATCCGCGCGTCGACGTCGTGCTGAACCTGACCGTCCCCGCCGCGCACGCCGAGATCACGCTACGGGCCATCGCGGCCGGCAAGGACGTCTACTCGGAAAAGCCCCTGGCCGCGACCACCGCCGACGCCGCGCGGGTGCTGCGCGCGGCCGCCGACGCCGGGGTGCGGGTGGGCTGCGCGCCCGACACCGTACTCGGCACCGGCACGCAGACCGCGCGCAAGGCGATCGACGACGGCCTGATCGGCAGGCCGGTCGCGGCGACCGCGACCATGATGACGCCCGGCCATGAGCGCTGGCACCCGAATCCCGACTTCTACTACGCTCCCGGCGGCGGCCCGCTCATGGACATGGGCCCGTACTACATCACCAGCCTGGTCACGCTGCTCGGGCCGGTGACGACGGTCATCGGCGCCGCCAGCCGCACCCGGGCCAGGCGGACCGTCGGCACCGGCCCCCGTCGCGGCGAGGAGGTCCCGGTCGCCGTCGACACCCACGTCACCGGCGTGCTGGTCCACGCGTCGGGGGCGCTGTCCACGCTGGTGATGGGCTTCGAGGGAGCGGCCACCGGTGCGCCCCACATCGAGGTGCACGGGGAACGGGGCTCGCTCTCCGTCCCCGACCCGAACCACTTCGACGGCCCCGTGCTGCTGGCGAGGATGGGCGAAGAGGACTGGGAGACCCTCCCCGCCACGGCCGGCCATGTCGAGGCCGGGCGCGGTGTGGGCCTCGCCGACCTCGCGACGACCCAGGCGGGCCGGGAGTCCCGCGCGGGCGGAACGCTGGCGTACCACGTGCTCGACATCATGGAGTCCCTGCTGTCCTCGGCGCACTCCAGGACGGCGGTGACCGTCACCAGCACCTGCGAGCGACCCCGGCCCGTGGCCTTCAGCCCGGCCTCGCGTTGAAGCGACGGCTCACCTGTGAGGCCACGCGAGAACGCATGGGAGGTGGGGGACAAAGGATCTCCCGCCAAAAGGGGCATGCCGATCGTGGCGGGTATCCACCTTCTCGCCGTCCCGGTTTCGGTGCCAGGCCGGGTTTCGCCGGGGAGTCCTGTTCGGGGTAATGACACGGCCCCCCACGTGGCCGCCGTGGAGGTCGGCGCGGTGTGAGACTGAAAACATGGGACGCCAGCACACCACCGGCAGCGGCGACGCGGAGCTGGGCCGGTCCCTGCGCGCCCGCCGCACCCAGACCAGCCCCGGCCAGGTGGGCCTCACCGTCGGCACCGGCCTGCGCCGCACCCCGGGGGCTGCGCCGGGAGGAGCTGGCCACCCTCGCCGGGATCAGCATCGACTACTACGTGCGTCTTGAGCGCGGCAAGGAGGTCCGTCCCAGTCCCACGGTGCTCGACGCCCTGGCGCGCACCCTCCGGCTCGACGACCAGGAACACCAGCACCTGCGCGAGCTGGCCGTTCGCGCCGCCCGTTATGCCTCCGAGCCCCCGCCGACGGCACCGCCCTGGTCGAATCGGCCACCAGTGACATGGGTCCCGGCACCTACACCTCCATGACCCAGGTCGCCGCCGACGCCCTCGGCCTGGCCGTACGCGCGGTGACCTTCCGGCTCGACGACACCATCATGCCGCCGGCCCCCGTGCACGGCGGCTCACTGACCATGTCCAGCGTCGGATCCACCGTCCAGGACGGCTGCGACAAGCTGCGCCTGCAGGCGATCCGGCTCGCCGTCGAGGACGAGAGGTCCCCGCTGCACGGCGCCGCCGCCGGCGACGTCATCGTCCGCGAGGGCCGGCTCCACCTGAAGGAGAACCCCGGACGCGGCGAGACCTACCGCCAGCTCCTGGCCCGCAACAACCGCACCCACCTCGAAACGCTCGGCTCCTACACCCCGGGGCGCCCCCAGTCCTCCATGTACGCCTACGGCGCGGTGTTCGCCGAGGTCGCCGTCGACCGTCGGCTGGGCCTGGTGCGGGTACGGCGGATGCTCGGCGTCTACGACGCGGGCCGCATCATCAGCCCCAAGCTCGCCGACAGCCAGGCCATCGGCGGCATCGGCGCGGCCCTGCTGGAGCACACCGTCACCGACCCCCGTGACGGCGAGACGACGACGGTGTTCGCGATCAACCGCTCGACGGACCGGCCGATGTCCCTGCGAATCGACGCCCGGGCGCTCGGCGGGGCTCGCATCGTCGGGGCCACCACGCTCACCGACCGCGACGTCTACGCCGGCAACACCGCCGACGCCCCCGACCGGATCGCTCCCCGCCCCAACCTCGACGTCCGGCACGACCCGATGACGGTCCTGCTGCCCCCGGTCTCCTGGAACGTGATCAGACTGGCCTGACGGCGCAACGGGGCCACGACCGGCGGGACATGCGCGGCTCGGCCGTGCCCGCGTCCGAACGCCCGAGTGTCCACACTCACGGCTCCGTCACCCCACCGCCGCCTGGGATGACCGTCGCCGTGTGGGCTCTCATGCGGGCACGAGTGCCGCCAAGGGGACGTGGTGCTGGCCCGCGTGGATGTCCCGATCGCGCAGGCTGCCCTGGGCCACCGGCCGGGGAAACGAGATCTTCACGACGTTGAGGGCGGGGATACGGAAGATCTGGATGTCCGCCGGGTCGAGGTCGTACAGCCGCGCGACGACCTCCTCATTGATGAAGTCCTCGTCGGCGACGGTCGCGTAGTCCTCCGCCGTACGCATGAAGAGTTCCATGGTGACCCAGAACGGGCCGGCGTTCTTCGAACGGACCTCCAGGGCCAGTTCGCCCAGCGTGGGTCTGCGGTTGTCAGTCACGGGAGTCACCCTCGGCAATCTCGATGCGGAACATGTCGGTGGGCTCGTCGACGTCCACGACGTGGTTGAGCACGAACTGGTAGGCCGGACCGCGCTCGCTCTCGGCCGGCGAGGTGGCGAAGGCCAGGCTGGGCAGGTAGTCCATGTCGGGGGTCGGGAGATGGAGCATCAGCGGGTTCGCGATCTTGGCGATCGCGGTGGCCGTGGCCTGGTCCGGGGCGTTGACCAGCATCATCACTCCGACCTCCCGGGGCGGCCCGGCCGCCGGGTCGATGCTCCCCAGCACGGCGTTGTACCCGTAGGGACGGATGTCCACGGCGTACTCGGAGGGTTCGAGATCCAGCGTCTGCCGCACGCGCCCGGCGAGGATCTCGTACATCAACGCGACCCACTCCTCGATCCGGGCGAGGATGCGCGGATCCCGGATGGCGGTGAAGGACATGGTCTCGTAGCCCGTGACGCGGGCTCCTTCGAGTTTGATCGTGTACTGGTCGGCGAGCTCGAAGCGTGACCCCTCGACGCGCACACGGCGGTCGTCCAGCGCGGTGTAGATCGCGTCGGAGACCACCAGCGTGCCCGCCGGCTCTCGCATCCGGAACGGGTTGACCGTCTCGTAGAGCATGTGCGCAGCCACCGACGTCGTCGTGCACGCGGCGGCCGGGTCCAGTGGCTCGATGGTGAAGCCGCCCTGGTCGATGGTGGCGAGGACACCGCCTGTGCGCGGATTGGTGGTGCACTGCCCGCCACACTCAATGATCTTGGATGCGTGCCAGGTGGGGCCCGCCGGCATGCCCTTCATCAACGGGTACGCGGCGGCGACGGCGGTGTCGGTGGCCCGGCCGGCGAGCACCACGTCGGCCCCTGCCTCCAGGGCCTCCACGATGGGTTCGTGGCCCATCATGCCGACGATGTGGCTGCAGTCGTCCAGCGTGGCGGCGTCCAGGTCGCCCATCGGCGCCAGAGGGTGGACCCGTCCCTCGTTGAGCCTCTCCTTCAGGGCGGCGGCCGTCTGCTCGCTGTAGATGCGGGCGACCCTCAGGTCCAGGCTCTCCTCCCTCAGGATTCCGTCGACGATTCCGGCGACCCAGTCGACGCCGGAGTCGGTGCCGCTCGTGCCGCACGAACCGACGATCAGCGGAATGCCGGCGTCGGCCGAGGCCCGCAACAGGATCCGCAGGTCACGGGCGACGGCCGCGGCGGTCGTCTTCGCCGTTCCCGAGCCCAGATAGTACGGCCCGGAGTCGGTGGAACCACCGTCGACGGCGATCACGTCGGCCCCGAGCTCGATCCCTCGAACGATCGTCTCCGGCGGGAACCCCGCCCCGAGCATTCCGCTGGGAGTCAGGACCCTGACCGTCTCCCGCGGAACGCGGTCCTCGGTCGCAGGCGTACTCGTCATGTCGTCCTCATCTCTTTGGTGATCACTGGTCGTACCGCCGGCTCCGCGACGCGCCGGTCATGCCACCCCCGGCCGGGCGGGCGGGAGCAGGTGCGCGTTGAGCGAGGATCGGGGGCGTCCCCGCAGGGCGGCCACCAGTTCACGGGCGCCGTCGAGCCCGGCGGCCCGCCGGGCCTCGGCGGTCTGCCCGGCCAGGTGGGAGTAGACCGTGATGCCGGGTGTGTCGCGCAGCGGGCTGTCCGCCGGGAGCGGCTCGGTGCCGGTGACGTCGAGGGCGGCACCGGCGAGCCGGCCCGCGCCCACCGCGGCGGCCAGTGCCGTCTCGTCGACGATGGCGCCGCGGGCGGTGTTGATCAGGTGCGCCGTCGGTTTCATCCGCGCGAGCGCGGACGCGTCGATCAGGTGCCGGGTGGTCGATGTGAGCGCCGTGTGCAGGGAGAGGAAGTCCGCCGTGGCCAGCAGTTCGGGAAGGTCCACGAACCGTACGCGGGCGCCGCGGCGCAGGCTCTCCGGCACGCCGGTCGTGCAGAGCACCGACAGCCCGAAGGCCTGGGCGAGGGGCACCACGGCCCGGGCCGACGCGCCGTATCCGAGGAGCCCGAGCGTCTTGCCGCGAAGCTCGTGACCGTCCTCGCGCGGCCAGCGGCCGGCCTGGACACCGGCGGCGACCGGCACCAGCCGGCGAGCCTGGGCCAGCAGCAGGGCCATCGTGTACTCGGCCACGGCGTTGGCGTTGACGCCGGGCAGATTGCTCACCGAGACGCCCGCGCGGGTCGCGGCCGCGACGTCGACGGAGTCATGGCCCACGCCGGTACGCACCACCGCGCGCAGGACCGGGACACGCGCGAACACCTCGGCCGTCATCGGCTCGCCGGCGATCAGCGCGCCCTCGCAGCCGTCCAGGATCGCGATGAGGTCGTCACGCTCGCGGGCTCCCCGCAGCGGGCGGTGCCGGGTGGTGAGGCCGGCGTCGCGCAGGAGGCGGTCCACCTCGTCGCCGGGCACCAGGTAGTCGGTGGTGATGAGGACGGTGGGCCGGGTGCTCATCGGGCGCCCTCCCCCACGGTGCCCGCGCGCCGGAGCCGGTCGACCCGGATGACCAGCAGTACGGCGACGGCGGCCAGGACGGCGATGTGCAGGAGCATCAGACGCCATCCCGTCATGTCGACCGCCAGGCCGACGAGGGCCGGTCCGGCGAATCCCCCGGAGGCCCACCCGACCGTGTACAGGCCGGTGTACGCGCCCAGGACGCGGCTCGACGGAGCCAGGTTCCACAGCACGACGACCGCGTTGATCACGAACCCGGCGGCGCCGACCGTCGCGAGGCACAACGCCACGACGGTGACCGTCGGGGTCGGGACGACGGCCCCGAGGATCGTGCCCGCGACGAAGACCGTTATCCCGGTGGCCATGACCCGCAGCCGCCCGAAACGCTCGGCGAGCAGCGCGGCGGGGAAGGCGGCGAGGATGAAGGCGATCCCGCTCGGCAGCGTCAGCCCGCCCGCCTCGCCGTCGGACAGGCCGAGGACCTCCACGCCGTAGGGGGTCATCAGGGAACGCGAGGCGAACCACGCTCCCCCGAAGACGAACACGGCGACGATCAGCAGAAGCCGGCTCCGGTCGGGAGCGAACACCAGGTCGCCGACGACGGTCCTCAACCTGACCTTGACGTCCGTGTCGCGCGGCCCGGTGGCCGCCGACGCCTCGTCCTCCGCGAGGGCGGCCCTGTAGGCCGGCGAACGGCTGTCGCGCACCCGCCAGACGAGCACCGCCGCCGCCACCAGCATGAGGCCGGCCGGGACGGCGAAGGCCAGTTTCGGGTGGTCGTCGACCAGCAGCAGGCTGACCAGCGCGGCCACGATGGTCGTCAGCGCCGAGGCGATCTTCACGACGGCGTTCGCCCGGCTCCGGCGCGCGGGTTCGATGAAGTCGGGCATGAGCGATTCGCTGACGGGTTTGAAGCTGTTCATCACCAGCGCGTAGAGGAAGATCACCAAGATCAGCCAGGCCAGTGACGTCGCCTGCGGGATGAGCAGGAACAGCGCGGCACCCACCGGCATCAGGACCGCCAGGTACGGGATCCGGCGCCCCCAGGCGGTCCGGGTGTTGTCCGACCGGTTGCCCATGTAGGGCTGGATGAAGATTCCCAGCAGGTTGTCCATGCCCATGATCAGGCCGATCACGGCGGCACTGGCGACGTGGTCGCGCAGCAGTTCGGGCACCCGATTGTCGTAGAAGTTCCAGGTCGACTCCTGGGCGAACACCGCCAGGGCCACGTAGAACGTGATCCTCCCGGTGCCGGCCGAACGGCTTTCGGCTCGCGTTGCGCTGGCCATGGCGTCCTCCTCGAATGTGGCAGCAGTCACACTAGTTGCTATAGCAAAAATGTCAACGCATAGCGTCTGGCTATGCCATTGCCGCTGTTATCATGGGCCCATGATGGTCAAGTCGACGACGGACCAACCCCATGCACGCGGCGAGACCCGAGCCGATCTCGCCTACCAGACCCTCCGGGAGGCGATCGGGACCGGCGCGATGCGCCCCGGCCAGAAGGTGACCGAGCGGGGCCTGGCCGAGCAGCTCATGGTCAGCCCGACACCGGTGCGCGAGGCACTGCTCCGGCTCGAACACGACGGACTCATCCAGCGCACGGGCCCCCGGACGGTCGTCGTGGCCGACATCGCCGAGCGCGCCATCGACGACCTCGCCGAGGTCGAGATAGGTCTGCGGGGCCTGGTGGCCCGGTTCGCGGCCAGAAACGCCGCCCCCGAACAGCTGGACGTCCTCGACGCGATCCTCGACGCCGCCGACGACCTGCTGATCGTCATCATCACCCGGCACCGGAACGGCGAGAACGTCGACCGGCACCTCGCCTCGCTGCTCGACCGGATGCAGGAGTTCAACGAGACGGTGAACGCGTGCGCGGCCAACCCGATGCTGATCCGGCTCCTCGAACAGTCCCAGGTCTTCTCCCAGCCCGAGCGCCGGGCACTGCGCCTCGAGAAGATCGCCGCGGACGACCGCTTCGGGCTGGACCGCTACGCCGGTCACCGCGCCCTGGTGCGCGCCCTGCGGCAGGGCGACTCGGCGACCGCGGAACGGCTGGTCATCGAGGACGCCCAGGGCGGGCTGGCGGCACTGAGAGCACGACCCCGCGGGAGGAACCGATGACAGCGCCCTCGTACCGGATCGCCGTGATCCCCGGCGACGGGATCGGCACGGAGGTCGTCCCCCAGGGGCTCCGGGCACTGGAGGCGACCGCCGGGGTGTTCGATCTCGACCTGCGGTTCGACCACTTCGACTTCGCCAGCGCCGCGTACTGGCAGCGCCACGAAACGATGCTGCCGCCCGGCTGGCAGGAGATCCTCGGCTCCTACGACGCCATCTTCTTCGGCGCCGTGGGCTGGCCGACGGTCGTCCCCGACCATGTCTCGCTGTGGGGCAGCCTCCTGCAGTTCCGGCGCACGTTCGACCAGTACGTCAACCTGCGTCCCTGCCGGCTGATGCCGGGCGTCCGCAGCCCCCTGGCGGGCCGCGAGCCCGGCGACGTCGACTTCGTCGTCGTCAGGGAGAACACCGAGGGCGAGTACTCCAGCATCGGCGGCCGGATCTTCGAGGGCACCGAGCGCGAGACCGTCCTGCAGGAGACGGTGATGACCCGCGTGGGCGTCGACCGCGTGCTGCGGTACGCCTTCGAACTCGCCGAACGGCGGCCGGCCCGGCACCTCACCTCGGCGACGAAGAGCAACGGCATCTCGATCTCAATGCCCTACTGGGACGAACGGGTCGAGGCGATGGGAGAGCAGTTTCCCGGAGTCACCTACGACAAGTGCCACATCGACGCGCTGGCGGCGAACTTCGTCCTGCACCCGGACCGGTTCGACGTCGTGGTGGCCAGCAACCTCTTCGGCGACATCCTCTCCGACCTGGGCCCCGCCTGCACCGGCACGATCGGCATCGCCCCGAGCGCGAACATCAACCCGGACCGGACCCACCCGAGTCTCTTCGAACCGGTCCACGGCTCCGCACCCGACATCGCCGGCCGTGGCATCGCCAACCCGATCGGGCAGATCTGGTGCGCCTCGATGATGCTCGACCACCTCGGGCACCCCGACGCCGGCGCGCACCTGCTGGGCGCGATCGAGGACGTCCTCGCGGCGGGCCCGGACGAGGCCCCGCTGACCCCCGACCTCCACGGCCGGGGCACCACCCTGGAACTGGGGCAGGCGATCGCCGCCCAGGTCGCCGCCACATAGTGATCAGGCCGGTCGCGTAGTGATCGGGCCGGTCACGTAATGATCAGGCCGGTCGCCTTACCATCAACACGCCCCCTGACGGGACCGACGGGGTGCTCGAGCAAGGGAGTACCGCCATGGACGCGGACGTCATCATCGTGGGCACGGGCCTGTCCGGGCTGGTCGCGGCGCAAGAGCTGACCAGCCGGGGCCGGAAGGTGGCGCTGGTGGATCAGGAGAACGCCGCCAACCTGGGAGGGCAGGCGTACTGGTCGTTCGGCGGGCTGTTCCTCGTGAACTCGCCCGAGCAGCGCCGCCTGAGGGTCAAGGACTCCTTCGAGCTGGCATGGAGCGACTGGCAGGCGAGCGCGCGGTTCGACCGCCTGGAGGACGAGGACGTCTGGGCCGCGCGCTGGGCCCGCGCGTACGTCGACTTCGCCGCGGGTGAGAAGCGGTCCTGGATAGACGCCCACGGCATCAAGCTGACGCCGGTCGTGGGCTGGGCGGAGCGCGGTGACCTGCGTGCCGACGGTCACGGCAACTCCGTGCCCCGGTTCCACGTGGCCTGGGGCACGGGAACGGGCGTGGTGGGCCCGTTCATGCGCGGCGCCGAACAGGCGGCCGGCGCGGGACTGCTGACGTTCCACCACCGTCACCGGGTCGACGAACTCGTCGTCCAGGACGGCGCCGTCACGGGGGTGCGTGGAAGTGTCCTGATGGACGACTCCTCGCCGCGGGGGGTGACCTCCAACCGCGAGGTAACCGGTTCCTTCGAGCTGACGGCGCAGGCGGTCATCGTCACCAGCGGCGGGATCGGCGCCGACCACGACCTGGTGCGCCGCTACTGGCCCCAGCGGCTGGGCACCGCCCCACAGCACATGATCACGGGTGTGCCGGCCCACGTGGACGGACGGATGCTGGCCATCAGCGCCACGGCGGGGGCCCGGATAGTCAACGAGGACCGGATGTGGCACTACACCGAAGGCGTGCGGAACTGGGACCCCGTCTGGCCCGGGCACGCGATCCGGATCCTGCCGGGACCGTCGTCGATGTGGTTCGACGCGCTGGGCCGCCGCCTGCCGGCCCCGTACCTGCCCGGCTACGACACCCTCGGCACTCTCAAGTATCTGCGCACCACCCCCGACATCGCCGGATACGACCACTCGTGGTTCATTCTCACCCAGAAGATCCTTGAGAAGGAGTTCGCGCTGTCGGGCTCGGAGCAGAACCCCGACATCACCAGCGGAGACCGGAGGGCGGTGCTGCGGAACCGGGTCTTCGGCAAGGGCGCGCCCGCTCCGGTGGACGCCTTCAAACGGCACGGCGCGGACTTCGTCGTCGCCACCACGCTGGACGAGCTGGTGGCGAAGATGAACGGCCTGACCGACGAGGCACTGCTCGACGCCGGCGAGCTGCGCCGCCAGATCGTGGCCCGTGACCTGCAGGTCGGCAATCCCTACAGCAAGGACGCCCAGGTGCAGGGCATCCACAACTCACGACGCTTCCTCGGGGACCGGCTCAGCCGCACCGCCACGCCGCACCGCATCCTGGACCCGCAGGCCGGTCCGCTGATCGGGGTCAAGCTCCACGTCCTGACGCGCAAGAGCCTCGGCGGCATCCAGACCGACCTCGATTCCCGCGTCCTCGGCGTGGACGGCGAACCCGTCGGCGGCCTGTACGCGGCTGGAGAGGCGGCCGGATTCGGAGGTGGCGGCGTCCACGGCTACAACGCCCTGGAAGGCACCTTCCTCGGCGGCTGCCTGTTCTCCGGCCGCCAGGCCGGCCGCGCTGCCGCCCAGGCGGTTTCGTAGGATCACCAGGCCCCGACGACCGCCGGCCGGTGCGGCGCGCACGGGGAAACGGGGGCATGCGGCGGAGTCGGTAACCGTGACGTGCTACTCGAAGAAAGGGCGGAACCCCTTCGGCCAGGAGTCCGCCTTTCCCTGCGGATCAGAAGGCCGGGGGTTCGAGTCCTCCCGGCCACGCACAGCCGAGAAGGCCTGCGACCAGGGAGAACATGGTCACAGGCCTTCCTGTTTTTAGATCGTTCCGCTGTCGGGCCAACAGGATGGCTCCTCAAGGTCCCATAGCGCGGCAGAGGGCCGGCACTGTGGCGGGAGGCTTCTGGCGGATCGCACGCTCGTGGCCGATGCGGACTCCGCGGAAAAGTACTCGCGTAGGTCCCTCGCCATCCGCGCCCACGCCCGTCAGGAGTGACCCTCCGGGATTCCGTCGCCGCTCTGCGGAGCGGTGCACGTGATCGGGCCTGTGGCGCCTTCGGCCAGTTGCTCGGTGTACGCGCTGACCTTGTGGGTCACCATGCCGAGAGATTCGGTGAGCTGTTCGATCTGCGCGGCGACCTGTTCCTGGTGTTGCCGCAGGAGGGTCAGCAGGTGCTCTTCGTTGCCCGCGCCCCGCCTCACGACGTCCGCGTACTGGCGGATGGCGGGCAGCGGCATGCCGGAGGCGCGCAGGTTGACGCAGAGGTGGAGCCACTCCACGTCCTTGTCACTGTAGACGCGCCGGCCGCCGGGGCCCCGCCGTACGGGGGCGGCCAGGACTCCCTCACGCTCGTAGAAGCGCAACGCGTGGACGCTCAGGCCGGTGCGTTCGGCGACCTGCCCGATGCTCAGGCTTGGGTTCGTTTCCGACATGAGGCCAAGGTTAGGGCTTGATCTAGAACCGGCTCCAGCTCGTACGCTCCGACGCACGCCCATCCCGCCCAATGCGCTGCGGGGTCGTCTCCGGCCGCATAGTCACGCCCCGCCGCGAGGCCATGGACAAGCGCTTCCCCGGTCCCCTACAGGCGGTGCTGTCGGGCGACCGAACCTCGGCTACGTGCTGGGAGCGGCTTGGCACCGGTGGAACGATGCCGGGTACCGCTCCCAGCACGTAGCCGAGGTGGTGGCTCGTGGCCATGACGCTTGCCCCGGCCGGGTTTCAGGTGCGTCCTTTTTCAGCCTGTCGGCTTCAAGGAGACGTGGTAGTGACCGACGAGCCACCGGTCGCCGGCGCGTTCCAGGACCATCGTCACGTGACGGCGAACGAGCTCCCCGTCGGGGAACGTGAAGTTCGCGGCGGCGTAGCCGGTGATCACGTCGTTCGCCGACCGGCGCGCGTCGATGATCTCGTAGTCGACACTGAGACCCACGGGCTGGCTGTCGTAGTACTCGACCACCGCGGCGCGCCCTTGGGACGGCTCCGGGTGGCCGCCCTGGAACAGCGCGTCCTTGGCGAACACCGTCCCGATCTCGGCGGGGTCGTGGACGTCGATGCCGTGCTTCCACACGGCGAGGACGTCGGCGAAGATCGTCTCGTTGCTCCTGTCGCTCATCGGCCTGCGCTCTGTCCGCCGTCGATGTGCAGGAATTCGCCGGTGACCAGCGGAGCCCGCTCAAGGTAGATCACGCCGTGGGCGACGTCCTCGACGGTCCCGGCCTTCTTCATCGGGTGGTACTGGGCGAGCTGCTCCGGGGTCGCGCCGCCCTGAAGCGGGGTGGCGATCATGCCCGGGGCGACGGCGTTGACCCGAATGCCGCGGTCCGCGTACTCGATGGCCAGCGACTTCGTGGCCGCGGCAAGACCGCCCTTGCTCACGGAGGCGAGCACCGAGGGAATGTCGGAGCGAGCGGACTCGACCAGGGTCGTGGTGATGTTGACGATGTGGCCGCCACCTTGCCGCAGCATCGGCTCGATGACCTGCTGCGTCAGGTAGAAGAAGCCGCCGACGTTGATGTTCAGGACGTTCTTGTAGTCCTCGGGCGTGTAGTCGGTGAACGGCTTCGCGACGAAGATGCCCGCGTTGTTGACCAGGGTATCGATACGTCCGAAGCGGTCGAGTGCCGTCTTCACGATCCTCTCCGCGGTAGCGGGGTCGGAGATGTCGCCGGGCACAGCGGCCACCTTCGGGTCATCGCCGCTTTGGATGGAGCGGGAGTTCGCCACCACGGCGTACCCGATCTCGCGATACGCAGCCACCAGACCTGCGCCGATGCCCTGCGATGCGCCGGTGATGATGGCGACGCGCTGATCTGACATGTCTTGCTCCCTTAGTAGACGGTCGGTCAACTACCGACGAGTCACAGTTATAGCCGACCGGTCGTATAATGACAAAATGGGTCGAACGTCAGATGCTCGAGAGCGGATCCTCACCGCCGCTACCGACCTGTTCTCCCTGCGCTCCTACGGCTCCATCGGAGTCGCGGAGATCTGTGCGCAGGCGGGAGTGCCGAAGGGTAGCTTCTATCACTTTTTCGAGTCCAAACAGGCACTCGCGCTCGAGATCATCGACCTGCAGTGGGGCTCGCAGCGCGGCCGGTGGCAGCGGGTCCTCGATGGCGATGGATCGCTGGTGGGCCGGCTCAAGGAGCTGTTCGCGTTCACGGTGGAGGTGCAGAACCTGTCACTGAGCGAGGCCGGCGTGGTCTGCGGATGCATCTTCGGCAACCTGAACCTGGAGCTGAGCGCAGGCGATGACCCGATGAGGGAGAGGCTGCGCGCGATCTTTGATGAGCAGGTTCATATGATTCGCCGTTCGATCGAGGCGGCTCAGGCGTTGGGCGATGTGCCGGCGATCGACGCGCGAGGCGCCGCAAAGTCGATCGTCGCCCAGATCGAGGGGACGGTCATGTTCGCCAAACTCTTCAACGACCCGGGACAGCTCGACGAGCTTTGGGCCAACAGCCTGCGCCTGCTAATGGTCAGCGAGGCCCAAGAGGTCTGATGAAAGTTCATTCCGTCGTCACCCTCCGTATCGTGAGGCACGCTTGCGTGCCCTTGGTGCGGCGCTGAAACCACGCAGATACGTCAAGAAGTAACGTCACCACGCTTCTGGTGACCGAGGACGACGACCGGTGATCGCCGACCGCGACTTCCCGGCTACTCGACGACTTACGACAGTGCGCCGACACACTGATGTGGAGCCATACCGCTACCGCAGCAAGATCTCGGTGCTGCGTCGTGACCGCCTGGCCGGCGTACGGGCGGTGCATCGCCGTACGCGGCACGTCACCGCTTCGGGAGGAACTTGTCCGTCCGCAGTGGACGACAAAAGGGAAAGGCAAGGAGATTACTCACTCCCTGCCACTTTCAACGTATACCGCACCGGGGGTCTTGCGGCAAGACCCGGGTCGTGCTGCAGAATCGTCGGCCGAGGCCAGAACCTGCGGAAATCAGGGGTTCACGGAGCAGGTGCTCTTTGTCGATCGGTTCATAGAGCACGCGGGACGTCGGACCGCCGGTGAGACTCACGGTGCGGTTGCGGGCACCCGGCGCGGAAGCGCGGAAGCGCCCGCCGCCCGGCTACGTGGAGCAGCTGGCCGAAACACGACCTTGTCGAACGGGGGGTTCATGATTGACGTGATCGTCGCCGGTGGCGGACCGACCGGCTTGATGCTGGCCGGCGAGTTGCGGCTGCACGGCGTGCACGCGCTCGTACTGGAGAGGGAGGCGGAGCCGACCAGGCATGTCCGCGCGCTCGGTCTGCACGTGCGCAGCGTCGAGGTGATGGACCAGCGCGGCCTGCTGGAGCGGTTCCTCGCGCTCGGCCGGCGGTTCACGGTCGGCGGTTTCTTCGCCGGCATCGACAAGCCGTGGCCTGACCGGCTGGACACCGCGCACGGCTACGGCCTCGGCATCCCGCAGACCACCACCGAGCGCCTGCTGACCGAGCACGCCATCGAGGTCGGCGCCGAGATCCGGCGCGGCTGCGAACTGGTCGGGCTGAGCCAGGACGAGAACGGGGTGACCGTCGAGCTGGCCGACGGCACGCAGCTGCGCTCGCGCTACCTCGTCGGCTGCGACGGCGGCCGCAGCACGGTGCGCAAGCTGCTCGGCGTCGGCTTCCCCGGCGAACCCGCCAAGGTCGAGACGCTGCTGGGCGAGATGGAGCTGACCGAGGATCCGGCGAGGGTTGCCGCCATCGTCGCGGAGGTCCGCAAGACTCAGCTGCGGTTCGGCGCCATCCCCCTCGGGGACGGGGCGTACCGCGTCATCGTGCCCGCCGAGGGGGTGGCCGAGGACCGCTCGGTCCCGCCGGCCCTCGAGGAGTTCAGGCAGCGGCTACGGGCCTTCGCGGGCACCGACTTCGGCGTGCACTCACCGCGCTGGCTGTCCCGCTTCGGCGACGCCACCCGGCAGGCCGAGCGCTACAGGACCGGCCGGGTGCTGCTGGCCGGCGACGCGGCGCACATCCACCCGCCGACCGGCGGGCAGGGGCTCAACCTCGGCATCCAGGACGCGTTCAACCTCGGCTGGAAACTGGCCGCCGAGGTCGGCGGCTGGGCTCCGGAGGGGCTGCTGGACAGCTACCACGCCGAACGGCATCCGGTGGCGGCCGACGTGCTGAACAACACCCGCGCGCAGATGGAGCTGATGTCCCTGGAGCCGGGCCCCCGATCGGTGCGCAGGCTGATGTCGGAACTGATGGACTTCGAGGAGGTGAACCGCTACCTGATCGAGAAGATCACCGCGATCGGGGTGCGCTACGACTTCGGCGAGGGGCATGACCTGCTCGGCCGGCGGATGCGGGACGTGGAGCTGAAGCACGGTCGCCTCTACGAGCTGATGCGCGGCGGCCGCGGGCTGCTGCTCGACCAGACCGGCCGTCTCTCGGTGGCGGGCTGGGCGGAGCGGGTCGACCACGTCGTCGACGTCAGCGAGGAACTGGACGTGCCCGCGGTACTGCTGCGTCCGGACGGCCATGTGGCGTGGGTCGGTGAAGACCAGCAGGAGCTGCTCGGCCGGCTGCCCAAGTGGTTCGGCGCCGCCGCCGGCTGAGCGCGCCGCCGCCAGCTGAGCGCGCGATCGTGGCTCGAACGGGCGGTCGTGGCTCGAACGGGCGGTCGTGGCTCGAACGGGCGGGACCCGCGGCCCGTCGCCGGGCGCGGGCTTGTCAGGTGGGCGTGTGATGCCGGGCCGCGTCGACGAGACGGGCGCCGAGCGTGCGGATGTGCCGGATGAGTTCGGGCGGTTCGTGCACCGTGAACGGGACGCCGAGCTGCGCGACCCACATGGCCAGCTCGTCGAGGGAGTTCGAGCCGGTGCTGAGGACGCATGCGCCGTCGCCGGCCGGTTCGACCACCGCCATCGTCGGCGGCATCCGGGCGGCGACGACATCGGCCGGGGCGTGCACCGTGAACCGGCCGCGGTAACGGTAGGGGTCGACGGAGATCCGCTCCGAGACGTAGAGGACGAGGTCGGCGCCGGGCGGCTCGCGGGGTGTGAAGCGTGGCCCGTTCGGGGTGCGCAGGCGCAGCCGGTCGACGCGGAACGTACGCCAGTCGTCCCGGCCGGTGTCCCACGCCAGCAGGTACCAACGACGGCCCGAGTTCACCAGCCGGTACGGCTCGGCGGTGCGGCGATCCCCGGTGCCGTCGTGGGAGCGGTAGTCGAACCGCAGGCTTTCCCTGCCGCGGACGGCCGCGGCGATCGCGGTGAGCACGGCCGGGTCCACGCCCGCGGCCGGGACCACCAGCGGGACCGTGACCGACCGCAGGTCGCCGACACGTTGCCGGAGCCGGGACGGGAGGACCTGCTCAAGCTTGGCGAGAGCGCGGACCGAGGTCTCCTGGATGCCCGCCACGCTGGAGACGGCCGCGGTGCCGAGCCCGATGGCGACCGCGACCGCTTCGTCGTCGTCGAGCAGCAGCGGCGGCAGTCCGGCGCCGGCGCCGAGCCGGTAGCCGGCTGTGCCCGCGGTGGCGTGCACGACG
This sequence comes from Streptosporangium sp. G11, assembly GCF_051192615.1. Lineage (NCBI taxonomy): Bacteria > Bacillati > Actinomycetota > Actinomycetes > Streptosporangiales > Streptosporangiaceae > Streptosporangium > Streptosporangium sp. G11. The sequence goes on from NZ_JBPJUQ010000036.1 coordinate 51,172, forward strand.
TACCCGAGTTCGCGTAGCCGGTCGATGTCGCGGCGGATCGTGCGGGACGAGACACCGAGCCGTTCGGCCAGCTCGGCGCCCGGCCAGTCCCTGGGGGTCTGCAGTAGCGACAGCAATCGCAGCAACCGCGCCGACGTCTCCAGCATGACGCCGATCCTAGGACCGGAACCGTCCTAACCCACACCTACCTTTACAGACATGAACGACGACACGCGAATTCACCCGTTCCAGGTAGACATCCCGCAGGCGCAGCTGGACGACCTGCGCGACCGGCTGGCAGCGACCCGCTGGCCGGACGAGCTGCCCGGTGTGGGCTGGTCCTACGGGGTTCCCGTCGGCTACGCGAAGAAACTGGCCGAGTATTGGCGCACCGGTTTCGACTGGCGTGCCGCCGAGGCGCGGCTGAACACCTTTCCGCAGTTCACGACCCGGATCGACGGGCAGAACATCCATTTCCTGCACGTCCGCTCGCCCGAACCCGACGCGCTGCCGCTGATCATCACGCACGGCTGGCCGGGCTCGGTCGCCGAGTTCCTGAAGGTCATCGGCCCGCTCACCGACCCGGTGGCGCACGGCGGCGACCGGTCCGACGCGTTCCATGTCGTCGCCCCGTCAATTCCCGGGTTCGGCTTCTCCGGTCCCACCACCGAGACCGGCTGGGACCTGCAACGGATCGCGCTGGCGTGGGCGGAGCTGATGGACCGGCTCGGCTACCGGCGATACGGCGCGCAGGGCGGCGACAGCGGCTCGGTCATCTCGCCGATGCTCGGCCGCGCCGCGCCGCGGAATGTCGCCGGCGTGCACGTCAACGGCGCGCTCGGGTTCCCGACCGGCGACCCGGCCGAGTTCGAGGGGCTCACCCACGCGGAACTCGCCCGCCTCGGCCAGTACCAGGACCAGGACCGGGCCGGCTACGCGATCATCCAGGCGACCCGGCCGCAGACCCTCGCGTTCGGGCTGCACGACTCGCCCGCGGCTCAGCTGGCGTGGATCGTGGAGAAGTTCAAGGAGTGGACCGACCCGGCCCGCGAGCTGCCCGAGGACGCGGTGGACGTCGACCAGATGCTCACCGACGTGAGCATCTACTGGTTCACCGGGACCGCCGCCTCGGCCGCACGCCTCTACAAGGAAGGCCAGAAGGGCTGGGGGGCGGTGGCCGAGTACTCGGCGCTGCCGCACGGCGTCGCCGTCTTCCCCGGCGACGCCGGAGTCCGGCGGATCGCCGAGCGCGAGCACGATGTCGTGCACTGGTCGGAGTTCGAGCGCGGCGGCCACTTCGCCGCGATGGAGGCACCCGACCTGCTCGTCGAAGACATCCGGGCCTTCTTCCGCCTCCTGCGGTAAGCCCCTGTCGCTCGCACGTCGGCCGGCTCCCGCGCACCGGCGTACCCGGCGGGAGACCGCGAGGCGGCGCCCGGCACGGAGAGGGCGTCGAAACGCACCGCCGAACAGGAGCGGACCGACGCACGGGCGTCATCGGGGTCTTCGGGAACGGCGTCGAGGCGATCCCCGATCGTGGCCTCCAGCTCGCCGGGCGTGCCCGGCGTCGGGATCGGACAGGGTCGCCAGGATGCGCACCACGATCGTCTCCCCGCCCCACTGGGCCCCGGTTCCTCTCGGGACGCTCAGGCCCAGACCTCACGACGCGTGGGTGCCGCTGAAGGACCTGCGCAGCCCCTCGGCGACCACGACCGGATCTCCGCGCGATGAAACGTACATGACGGCCCCGGAGCCGAAGGGGTCCCGGCGGGGCACCTCGCGAGGTGGGCGCCTTGTTGACCCCTGCCGGCCCCCCGGGAGATCGCCACCTCTTGACGCCGGAAAATGTTTGCGTTAACACTTGCCGGAAACCCCACGAAAGCCCTTTGTAACCCCAGTGACCCACGCCCTTGTTTGTTAACGTTAACATCCCTGGGGAGACGCGAACATGGTGGGCATCACCCCCGGCGTGACGGCCGGCGCCATGGTCACCCCTCGGGTCGCACAGGTCGCGGGCGGATCGGCGGATTCCCGCGCCGCCCCGGCTCACCGGGGGCCGCGTCCGCCCCCGCCCGCCTGCTCAGTGCGCCTGCTCCGTCCGGCGGCCGTGGCCGCCGCGACGTGTCCTGGACCGAACGCGGCCGCATGGGCTCGGTGAACCAGTGAGTCCGGTGAGTCCGGTGAGTCCGGTGAGCCCGCTTCCGCATCGCTGACGCGGATCCCTCGGAACCCTGTCCCATCCTCCTCCCTCAGGAGCACCCCTCATGTCCCGAAGAAAGGGCATCATCGGCGCGATCTGCGCGCTTCTCATCAGCCTCGGCTGCCTGGCCGGGATCACGGCGCCCGCCCAGGCCGTGGGCGAGACGACCTTCCGCAACCCGCTGCTGGCCAACGGCGCCGACCCGTGGCTGCAATACCACGCGGGCAACTACTACCTGGCCACCACCACGCGGAACTCCCAGCTGGTGATGCGCAAGTCACCGACCCTGGCCGGTCTGCGCACCGCCACCCCGCAACACGTCTGGTCGGAGACCGCCGCCGACAGCTGCTGCAACTTCTGGGCCTTCGAGTTCCATCGGCTCAACGGCCCCAGCGGCACCCGCTGGTACATGATGTACACCTCCGGGGCGAATGGAACCCTCGACCGCCAGCACCTCACCGTGCTGGAGAGCGCCGGTGACGACCCGATGGGGCCCTACACCCTCAAGGGCTCGCCGATGCCGACCACCTGGAACATCGACGGCTCCTACCTGCAGCTGAACGGCCGGCTCTACCTGCTGTGGTCGGAGTGGCAGGGGGCCGACCAAAGCCTGTGGATCGCCCGGATGACCAACCCCTGGACGATCACCGGTTCCAAGGTCCTCATCTCCAGGCCCACCCACTCCTGGGAGACCGTGGGCGGGCGCACCAACGAGGGACCTGAGGTGCTGCAGCGCAACGGCAGGACCTTCATCGTGTACTCGGCCAGCTCCTGCAACACGCCGGACTACAAGCTCGGCATGCTGACGCTGACCGGGAGCGACCCGCTCAGCGCCTCGTCGTGGACCAAGGCTCCCAATCCGGTCTTCCAGCGCGGCAACGGCGTGTACGGTCCCGGCCACAACGGCTTCTTCACCTCCCCTGACGGCACCGAGAGCTGGATCGTCTACCACGGCAACGCCTCCCCCGGCGACGGCTGCGGAAGCACCCGGTCCACCAGGGCGCAGAAGTTCACCTGGAACTCCGACGGCACCCCGAACTTCGGCGCTCCGGCCTCCACCGGTACCGACCTGCCGGTGCCCTCCGGCGAGCTCGGCCCGATCACCACGGCGGTGAGGGGGGCCGCGTACACGCTCGTCAACCGCAACAGCGGCCTGTGCCTGGCCACCACCGGCGGTTCCACCGCCGACGGGGCCAACGTCGCCCAGCACTCCTGCTCCGGTACGGCCGCCCAGTGGGTGCTGGACTCCACCGCCGACGGCCACCACCGCCTGGTCAACAAGCAGAGCGACAAGGCCCTCGAGGTGGCCGACTGCGGCACCGCCGACGGCACCGACGTCCGGCAGTGGGCCTGGCTGAACAACGCCTGCCAGCAGTGGCGGCTGCAACCGGTCGGGAACGTCGCCGTCACCAGCGTGCAGAGCGGCAAGGTGCTCGACGTCGCGGACTGCTCGACCGGCAACGGCGCGAACGTCCGGCAGTGGCCCTGGCTCAACACCGCCTGCCAGAAATGGACCTTCGCCCACACCGACAACGGCTACTACCGGATCCATCCCACCCACAGCGGCGCCAGCTGCCTGATCGTGAACGCCGCGTCCACCGCCGACGGTGCCGACGTGGTGCAGGGAGCCTGCTCCGGCAACAACTCCCAGTGGCGACTGGAGGTGCTCACCGACGGCTCGGTCCGGTTCGTGGCCCGGCACAGCGGCAAGGTCCTGGACCTGGCCTCCTGCGGGCTGGCCGCCGGGGCCGAGATCGCACAGTGGGCCTGGCTGGACAACATCTGCCAGCGGTTCGCCATCAGGGCCGCCTGAGCGTTCGGAACGCCGGGTGCCCGGCCCGTCTGGGCCGGGCACCCTCTCCGCGTGGCCGCCGTCCGTGATCGGCGGAGCGTTGAAACGCGCGTGCCGGAGAGAGCGGCATCGGGACCGGGCCTCGTGCCGCAAGGGCGGCGACGGCTTCGACGGTCGTCGTCGGGCGCACGGCGCCGCCGCTCGTCCACGAGAACTCCGTAGTCGGCCGATGCCCTACCTAACTTCTCATTGCAAGAAACAAACAAATTTACGCAGAATTCATATGATAAAACGGAATAAAGGGATAAATGGGGTCGCGATCGGGGAGCTAGATCGTTAAGGTGTGGGACGTAATCCCCCGGATTCCGGGTCTGTCCGGGCTGAGGCGCTACCCGGATGTTCCGTACGGCACCGCGTGAGCCGTACGGAGCTTTCACCGTCCCTGCGGCTTGTTCTGAGATGCCGCCGGACGTCCCCCTAGGAAAGGACCTCTCCTTTGTCGCGATTCATGCGGCTTCTGCATGCCCTGGTGGCGGCTACCGTCGCCATGCTCCTCGTCTTCTCCTCCAACGCCGCCCACGCGGGCGGCCCGGCGAACACACCCGTGGCGGCCGAGCCCACCCCGCCGCCCAAAATCCCGGCAGCGGTCCGGAACAGCGTGGCCGACGGCCGCGTCGGCACCTTCTGGGTGCGCCTCGCCAAGCGAGCGGACCTCGGGACCGTAGCGGGGAAGAAGACCCGCGCGGGGCGGGCCACGGAGGTGATCCGCATCCGCAAGGACGTGGCCGGCTCCTCCCAGAAACGGGTCATCACCACCCTGCGCGCCGCCCGCGCCGACTTCACGTCGTTCTGGATCTCCAACACGGTCAGGGTGACCGGTGGCAGCGCGCTGCTGGAGCGGCTTGCCGCGTTGCCCGAGGTGGCGAAGATCGAGGCGGACGTCCCGGCCTTCCTCCCGAAACCCGTCGTGGCCCCACGGGCGCAGGCCACGGCGGCCGGTGTCGAGTGGAACGTCAACAAGATCGGCGCCGACCACGTGTGGGACGAGTTCTCCAATCGCGGCCAGGGCATCGTGGTCGCCAACATCGACAGCGGCGTCCAGTGGGACCACCCCGCCCTGCTCGCCCAGTACCGGGGAAACTCCGGCGGCAGCGTGAACCACGACTACGCCTGGTTCAACCCGACGGGAGGGTGCCCCACGGCGGCGCCGTGCGACACTGACGGGCACGGCACGCACACGATGGGGACGATGGCCGGAGACGACGGCGACACGAACAAGATCGGTGTCGCTCCCGGGGTGAAGTGGATCGCGGCCAAGGGATGTGAGGGCACGACCTGCTCGGCGGCCGACCTGCTGGCGGCCGGTCAGTGGATGCTGGCCCCCACCGACCTCGCCGGGCAGAACCCCCGGCCCGACCTGGCCCCCGACGTGGTGAACAACTCGTGGGGCGGCCCGGGCTATTCGGAGTGGTACGCCGACGTCCTGTCGTCCTGGGTGCAGGCGGGCATCTTTCCCGCCTTCTCCATCGGCAACGACGGACCGGCCTGCGGGACGGCGGGCTACCCCGGCGGGCTCATCCAGGCCTACAGCTCGGCGGCCTTCGACGTGAACGACGTGATCGCGCCGTTCTCCAGCCGGGGTGACGGCGCCTCCTACATCAAGCCGGACATCGCCGCCCCCGGGGTGAACGTGCGTTCCTCGGTGCCCGGGGGCTACGCGGGCTACAGCGGAACCTCCATGGCCTCCCCGCACACGGCGGCGACGGTGGCCCTGATCTGGGCGGCGGTGCCGTCACTGCGCGGCAACATCGACGCGACCCGGGGAATCCTGGACTCCAGCGCCGTACCGAGGCCCGACACCTCCTGCGCCTCCGCCGGGACGACCAACGAGGTCTGGGGGCACGGCAAGCTGGACGCCTACGCCGCCGTGACACGGGCCATGTCGGGCGTCATCGCGCCCGGAACCGAACTGCCGCTGCTGATGGGCTACAACAGGTCCCTGCCCGGCACCGACGGGCACTGGGGCTTCTACTCGGTCGACCGCGACCCGGCCACCTACTGGGAGGTGCCGGCGACCGTGAGTTCGGTGTCGATCAACTATGCCTTCGACGGCGGCCGCCGCACGACGGACAAGGTGGTGGTGCAGCTCCCGGCCGGCGAGCCGGCCCGGACGCTGACGATGTCGGTCCAGGCGGCCTACGAGGGCACGGTGGACAACGTCACGGTGAGCCCGCCGCAGACCTACAGCTTCAACCCGGCCACCGGCAACAAGGTCACGATCACCTTCCCGCCGGTCTACGGGTGCTGCCTGTCGCTGAGCTTCCCGAGCGGCCCCTGGTCGCCGACCATCAAGATCGCCGAGGTGCAGGCGTTCTCGGCGGCCGGTAAGAACGCGGCCCTCGGCCGGCCGGTCCAGGGAAGCGCACAGCCCGGATACGGCACGGCGAACACGGTGGACGCCAACCTCTCCACCTACTGGGAGAGCGCCAACAACGCCTTCCCGCAGTCCTTGACCGTGGATCTCGGCGCGACCTGCCGGATCCATCAGGTGGAGATGGCGCTGCCGCCGTCGTGGGGTGCCCGCACCCAGACGCTGTCCATCGAGGGCAGCACGGACGGCGTCACCTACAAGCCGATCGTCGGATCGCGGGCGTACACCTTCAACCCGGCCTCGGGGAACGCCGTGGCGACGAGCTTCAACATCGCCGCCGTACGGTACGTCCGGCTGGTGTTCACCGCCAACACCGCATGGCCTGCCGGCCAGCTCTCGGAGCTACGGGTTCTCGCCTCCTGACCCACGCTCCCGCCGGGTGTCCTCCACCTCGTGGAGGACACCCGGACGCGTTCGAGGCCTTCTTCGGCCGGCCGGCCGTCATGGGACGAATTCCTCGGAACGTCGCCAACGTCGTGGCCGAGACGAGCGCCCCGTCGGCCGGCCGCGCCGGAGGGTGGCCGGGTGTCGAGGACAACCATGTGGATCCCACGGCCAGCCCGAATTCGAGTCGAGCACGACCGAGCTACTGGGTTCTAACCTGCCGCCCCACATCGTGCGGCCACCAATTAAAAGAAACTCTTATCTCATATACATCATTTTCGATATTGCGTTATGGCGATAATTGTGACCACAAAAATATAGGAAATCGCATAGACTGGAACCGGGTAGAGTAAATCCCCCCACTTGAGTCGGCCATTCGAAATAAATATGAATACTGCATAAACAACACCCATCACGAACAGCTGGAAAATTCCCAGCCAAAACATTTTCCTCAAATATCTAGACCTAGACTCGCCGCCCACAACGCCTCCGGCCAATTTGCAGGAAGGACTGAATTTCTGCCGTCGGCGTCACGATTCACCGACGGCGGGAACAGGTCAACCTGTCAGGATCGTCGCTTCTTTAAATCTATTTTGAACCGCCGCCGGCACCAACTAGTCGAGAGCCGACCGGCCCGCCCTTCAGGTGTCCGACATAAATAGCTTCGGGGTGAGTTATCTTCCCCTTCGGGGGATCCTGCCACCGGTGGCTCCATACCCCTGTTCCGAAGACCCCTCCGGGTCTCCACTGAACGATCAGTATTTTGCCTTCCCGGTAATGTAGGTTGACAATCCCTGCTACAACTGACGTTATGCCGGCCGCTACTGCCCCACAGGCGATCTTGGATCTTGTTTCCTTGAAATCACCGCACAAGGCGGCGGCGCCGCCGACTATCACGTTGACGGCAGCCGGCAATCCAAGCTCTTTGATGAATTTCGTCTCTGCGGGAGAGAAGACAAAAGTGAATGTGTTCTTTTTCCAGTCAAGATAGACGCCGAACATGCCGTTGATGTCGGAGCAGTTGATTGGGTCTGCGAAACAGTATTCGTAGGCATTGGCCGATCCTCGCACGGCGGGATGGACCTGCAGGAAGCGTGCTGTAACGGGATTGTACCGCCGAACCCCCATCAGGATCACTCCGCCGAGGGCACCGGCTGATCTTTGGCGGACTGGTGGCCTGGGCGACGGTGTTGCTGGGGCCCGGGGTGTTGGTGAACTCCAGCCAGGGCGTCTGATCCTTGGTGTAGGTCAGGGCGATGTTCTGCCCGGCGTGCTCGCAGGACTGCCCGGACCGCTGGTGGCGGAGGCGCTCACGGGGCTGCCCGGACCGACGACGAGGGCCGCCAGTAGCAAGAGGGCCGGCCGGGTGTTTCACCGCCGGCATTCATCGCAGGGTGAGCGGGGTCTCGGATTCGACGCGGGTCAGCTTCTCCGGGTTGCGGACGTAGTAGAGGCCGGTGATGCGGGCGTCCTCGACGCGGACCGCCATGACGCCGTCGATCTCGCCGTCGAGGTGTACGACGAGCGCCGGGTTACCGTTGACCACGGTGGGAGCGATGGTGAACGTGCCTTCGGCCCTGCCGAGACCACCGATGACCATGCGGACCACCTTCTCGGCGCCGATGACCGGCCGTAGCGCGGCATGCTTGACACCGCCGCCGTCGCCTATGAGGACGACCCGAGGGGCGAGCACGTCAAGGAGGCCCTGCGGGTCCCCGGCTTCGAGCGCGCGCCGGCACGACTCCAGAACCGCTCGGGTCTCGCTCGGGGAGACCACCTCGCGCGGTCGGCGGGCATCGACGTGCCGTCGGGCGCGGTGCGCGATCTGGCGGACGGCCGCGAGGCTCTTGCCGACGGCGGCCGCGATCTCGTCGTAGCCGACGTCGAAGGCCTCGCGCAGCACGAAGACGGCGCGCTCGGTCGGCGACAGCGTCTCCAGGACGAGCATCAGCGCCATCGACACGCTCTCGGCGAGCTCGACGTCCTCGGCCACGTCCGGCGCGGTGAGCAGCGGCTCGGGCAGCCAGGAGCCGACATACGCCTCCTTGCGGCGCCTCATCGTACGCAGCCGGTTGAGCGACTGCCGGGTCGTGATCCGCACCAGGTAGGCGCGCTGGTCGCGAACCTGCTCCGCGTCGACCTTGACCCACCGCAGCCAGGTCTCCTGGAGGACGTCCTCGGCGTCGGCCGCCGATCCGAGCATCTCGTACGCGACGGTGAAGAGCAGGTTGCGGTAGGCGACAAAAGCCTCGGTCGCCGCGCTGGTGGCGTGGTCGCTCATCTCTCGCCCTCACTCCTTCGCGGCCCCGGTGTCCGGCGGCCTTCAAGTGTGCATCCACGACAAGTCCTCTTTCGCCCGGGCCGATCGCGAATGCCCGACCGGGCTGCCCGTTCAGCGGGTGGCCGGCGCCTCGCCGCGCCCGGCCCGCAGCAGCTGCCGGCGCCTGTCATCCTTGGCCCAGGCCGGGAAGTCGAGCGAACCGGGCCTGCGTGCCTGGTACGCCAGCTGCCAGAGGACGCTCCTGCAAATGAACTCCTTGAGCTTCGCGCCAGGGCGGCCTCCGATGTGGAACCTCATCGCGACGTCGTTCCTGTGGGCGAGCTGGAAGATGCCGGTCCGGCGCCCCAGGCTGATGCACTGGGCGACGAACGCCAGGGCGAGAGGCGCGGGGTGCTCGCCCGCGATCCGGCTGAGCACCGTGTCGGCGGCGTGCGGGCCCAGCTGAACCGCGGCCTGGCAGCTCATCCGGAACGGCAGGTCCGACGGTGCCGCCGAATCGCCGGCCGCGACGATGCGCACGTCGTCCACGCTGGTCAACGTCTCGTCCGTGCGCAGACGGCCCAGGGCGTCGGTGCTCAGCCCGCTGCTCGCGGCCAGGTCCGGCACGCCGAAGCCGGCGGTCCAGATGGTCACCGTGCTCGGCAGCTCGCGGCCGTCGCCGAGCCGCACGGCATCGCGGGTCACGGCCGTCACCGTCGCGCCGGGGCCGTCGAGCACGGTCACCCCGAGTTCGGCCAGCCGCCTGGCGACCGAGCGTCGCCCCCGGGGGTGCAGGTACGGGCCGAGCACCTCGCCGCACACCAGGGTCACGGCGCGGCCGGCCTCCGCCAGCTCGGCGGCGGTCTCGATGCCGGTCGGACCCGCCCCGACCACCGTCACCGCGGCCGTGGCGGGAGCGGCGTCGACGACAGGCCGCAGCCGCCGCGCCTCCTCCAGGGTGGCGATCGGGTAGGCGAACTCGGCCGCTCCGGGCACGCGCGGGTCGGCGCTGCCACTTCCCACCGCGTAGATCAGGTAGTCGTAGCCGACCGTGCCGCCGGTCGCCAACGTCACGCCGCGCCCGGAGGCGTCGATCCGTGTCACGGTGTCGACGACCAGCTCGACGCCCTCGGCCAGGACGTCGCGGTAGTCGACGACCGCGTCGTCGGACCCGCCCACCAGCTGGTGCAGGCGGATCCGCTCGACGAAGCTCGGGCGCGGGTTGATCAGGGTCACCGTCACGTCGTCGCGCCGGGTCAGGCGATTGGCCGCCATGACGCCGGCGTATCCACCGCCGATCACGACGACATCGGTGTTCTCGGCCATGAGGTCTCCTTCGTTCCGGGGGTTCGGTCACAAGACACCGCGTGAACGATCGTTGTGACAGCGTGTGAGGCAGATCACTCCGCGGGTGCGGGCTCGGCGGACCCGTCCGTCCCGGACGAGCGCGCGGGCAACGCGTAGACCCGGCGACCGACTGACCTGGGAGCGCGCTGGGGCCCGGTTCTCATCGTCGCGGCGCTGGGCGTTCACACCTGGCTCTACCGGACGTGGCCCAAAGCAGGGCATGCCGATGTGCCGTCGTCCCAGGTGATCCTCGACCTGGCGGGCATCGTGCCGGCCACGGCCGTCCTGTGGCTGTCGTGCCGGTTCATCGTCATGCGCCCCCGGCCTGTGCGCGCCGCCGACCTCGGTGAGGCCGACGACGGGATCCGGGCGAGCTCGCTGCAGACCGTCAGCGGGGCGGCGGGGACGGCCGCTCGCGCCTACCGCGAGCTGGAGGCCGCGGGCTACCTGCGCGGCCGGGCGGGCCGGGGCACCGTCGTGCACGACATCCCCCACCTCCCCGAGACCGAACGCACCACCCGCCTCGCCGACGCCGCCCGCGCCTACGCGGCCACGGCCCGCGAACTGGGTGTCGACGCCGACGTGGCCCTCGGCGTTGCCCGGCGCCACCTCACCGATCCTGCCGGTTGACCTGGGCACCGCTCCTGCCGCGAGGTTCGCCGGTGATGGCGTGGTGTCAGGACTCGCGTGTGTCCGGTGGGGCCGGCCTCTCACGTCCGGTGCAGGCGGCGGCCGGTGGCGGCACCGAAGACACCGAACGGGAGGCTCCACAGCGGGAGCAGGGCCAGGACGACGATGGCGTTGGTGAGGTTCTCGCCGATCCTGACGCCCTCGTCGATCGCGAAGACCAGGTCGCCGTACCGGTGCAGGTGCAGTGACAGAGGCAGTCCGATCGCGAACACCAGCAGCCCGCCGTACACCACGGCCGAGAGCGCGGCTCGCACTCCCGCGCCGAACGATCTGGCGCGCGCGGCGACCAGCGCGGCGACGGCGAAGACCACGGCGGGGGCGAGCAGGACGTAGAGCGGCAGTCCGCCGTTGGAGGTGTCGGCGTACCCGAGGACGGCCAGCGTGAAGACCACGGCCAGCGACAGGGCGGCCCCCGCCACGAGCCGGCTCGGGGGCGGCAGCAGCCCCGCCCACAGGCTCACCGCCAGGGCCACCGCGAACTGCACCGACGCCGTGACGGTCATCTCGCCCGCCGGAATACGGTAGGCGGCCAGCGCGTACGCGGCGAGACAGACGCACCCGACGACCCCTGCCAGCGTGACCACCGCACCCGCACCCGCACCCGCCGGCGGGCGGGTCACCAGGGCGACCACACCGGCGAGAACCGCGAACGTCACCGCGAAGACGCGCAACCCCGGCAGGGCGTACCCGGCCGCCACTCCGGCCGCGGCCGCCGCCACGGCGAACGGCACCCGGCCGCGGGCGATGTGCGGCGAGGACAGCGTGGCCGCCACGCAGCCGAGCGCGAAGCGCCGACGTGCTCCCGGCTCGGCGATATGCGCCAGCTCGGCGCTCATCGCCCGGCCCCAGTCGCGCCGTTCGGCCGGCAGCACGGCGGCGGCCACGGCGACCAGCCGCCCCGGCCCGTCGAGCCCGGCCCCCGGCCGGTTGCGCCACAGCATCCACAGCGCGACGGCCATCGGCGTCAGGAACATCGCGACGTTGAAGACCTTCGTCATCACGCCCACCTCGTCACCAAGACGCCCTGCCCGGGCTCGGCGGCGAGCTCGGCCGCGAGCACCCGGCCGGGGCCGGTCAACCGGTAGAGGTGGCGCGGCGGCCGCCCGGGCGGGGCCTCGCTCTCCCACGTGGTCTCCAGCAGACCCCGATCCGCCAGGCGCATCAGGATCGGGTACATCGATCCGGCCTTGAGGCCGAGCACCTGGCACAACTCGTAGCCGTACCGCCAGACGGCGGGGGCCTCGGCCAGGGCGAGCAGCACCTTCCTGGTCTGCGCCGACGGACGTCTCTCACGCGTCATGACAAAACTCTATATAGATAGAGTTAGTGCATCAAGGGGTGCCGGCAAGACTCGCGCCATCGGCCGCACACGACGCCCCCGATCGCGCGAGCGCCTCGCGGATCAGCGCCGCGCCCTGGTCGAGAGGCGCACGCGAGCGCTTCTTCCAGTCGGCGGCGACCACGACACCGTCCCCCGGATGACGCGGTACCACGCATTCCTACCGGGCGGGTGGGCAACTTCGTCGATACAGCTCGCCGGGGAAGTACCGCTGCCATTCCTGAGGGGTGAATCCTCGGTGCGCGACGCCACAGACCGCTCGCGGGAGATCGGGCGGCAACCCCACATCCCACAAACGCACCGTCCGGTAGGTGCCTGAGGCCACGCGTGAGCCGTCCGGGCTGAAGGCCACCGACCACACCTCGACATCGTGGCCGTTCAGCGAGGCACCGGTCTGCTTGTGAGTGGTCGCGTCCCAGATCCGTACCGTCCCGTCGTCTCCCGCCGAGGCCAGGCGCGAGCCGTCCGGGCTGAAGGCCACCGAGTTCGCCGCGCCGTCGTGGCCGGTCAGCGAGGCACCGGCCTGTTTGTGAGCGGCCAGGTCCCAGATCCGCACCGTCCCGTCCTGCCCCGCCGAGGCCAGACGCGAACCGTCCCGGCCGAAAACCACCGACCACACCTCACCGTCATGACCGGTCAACGAGGCACCGGCCTGCTTGCGGGTGGTGAGGTCCCAGATCCGTACCGTCCCGTCCTGCCCCGCCGAGGCCAAGCGCGAACCGTCCCGGCCGAAGACCACCGAGTTCACCGCGCCGTCATGACCCGTCAGCGAGGCACCGATCTGCTTGCGGGTGGCCGGGTCCCAGATCCGTATCGTCCCGTCGGCTCCCCCCGAGGCCAGACGCGATCCGTCCGCGCCGAAGGCCACCGAGTTCACCGCGCCGTCATGACCGGTCAGCGAGACGCCGGCCTGCTTGCGGGTGGTGAGGTCCCAGATCCGTATCGTCCCGTCGGTTCCCCCCGAGGCCAGACGCGATCCGTCCGCGCCGAAGGCCACCGAGTTCAAGTTCACCTCACCGTCATGACCGGTCAGCGGGACGCCGACCTGTTCGTGAGTGGCCGCGTCCCAGATCCGTATCCTTCCGTCCTGTCCAGCCGAGGCCAGGCGCGAGCCGTCCGCGCTGAAGGCCAGCGAGGCCACCATGCCGTCGTAGCCGGTCAGCGGGCGGCCGGACTGTTGATGGGTGACCACGTCCCAGATCCGTATCGTCCCGTCGGTTCCCGCCGAGGCCAGGCGCGAGCCGTCCGCGCTGGAGGCCACCGACCACACATCACCGTCGTGGCCGGGCAGCGGGCCGCCGGACTGTTTACGGGTGGCCAGGTCCCAGATCCGTATCGTCCCGTCATCTCGCGCCGAGACCAGGCGCGAGCCGTCCGCGCCGAAGACCAGCGACCACACCGAGGAGTCGTGGCCGGGCAGCGGCGCGCCGGACTGTTCACGGGTGACCGCGTCCCAGATCCGTATCGCCCCCCCGGCTTTCCCCGAGGCCAGGCGTGAGCCGTCCCGGCTGAAGGCCACCGACCACACCGCGCCGCGACTGCCGGTTCGCAGGGTCGCACCGGACTGCTTGCGGGCGGCCGTGTCCCAGATCCGCACCGTCGAGTCGTCTCCCCCCGAGGCCAGGCGCGATCCGTCCGCGTTGAAGGCCAGCGACCACACCGGACCGTCGTGGCCGGTCAGCGGGCCACCGACCTGATCGTGAGTGGCCACGTCCCACAGACGCACCGTCCCGTCGTATCCCGCCGAGGCCAGACGCGAGCCGTCCGGACTGAACACCACCGAAGCCACCAGATCGCCGTGGCCGGTCAGCGAAGCGCCGGCCTGTTCATGAGTGGCCACGTTCCACAGACGCACCGTCCCGTCCTCTCCCCCCGAAGCCAGACGCGAGCTGTCCCGGCTGAAGGCCACCGAGCGCACCGGGCCGTCGTGGCCGACCAGCGGGCCACCGACCTGATCGTGAGTGGCCACGTCCCACAGACGCACCGTCCCGTCCTGCCCCGCCGAGGCCAGACGCGAGCCGTCCCGGCTGAAGGCCACCGAGCGCACCGCACCGTCGTGACCGGTCAGGACGGCGCGTGCGGACCGGCTGAGCAGGTCGGCCATGCTCGCCCGCGCGTCGTCGGTCCGGGAGATCGCCCACGCCGCCGCGGCGAGTCGCGCCGAGGTCACCGGATCCCCGGGGAGGGACTGGCTGTAGACGGCCGTCTGGCGGGAGAGGAGATCGGCGCGCTGCCCCTCTGCCAAGGTTCGTTGCCGCTCGGCGTCCTGGCCGAAGCGCACGGCGACCACCGCCGTGATGATCGCGACCACCAGCAGCCCGGCCAGCATCGAGAACACGGCCTGCCAGCGGCGCCGGGTGCGGGTCGCGGCGCGGACCCCGGCGTCGAGGAAGGCGTCCGCGGAACCGGTAAGGCCGAGGTAGCGGCCGGGGTCGGCGTGCCAGCGCGCGACGGCACCGCGGGCGGCCTCCAGCCGGATCCCGCGGTAGAGGAAGGAGGTGTCACGGCCGGCGTCGTCCCATTCGGCGGCGTCCTGCAGGATCTCCCCGTGCAGGACGCGGTCGGCCTGGTCCTCGGCCATCCAGGAGCGCAGGCGCGGCCATACGGTCACCAGGACGTCGTGGGCGAGTTCGACCGTACCGGCCGCGGTCAAGGCCGAGAGCGTCGCCGGAGCGTCGGGGAGCGCCTCGCCGGCGGCATCCGCGATGGTGGTGTCCGGCGCCCCGGCCGGAGCGGGAGGGCCGATGACCATCAGCCGGGCCGCGGCGAAGGCCTCGACGACCTGGCGGGCCGGCTCGGGGGGCTCGGGCTCGCACAGGGCGGCCAGCTCGCCCCAGTGGGCGCGGCGCCGGGTGACCTGCCCGTCGGCGGCGGTGAGCGTCAATGCCACGATGACGCGTTTGGCGATCTCCCGCTGGCGGGGGCTGAAAGCGGTGTAGGTGTCTTCCGCGGCGTCCTGGACGGCGGAGGCGACGCCACCGGAGCGGTCATACCCCTGCCGGGTCAGCCGCCCGCCTTCCCGGTTGTGCCAGGTGCGCGCCATCGCCATCGACAGCAACGGCAACGCCCCCACCACGCCGGCACCTGGCCCCGCGCCCGGGACTTGGGGGTGGCCTGCCAGTTCACGCACCACCTGCTCGGCCAGGCCGTCCTCCACGCTCAGCCCGGCCGCCGCGGCCGGGCCGGTGATCGCTCGCTGTAACTCCTGCCGGCTCATCGGGCTCAGCACGAACACCCGCTCCTCCAGCGCCCGCGCCAGCGCCGGGTGGGCGGCGCACCGGTCGACGAAGTCGCCACGCACCGCCAGCACCACCACGGCGGCCGGTTCCTCGCCGGAGCGACCGTTGCACGGATGACCGGTACCGCGCGGGCCCGCGTCTCGCGCGCCGGTGCCCACCGGACCCGTCCCGGTGGCGACCGCCTCCAGCGCGGTCACGAACGCCTCGGCCTCCTCGGCCTGGTCGCCGGGGCCCAGGGTGAACAGCTCCTCGAACTGGTCGACGACCATGACCAGCCGTCTCGGGCCCGCACCGGTCGCGCCGTGCTGGTAGCGGCGGATCGCCTCGGCGGCCAGGATCTGCCGAGCCCGCGTCCTGGCCCGGGCCGGATCGTCGCGCAGTTCCGCCAGCACGGCGTCGGGATCGGCGCCGCATCGCACCGCCAGCTGCACCGCCAGCTCCTGCAGCGGCCGCGCCCCCGGGGTGAAGGTCACCTGCGGCCAGGACGCCCCGCCACCGGGATCGTCCGGGGGCGTGGCCGCCAGGGCGGGCAGCAGCCCGGCGTGCAGCAGCGAGGACTTGCCCGCCCCCGACGCCCCGGTCACCACGATCAGCCCCTCGCCGCCCAGGTGGGCGGTGACCATCGCCGCCAGCCGGGCGGTGGCCTGGCCCCGCCCGTAGAACACGCCCGCCTGGGCCGGGCCGAACGGCGCCAGCCCTTGATACGGGCAGCCGTCCGTCCACACCGGGTCGCCGGCCCCGGTGTCCGATGACGGGCCCGGCAGGGCGGGGAGGCGGCGCTCCAGGGCGCTCAACTTCTCGCTCAGCTGCTCGCGCATGGCCACCAGCAGGGCTTCTTGCCGTTGGCGCTGCGTGCGGTCGAAGCGGTGCTCGGCGTCCTGCCGGTACAGGCTCCGCTGAAGCCGGCCGGCCGCCGCGTCCAGCCGCCCCAGCATCGGCGCCAGCACCGCCGTCTGCCGGCCGAGCTCGGCGAACCCCGCCACCATCTCCTCCAGCAGCAGGGCGTCACCGTGGGCGATCGCTTCGCCGATCACCACCTGCGTGGCCTGGAGTTCGCTCAGCACCACGGCCAGCGTCTCCGCCAGCGTCTCGGCGCGAGCGCCACCGGCTTGCAGGATCTCCTCCAAGCGGGCGGCCAGCTCCCGCTCCACCTGCTCCACGCGTCCAGCCAGATCAGCGGCGAAAGCCGTATCACCGGCGGCGCCGGGCGGGCCGCCGGGAGGCTGGGCGGCGGCCTGCGCACCGTCTCGCGTTCTGGCGCGGGCGGCGATCAGGGAGGCGCCGATGACATCGGACAGCAGGTTCGCCCCGACCGACCCGACCACGCTCATCCCGGCCAGCAGCACCGCCGGCCCCGGCGCGACCACGGCCAGCGGAGCCAGCGCACCGGCGCACAGACCCGCCAGCAGCGCCCGCGGCGTCGCCCATCCCAGCCCCTGCGCGGACAGGGCGGCCGCCTGGCGCGCCCAGCCGCGCGCACCGTCCTGGGCCGCGGCGACATGTCCGGGCGACAGACCGTGGCCACCCGGCTGGGGCGGCGTGGGCCGCTGCTCGCCCTGTCGGTCCACCCGCTGCTCCTGACCTCGCGGCACCGCGCCTGAACATCGGGTGGCGACATCGGACTGCGGAGCAGCCCTCCGGCACCATCGGCATCCAAGGACTTATCGGCCCAACGTTGCCGAGCGCTACCTCATCTCGACGAATCGTTATGGCCCCGCGGTGGAGACCGCAGGTGCCGACGTGGTCGGGGATGGCGTTGATCTGCCCGATTTCCTGGTCACCGGCGGGGAGTTCGAGGAGTTCGCCCAGGTGGAAGCCGGTCAACACGGTCTCCCCTCCCCCACGCGCTCCATCGTGGACGACCATTCAGGGGGAGGCCCTGATCCCCGATGTCCGTCACGGCGAATCAGGCCCAACCGGCCACGGCGCCGGGGACCGCACCCGCGGGTGGCCACGACCGGGCCCGTACCAGCGTGGCTCCCTCCGCGGTGCACCACAACCGACATAATCGAGACGATCGACCCGGTCAGGATGCGCACGCGATGCCCTCATCCAGGTCGTCCCAGGCAGGTCTCCCTCCACCGACCCCCATGTCACGTAACGACCGTACAGCGACCCGGGCGTCCGGCAGGAGGAACGTATGCGTCTCGTCATACGCATCGCAGTGGCCACCACTTTGACGGCGGCCCCGAGCACCCCGCCCCGGCCGACCGTCCCGCCCGCTCCCACCCCCATCGCCACCGCGACCACCAATGCGACCGCGACTCCCACCCCCGTCGCCACTGCGGCTCCCGTCGCCACCGCGACTCCCACCCCCGTCGCCACCGCGACCACCAATGCGACCGCAACCGCGACCGCGACCCTCACGACCAGGACCGACCACACGGTTTCGCTGCCTCCGCTGGGCGGCAGGAACACCATCCCCCCGGCGTTGAAAAAGGTCCCGTCGCTCCGTGTCCTCCCCCTGTGGCCCCGCCAGGCCAGCCATGTCCGGATATTCGTGCACTGCCCTCCGAAATCGAATCACGCGATCATCGGCTCCACCGCGTTCAACCTGAAGGGGTCGAGACGCATCTACCGGGAGGTGGGGCTGGGACTCTCCGACCGGGGACTGGGGCACCGCGCCGCGTCCATCTCCTACTACGCCCTGCCGGGATTCCACAAGGCCTGCCTGAAGTGCGTGAAGGTCACGATGAACCAGGAGACCCGCATCAGGCGGATCCGGGTGCTCGGCCGGGACTCCACCCCCCTCTACGTGCGAAGGTTCAGCATCTGGCAGTTCTTCGACTAGTGCCCGGTTCCCTCGAAGCGGGTGGACCAGACGACGTCGACGGCGGCGAGGGCCGGGGTCCGGGCGTGCGCGGCGGCTCCCGCGACGCCCGGACCGTCAGAGGTCGCCGGGGGGCGGGGCCGTCGAGCGGCGAGTGACCAGCCTCGGCGTCACGGAGAAGCGCACCGCCGACATGCGTCCTTCGACGCGTTCCAGCAGCAGCCGTCCCGCCGTGCGCCCCATGACGGCCCCGTCCTGGTCGACGCTGGTCAGCGCGATGTTGGGCAGGGCCGCGAGGAGCGTGTTGTCGTAGCCGGCGATCGAGACGTCGCCGGGAACCGACAGGCCGGCCTCGTGGACCGCGGCCAGTGCGCCGATCGCCGCCTGGTCGGCGCCGGCGAAGATCGCCGTTGGACGCGGGGAGCGGCTCAGCAGCTCGCGTGCCCCGTCGTAGCCGCCCTTCTCGTGGTAGAAGGCGGTCGCGATGGCGATCTCGTCGCCCAGGCCGTGCTCGCGCATGACGCGCTTGTAGGTCTCGGCCCTGATGATGTGCAGCAGGTCGTCGGGCTGCGCGATGCTGTTGTCCTGGTGGGTGATGTGGGCGATCCGGCGGTGCCCGAGCTCGATCAGGTGGTTGACGACCGCTTCGGCGCCGGTGTCGTCGTCGTCGAAGACCGAGTCGTAGGCCGTCGATCTCTCGTGCCGCGCCAGCACCACGGTCGGCGTCTCCTGCGCCACCTCCTCCATCCGCGTCTTCGAGGCGAGGGGGGCGACCATGATGATGCCGTCCACCTGCCGGTCCACCAGCGCGTCGACCGCCTGCCTCTCGGCTTTGCGGGTGACGCCGCCCTGAACCATGATCGGCTGATAGCCGGTGCCGTCGAGTTGCTCGCAGAGGCCGTCGAGGATGTCGGCGAAGAACGGGTTCCTGATGTGCGGCAGCACCATGCCGATCGTGAAGGTGCGCCCGCGCATCCCCCGGGCGGTGGCCTGCGGCCGGTAGCCCAGCTCCTCGATGGCGGTCTGGATCCGGTGTTTCGCGGCCGGGCCGACCCCGCCGGCGTTGCGGATCACCTTTGAGACCGCCGTGGTGGAGACCTGGGCGTGGCTGGCCACATCGGCGATCGTCACTCGGCGGCGTCCATTGCGCGCGACCATCGAACTCCTTCCGGGAGGTGTCCCCCGATTGTACGAGGTCAGCGCGATACCCGTATGGGTAACGTTACCCTTTTGCCTTTGCCTTCGCCTCCTCTGACATGCATGGAGAGTCGGGGATCGTTGCCGGAATCGACCTTGACGCCCGGCCCGGTAACGCCTACGTTAACGACATCGAGGTTGTGTTAAAACGTTTCAAAACCCCCTGGAGCGGCGTTGTGAAGTCCTCACGACCGCGTCTACGCCCGACACCCCCGATCATCGCCACGACGGCCCGGCGGGCGGCCGGCGCCACGACACCGATCCCCGAAGACGCCTTCCCGGCCCGTCGCGACCGGTCGCGCGCCCGGCCCGCGTGATCGCGGTTCCGGAGCGCCGTCTTTCGACTCCCGCTTCCCAGCACCCCCTCATGGCCGAAAAGGAGCAACCCGTGTCGTTCGGCAAGCGTTGGATACACGCAGTGATGGCAGCAGCCCTGGCGGTGCCGTGGTCGGCGTGGTCGGCCACTCCCGGCCTGGCCGCCACCGCGCTCAACCGGGCGGGCGCCGTCGAGGTCACCGATCTGAGCGTCGACGGGCGCTACGACTCCCCCCTGGGCCTCGACGATCCGCGTCCCACCCTCGGCTGGCGGATGGCCGAGCTTCCGCGGGCGAAGTCTCACCCCTGCCACCGTCAATCCGCGAAGATCCCCTGCCCGGGCGACAGGCAGACCGCCTATGAGGTCCAGGCGGCCGAGAACACCAAGAAGCTGGAGGCGGGTTCCCTGCTCTGGACGACGGGCCGGGTCACGGGCTCGCGGCAGAGCGTGGTCTTCGGCGGCGCCCTCGCCTCGCGCGGCACGGTCGCCTGGCGGGTGCGGGTGTGGGACGCCGAGCGGCGGCCGTCGCAGTGGTCGCGACCGGCCACGTGGTCCATGGGACTGCGGCAGAGCGACTGGGGCGACGCCCGATGGATCGACCACCCGGAGCGGGCCGAGACACAACCCCTGCCCGTCTTCGCCCGCCAGTTCCGCGTGCCGCGCGGCAAGAAGGTCACCGACGCGCGCCTCTACCTCTCCGGTGTCGGGTTGCACCACGCCACCGTGAACGGCAGGGAGCTGACCGACGAGGTGCTGGCCCCGGGCAACTCCAACTACCAGCTCTCCGCGGAGTACCGGACCTACGACGTCACCCGCGCCGTGCGCGACGGCGACAACACCATCGGCGTGGAGCTCGGCAACGGGCCCGCCTACGTGCGCCGTAGCGTCACCAACCCCGCGGTGGGCCGGAACGCGCCCTACTCCTGGTGGCAGAGCCAGCTGAAGGGCAGCGGGACGCTGGCCGCCGGCGCCCCGGCCGGGACGACCAACGTCAAGCTGGACGGCGTCACCGGGTACCACGTCGGCGGGACCGTCAACATCGACACCGGAGACGGCGGCGAACGGCTCGAATCCCGCGTGATCACCGAGATCGGCACGGCCGGGGCCGACGGCACCGGGATCACCTTCACCCCCGGCCTCTCCGGCGCCCACGCCGCGGGGGCGCGGGTCACCGGCTCGGGCAACAACATCGCCGCCAGCGACCCGTCCGCCGGCGCGGCGGTGACACCGCGCCTCATCGGCCGCCTGGAGATCGGTTACGCGGATGGCAGCAGCGACGTGATCGTCACCGACCGGTCGTGGCGGACCGCCCTGGGGCCGCTGGTCACCGATGCCTGGTACTCCGGATCCGACTATGACGCCCGGCGCGAGCAGCCCGGCTGGAACGAGCCTCGCTCGGACCTGAGCCCGGCCGCGAAGCGGCGGGACGGCTCCGCGATGGGCTGGACCGCCGCGGGCATCGCCCCGCCGCCCAACCTCGCGACCAAGCTGGTGTCCAGGACGGCGGAGCCCATCACCGTCCAGGAGGAGCTGACGCCGGTGTCCGTCACCAATCCGGTCCCCGGCACCTGGGTCTTCGACTTCGGCCAGAACTTCGTCGGCTGGCCGGAGCTGCGCCTGGGCCAGGTCCCCGCCGGCACGACGGTCAAGCTGGCCCTGGCAGAATCCCTGCGGCCCGACGGGACCGTGGACCAGGCCTCCCTCATGGGAGGCGGCGGTTCTCGCGGAACCGACCTCTTCACCACCTACACGGCCTCCGGGGCGCGTCAGGGCGAGTCCTGGCACCCGAGCTTCACCTACTTCGGCATGCAGTGGGTCCAGGTGACGGGCCTGCCGCCGGGATACACGCCCACGCGCGAGCTCCTCACCGGCCTGCGCCTGCAGGCCGACACCCCCATCGCGGGCGGGTTCCGCAGCTCGAACGAGCGCGTCAACCGCATCCACACGATGGCCCGCTACTCCTTCGCGAGCAACATCATGTCCGTCTTCACCGACTGCCCGGGACGCGAGAAGCTCTCCTACCCCGCCGACTACACCATGCCGATGGGATCCATCCACCGCGACTTCGAACTCGCCGCCTACATGCGCACCACCATGCGCCATCTCGTGGAGGGCCAGTCGATCGCCGACACCCCCATGGCCGGCAACGTCGCGCTGAAGACCCCGGTCTACGACTGGGGTTACTCGGGCCGCTTCGGCGACGAGATCAACTGGGGCAACGCGATCGTCTTGATCCCGTCGTTCCTGTACGAGCTGTACGGGGACACCCAGACGATGGCGACGTACTACGACCAGATGGTCAGGTACGTCGACTACATCCGGCGGGAGAAGGTCGGCACCGGTCCCGACGCGCACATCGTCAACGCTGCGCTGGCCGACTGGGTGGCCGCCGACCAGACGTCGGGTCGCATCACCGGCACCTGGGGCTACTACGTCATGATCGGCAAAATGGCGGTCATGGCCGAACGCACGGGCCACGCGGCGGACGCCCAGACCTACCGGCGACTGGCCGCGGACATCAAACAGGCCTTCAACGACGCCTTCTTCAACGAGACGCTCGGACGCTACACCGCCAGCGGCGACGCCGGAACCGAGGGCGCCACGCAAACGGCCCAGGCGCTGGCGCTCGACGCCGATCTGGTCCCCGAGGGAAGGCGGCCCGGCGTCCTGGACGCCCTCGTCGAACTCGTCCGCGCCTTCCACCCCAACGGTGAGGGCCCGCACCTCAGCGGAGGCACCATCGGGCTGGCCCCCATCATCAGGGCCTTGGCGCGGGGTGACCGCGACGACGTCCTGTGGGAGGTCCTGCAGCAGAACGACCAGCCCGGCTACGGGTACTTCATGGAGTCCACCCCGGCCAACCCGAACGGCATGACCACGATGGGCGAGCGGTGGACGAGAGGCGACTCGAAGAACCACATGATCCTCGCCCAGATCGAGGAGTGGTTCCACGCCGACGTCGCCGGAATCCGGATGGCCGAGGGCGGCACGGCCTACGGCGCGCTGGTCTTCCAGCCCAAGCCCGTGGGTGACCTCCGCTATGCCCAGGGAAGCTACAGGACGCCGCACGGCGAGGCGCGCAGCTCGTGGACGAAGTCCGATCGGCGGTTCGAGCTGAAGGTCACCGTTCCCTCGAACACCACCGCCGAGGTGCGGCTGCCCGTCGCCGGCGGCTGGAGCGCGCAGGCTCCCGCCCGGGCCACCCACGTACGGGCCGAAGCGGGTTACGCGATCTACACCGTCCCCTCGGGAGACTTCACCTTCACCTCGGCCAGGAGATAGGCGAACGGGCCCCGGCCGACCGGCCGGGGCCCGCACCCGTTGACGCCGGGATCTACTCGATCACGAGCCGGACGTCGTCCAGGGAGTGCGATACCTCGATCGCGTGCTCGCCGGGGATCCGGCGCCAGCCCTGGTCGGTCCAGCTCTCGTAGGCCCGCCCGGGAATCTCGATCACCGCCTCGGCCGTCGCGCCGGGAGCCGCCTCGGCCACCGCGAAGCCGGCCAGCCAGCGTCTGGGCCGGTCGGCGTCCTCTGCCACGGGACGCAGGTAGACCTGGACCACCTCGCGCCCTGCCCGGTCGCCGGTGTTGCGCAGCCGGACCGTCACCCGGTCACCGTCGCGCCGCGCCTCCTCGTAGGCCCAGCTCGTGTACCCCTGCCCCGAGCCGAACGCGA
Organism: Streptosporangium sp. G11; assembly: GCF_051192615.1. Taxonomy (NCBI): domain Bacteria; kingdom Bacillati; phylum Actinomycetota; class Actinomycetes; order Streptosporangiales; family Streptosporangiaceae; genus Streptosporangium; species Streptosporangium sp. G11. The sequence continues at coordinate 74,794 of NZ_JBPJUQ010000036.1, forward strand.
AGGCCGGGGCGAGGACCGACCGTTCCCAGCCCCGGTAGCCGATGAAGATCCCCTCCTCGTACGGCAGCGTGCCGGCCTCGGGTGTGACGTCCACGACCGGGCAGTCCTCCAGAACGACCGGCCACGTCGTGGGCAGGCGTCCGCCGGGCTCGGCGTGGCCGAGGAGCACGTCGGCCAGCGCGTGGCCGCCCTCCTGGCCGGGGAACCACGTCAGCAGGATCGCCGCCACCTCATCACGCCACGGCATCTCGACCGGCGCTCCGGCGTTCACGACGACCACGGTGCGCGGGTTCGCCGCGGCCACCCGGGCGACGAGCTCGTCCTGGCGTCCGGGCAGGCGCAGGGAGGAGCGGTCGAAGCTCTCGCTCTCCACCTCCTTGGAGGTGCCCACCACCACGACGGCCACGTCGGCCGCGGTGGCGGCCGACACCGCCTGCGCCAGCAGGGCCTCGGGGTCGCCGGCGGCCTCGGGGGCGCGGTGGCCGAGGGCGAAGACGACCGCGGGAAACACTCCCCCGCCCAGGAGCGGCGGAGCGGTGTGCAGCAGGCTGACGGTGACCCGCCGGCCGGCCACCAGGTCCACGGCGTGCTCGCGCTGCGGCGGCAGGAAGATGCCGCCGACCGGGTCGGACGTGTCGGCCAGGGGGATGTCGCCGTCGAAGAGCGTCGCGCCGTCCACGGTGAGCCGATAGGTTCCCGCACCCTCCACGCCGAACGAGTGAGTGCCCGGGGCGGGCGCCGTGAACGTCCCGGTGATCTCCACGGAGTGGACGCGGGCGGCGTCCAGCCCGGCGGGCAGCTGCCCCATCCACATGATCACGCCGTCCGGGAGGGGGAACTCGGCGAGGACGTCGCCGCCGGCGTCCCGGACGATCGCGGTCAGCGCGAAGCCGTCCCTCGCCGGCTGGAAGCGGGCGCTCGGGTCCGCGCCACGCGCGTAGGTCACCCGCGCGCCCGCCGCCAGCAGTCCTTCCAGCGGGGAGACGGCGTGCTCGGGGTAGACCTGCGCGCTGCCGCCGCCCATGACCCGCGCGTCTCTGGCCAGGCCCCCGATCAGCGCGATCGTCGTCGCGGGCGGCACCGGCAGGACGCCGTCGTTGCGGAGCAGGACCGCCGAGCGCGCCGCCAGCTCCCTGGCCAGCGCCCGGCCGTCCACCTCGTCGAAGGTCCTCACGGCCGGTTCGCCGAGCGCCCCCACGCGGGCGGCCAGGGTCAGCACCCGCCGGACGTGCTCGTCGACGACGGCCTCGGCCACCTTCCCGTTTCGCACGGCCGCCGCCAGCGCGTCGCCGTACACCGTGCGCGGGCCCGGCATCGCCACGTCGAGGCCGCCGAGCGCCGCCCGCGCGGTGTGCCGGGCGGCGAACCAGTCCGAGACGATGACGCCGTCGAAGCCCCACTCGCCACGGAGCACGCCGTTCTGCAGCGCGTCGTGCTCGGTCATCGTCGGACCGTTGACGCTGTTGTAGGCGGCCATGACGCCGTACGGGGTGGCCTTCTTGACGATGTGCTCGAAGGGGGCCAGATAGAGCTCGCGCAGCGCCCGCTCGCCGACCAGGACGTTGACGCTCATCCGGTCGGTCTCGGAGTCGTTGGCCACGAAGTGCTTGACCGTGACGCCGACGCCGCCCTCCTGGACACCGGTGACGTAGGCGGCCCCGATCTCCCCGGTGAGCAGCGGATCCTCGGACAGGCACTCGAAGTGACGCCCGCCGAGCGGGCTGCGGTGCAGGTTGACGGTGGGCGCGAGCAGGACGTGGACGCCCTTGCGCCGCGCCTCGGCGGCCAGCAGGTTCCCGGCCCGGCGAACGAGGCGGACGTCCCAGGTGGCGGCCATCGCCGTGGGGCTCGGCAGCGCGACGGAGGAGTCCGCTCCCCGCCACTCGGTTCCGCGCACGCCGATGGGACCGTCCGAGACGACCAGCGAGGACAGCCCGATCTCCGGCACGGCGGGCAGGGACCAGGTGTCCTGGCCGGCCAGGATCCGGGTCTTGGTCTCCAGGTCCAGCTTGGCCACAAGCTCATCGATGATCATCGTCGGCCGGCTCCAGGTGCTCTCGGGGGGTGGGGGTGGTCCGGCGCGGCCGGGCGCGATGCGAGACGGTGCCCCATCCGTGGCCGGCTCCGGGAAGGACGTCCACTTCCGCGGCGCCGTCGTGGTGGTCGAGGCGGGTATGCGAGACGGGCGCGATGCCGTCCCTGTCACCGTGGATGATATGTGCGGGGCCGTCACGGGTGCGAGATCGGTGATGTCCCCGGCGAGGCCCGGGCCCGTCCGGTGGCCGCCGGCGTCGAGGCCGGCACGCGCGCCGCGGATCGCGGGGTGAGCCCGTCGCGGGGGAGGTCGTGGTGGCGGGTCATCGCGCCGCCTCCTCGCAGGCGCCGTGAAAGACGTGCCGCCCCGCGCCGATCTCGATGGCGTGACCGGGGTCGGCGGGCAGGTGGACGGCGGCCGTGGTGTTCGCGGGCACGACGACCACCAGCGTGAGCCGGTCGCCGGTTCGTTCCCAGCTCACCTCGGCCCGCCCGTAGGGGGTGTCGTGGTGGGCGCGGGCGCCGGTGAGGCCCCCGCCGGGGCGGGGCCGCACCAGGATCCGGCGGTAGCCCGGGGCGGCCGGGGCCAGGCCGGCGACGGTGCGGTGCATCCAGTCGGCGACCGCGCCCAGGGCGTAGTGGTTGAACGAGGTCATCTCGCCCGCGTTGACGGAGCCGTCGGCCAGCATGCTGTCCCACCGCTCCCAGATCGTGGTGGCGCCCATCGTCACCGCGTACAGCCAGGAGGGGCATTCGGTCTGCAGCAGCAGCCGGTAGGCGTCGTCCACGGCTCCGGCGTCGGTGAGCGCGTCGCAGATCAGCGGCGTCCCGACGAATCCCGTGCCGATGCGATGGCCGCCTGAGCGGACGAGCTCGGTCAGGCGTTCCCCGGCGTGCGCGCGGCGTTCCGCGCCGTCGAGCAGCCCGAACCGCAGGGCGAGGGCGTAGGCGGTCTGCGAGTCGCCGGCCACCTTGCCTTCGAGGGTCGCGTACGCGGTGTCGAAGGCGGCCCTGACCCGCCCGGCCAGTTCCCGATAGCGGGTGGCGTCGCCGGCGTCGCCCAGCAGGTGGGCGGTCTCGGCGACCAGATGCGCGGAGTGTGCCAGGTAGGCGGTCGCGACCAGGCCCGGATCGGTCTGCGCCTCGAAGGGCCGCTCGGGGGGCGCGGTGGGGTCGAGCCAGTCGCCGAGCTGGGGTCCGGTGTCCCACAGGAACCTCTCCCCCGCCAGCTCCGCGACCTGGTCCACCCAGGCGGTCATGCTCGGATACTGCGCGCGCAGCAGGCCGAGGTCGCCGGTACGCCGGTGGATCGTCCACGGCACCACGACCGCCGCGTCGCCCCAGGCGGCCGTCGGCAGTGCCTCGGTGAACGGTTCGAGCGCGATCCAGGGCACGAAGACGGGGACCGTGCCGTATTGGCCGTGCTCGGCGCTCAGGTCGGCCAGCCAGGAGGTCAGCGGGCCGGCGCAGTCGTACAGGAAGGCGGCGCTGGGGCCGAAGACCTGGATGTCGCCGGTCCAGCCGAGGCGCTCGTCGCGCTGCGGGCAGTCGGTGGGCAGGTCCACGAAGTTGCCGCGCATGCTCCACGCCACGTTCTCGTGCAGGCGGTTCAGCAGGGGGGCCGAACAGGTGAAGTCGCCGGTGCGGCGCATGTCGGTGTGGCAGACGACCGCGACGACGTCGCCGGGACGCAGTTCTCCCGGCCAGTCGTCGACCTGGGCGTAGCGGAAGCCGTGGACGGTGAAGCGCGGCTCCCATTCCTCCGTTCCGCCGCCGCGCAGGGTGTAGCGGTCGTGCGCGGCGGCGCCGCGCAGCGGTCGCAGCGCCAGGGCGCCGCCGTCGAGGACCTCGGCGTGTCGCAGCGAGACGGTGTGCCCGGCCGGGCCCTGGACGCGGATGCGCAGCCGGCCGGCGACGTTCTGGCCGAAGTCGAGGATGGTCTCCCCGTCGGGACCGGTGAGCACCTCCACCGGGGAGAGGGTCTCGATCCGGCGCACCGGCGGCCCGGTCGGGGCGACCAGCAGCGCCGGGTCGTGGTCGAGAACATCGGCGCTCAGCCATCCGGAGTCGTCGAAGCCCGGCCGCGACCACCCGTCCGGCAGCAGGCGCGCGTCGTGGGACTCGCCGTCGTAGAGTCCGGCCGCGGTGACCGGGCCGGGCGCGCAGCGCCAGTTTCCGTCGGTGACCACCACGTCGGTGCCGCCGTCGTCGTAGGTGATCTCCAGCTGGGCGATCAGGGCGGTGCGGTCACCGTAGAGGGCGGACCTGCCGCCGCCGAAGCCGAGCCTGCCCCGGAACCAGCCGTCGGCCAGCGTCGCGCCGATGGCGTTGCCGCCCTCGCCCAGCAGCTCGGTCACGTCGTGGGTGCGGTAGCGCAAACGGTGGTGGTAGCTGGTCCACCCGGGCGCCAGCACGTCGTCGCCGACGGGGGCGCTGTTGATCTCGATGTCGTACAGGCCGTGGGCACTGACGTACAGGCGGGCCGAGGCGACGGGCGCGCGCAGCGCGAAGCCGAGACGGAGCAGCGGCGCCGGGCCGTCAGGGTCGCCCAGCAGCTCACGGGGTGGCGCCGCCGCGCCCGCCCGCCACTCGGCCGGATCGAGCAGTCCGGCCTCGGCCCACGACCACGGGCTCCAGTCTCCGGCCGAGCCGTCGCGGCCGTGGACTCGTACCCGCGCGGCGCGCCGTTCGCGAGACCTCAGGGCCGCCCCCGGCCACGGCAGGAGCACCGACTCTCCCGACTCGACGAGACCGGTGGCGGTGCCGTCGCTGGTCTCGATCTCGTACGCGCGCTGCGACCAGCCGGGAATGTCGGTACGGATGATCCAGGACAGCCTGGGTGCGGGTTCCCCGATGCCCACAGGGATGCGGTGATGTTCGAAGGTGACCGGTTCGACGTTCAGGAAGGTCATGTCATCCCTTGAGGGCGCCGGCGGTCATGCCGGCGACGATCTTGCGGTTGAAGAAGACGAAGAGCAACAGCGGGGGGATCGTGATGAGCACGATGTCCATGAACAGCAGGTTCCACTGGGTGCTGTACTGGTTCTGGAAGTTGTAGAGGGTGACCTGCACGGTGGCGTTGTCGTCGCCCGGCAGGAAGTACAGCGGGTTGACGAAGTCGTTGAAGATGGCCACCGACTGGGTGAGGATCACGGTGATCGTGACCGGCCGGAGCAGGGGGAAGATCACGCGGAAGAAGAGCGTGAAGCCGCCGCAGCCGTCGATCATGGCGGCCTGGTCCAGTTCCCGGGGAATGGCCGCGATGAACGCGCGAAACAGCAGCATGGCGTACGCCAGGCCGAAGGCGACCTCCACCAGGATCAGCCCGGGGAGCGTCTTGAACAGGCCGATCGCCTGCAGCAGCCAGATGGTCGGCACGATCGCCGGCGGGATGATGAGCCCGGACAGCACCAGGAAGCCGGCCACCGCGCTGACCTTTCCGGCGCGGCGTTGCAGGACGAACGCCGCCATCGCGGCGGCGATCACGATGAGCGCGACCGAGGCGACGGTGACGATCGTGCTGTTGACGTAGGCGCGCAGCAGCACGTAGTCGCGCGCCTCGATGACCTCGATGAGGTTCGCCACGATCGGCCAGTTGGTCGGCCAGGCGAAGTCCAGGTCGGCCGACTGCACGTCGTCCTTGAACGCGGTCAGCAGCATGAACGAGAATGGCACCAGGAAGATCACTGTCGCCAGGACCAGGGCGAGGCCCTCGGCCCCCGCCCTTTTGAACGCTCTCATAGGGCTCATAGGGCGACCTGTTTCTTGCCGAGGTAGTAGTTGAGCGGGACGACGATGACGGTGACGACGACGAACAGCAGCACGTTGCCCGCGGTGGACAGGCCGAAGAAGCCCGCCTGGTACTGCTTGTAGATGATCGAGGCGATGACGTCGCTGGTGAAGCCGGGTCCGCCGCGCGTCATCGTCCAGATCAGGTCGAACGAGCGCAAGCCCCCGATGAACGACAGGATGATCACCGAGTAAGTGGCCGGCCAGGACAGCGGCAGGGTGACGTGCCGGAAGCGGTGCCAGGCGTTGCCGCCGTCGACGGCGACCGCCTGGTGGTATTCCTGCGGGATGGACAGGATGCCGGCGATGTAGATGACGGTGGCCAGGCCGACGCCCTTCCAGACGTCCACCAGCGCGACCGACAGCAACGCCGTGGTCGCGTCGCCGAGCCAGTCGGGCCCGGAGACGCCGACCACTGCAAGGGCTCTGTCGACCAGGCCGGTGTCGGGCCGCAGCAGCGCGCTGAAGGTGATGCCGACGGCGACCGTGGAGACCAGCACCGGGAAGAACACGACCGAGCGCAGGAACCCGCGCAGCCGCAGCCTGCTGGTGAGCAGCACGCCGAGCGCCATCCCGAGCACGACCTTCAGGCCGCTGGTGACGACCGCGTAGACGAGCGTGTTCTGAAAACCGACGCGCAGGTTCTGCTCGGCCAGGAAGTCCCGGAAGTTGTCCAGTCCGATGAAGGTGCTGTCGAACAGCGTCCACCGGGTGAGCGCGAAGTAGAAGGCCATCACCGTCGGGATGAGGAAGATCGCCACGTACACGACGGCCGCCGGGACGTACAGCGCCAGGGGGTAGGCCGCCTGGTGCCTCCCGCGGCCGGCGCGGGCGTGCCGTTGCCGGGTGGCCGGGCCGGGCCCCTCGCGGGGCCCGGCGTTCTGCGTGGTCACCACCCCGGGAGACCCAGCTGCTTGGCCTGCTTCTCCACGTCCTTGTCGTACTGGGCGGCACCCTCGGCGGGCGGGGTCAGCCCCGAGCCGACGGCGACGGTGATCTGCTCCAGCGAGGGGCCCTTGATGGGCGACAGGAACTCCAGCGCCGGAGCGGTGGCGCCCTTGTCGATGTAGGTCTGCAGGTCCTTGACCACCTGGAGGACGTCGTCGGGAAGCTTGGCGCCCTTGACGCGGTAGGGGCCGGCCGGTTGCACGGCCGCGGTCACGGCGTCGGCGCCGGCCGGTGAGGCGACGAAGGCCAGGAACTTCTTGGCCGCGTCCAGGTGCTCGGTGGTCTTGGCGATGTAGATCGCGGGGGGCTCCCACACCGTCGCGCCGTGCTTGGCGGGGTCGTCGCCGGGGACGCCGAAGAAGCCGACGTCGGTGGCTGTCTGCGGGTAGGTGGCCAGCAGGGGCGGCAGCAGGGTGCTGAGCATCGGGTAGTGGGCGCCCTTGCCCTCCACCAGCATCTTCAGGCCCTGGTCGAGGGTGGCCGAGCCGAAGCCCTTGTTGGCGTAACCCTTGGCGTGCACGTCCGCGAGGTGCTGGAAGCCGCCCAGCGCGGCCGGTGTGCCGGCGAACTTCACCGTGCCCGCGGTGTAGTCCTGGGCGAAGCTCGGCACCGCCGCCTGGATGTTGTAGTAGTCGGCCAGTACGAAGATCTGTGAGGTCCAGGTGTCCTTGAACGTGGTGATCACCGGGGTGATCCCGTCCGCCTTGATCTTCTCGTTGTTGGCCGTGAACTCGGCCCAGGTCGTGGGCACCTTCAGGCCGAGCCTGTCGTAGACCTTGCGGTTGTACAGGATGCCGCCACCCGCGAGCGTGGTCGCCGGCACGCCGTACACCTTGGCCTGCTGCGTCACGACCGGCAGGTAGTCCTCCTGGACGCCTGCCAGGACGGGGTCTCCGGTGAGGTCGACGAGGGTCTGGGCCGGGTTCAGCGCCTGCAGCAGTGAACCGGAGTTGTACCAGAAGACATCGGTCATCTCGCCGGTGGACAGCCGGGTCTTGACGACGTTGTCGCCCTCGCTCCCTCCCGGCTGCTGCTCCATGTCGATCTTGATGGTGGGGTTGGCCTTCGTGAACGCGTCGACCAGCGCCTTGGAGGTGTCCACGATCGCCTGGTCGCTTCCCGTCATGAAGGACAGGGTGACGGTGCCGTCGGCGGCCGGTGCGGAGCCTGAGCCGCAGGAGGCCAGAGCCGCCGTCGCGAGAACGGCGACGGCCGTTCCGAGCGTGCGGTGCGAGGTCTTCATAATGCCCCTCTGGGTAATTGAATCGTTTTAAGCGACTCCCCGATGCGGTTAACGTAGGCGTTACATGAATGGGCGTCAAGAGTCATTTGGGTAACGGTACCCCTGCTAAATAGCAGCTCAGGCTATCAAGAGCATGATCTTTTAGGTACCGTTATTCACCTTGACCAGCAAAGGGCCCTCAAGGGGGAAACCGGTGAGCCGTTCCTCGGGGGCGTTGGAGCGCCTCGCGCCGCGCCGAGATGGACAAGGCGTTCCCCGGCCCGCTCGACGCCCTGGTCACGCCCCAGGCGCAAGGGGTGTCGACTTCCGGTTCCGCCTCGGCGACGTAGGTGGCGCGCACGGCCGCCGGCGCCTCGGACGGCCTGGCGTGTCCGCCGTACAGGGTCCTCCACGACCTGTCCGGAAAGGTCACGCGAACCAGATGATCGCCTGCCCGTGCGACCGGGTCCAGGCGAGCGGCGTCCCGTCCAGCACGAGGACGTGCGGCGCCCCGCCAGGCGGCTCGGGCAGCGCGTCGTAGGGCAGCGCGTCGTAGGGCAGGACGTCCGGGCTCTCGTTCGCGATCCAGTGCCCGGGCAGCCCGCGTACCACCTCGGTGAACGCCTCCCGCCGCGGCGCGGGCACCTGGTACATCACCGAGGTGTGGAAAACCACCAGCGTCGCGCCGGCCGGCGCCTGCGCGGCCAGCGCCGGCAGGTCGTCCACCAGGTCGCCGCGCACGAGCAGCGGCGGCTCGGCCGCCGCGACGGCCGCCGCGGCCCGCAGCCGGGCGCGGCGGTGCGCGTGCTCCGGCCAGATGAGGGCGTCGAGCCACGCGAGGTCCGCGGAGTCGCTCACATCGAGCGGGTTCAGATCCAGGCCGGCCCGCCACACCACATCGGGTACGCCGGGCGGCGGCGCCACTCCGATGGCCGCGCACTCCAGGACCGGTTCGCCGGAGCCGACCACGTGCTCGCCGTAGCGGTAGGCGTACCGGTCGGGGTAGAGGCACAGCCCGGCGGACGCGCCGACCTCCAGCAGCGCGAGCGGCTGTGGCAGCGCGGCGAGCACCGGCAGCAGTACGGCACACCGCCCGGCCTCGTTCGTCTGCGTGGCCCGGGTGCGCATCTCCGCCTCGATCGCCGGCCAGTTCGCCACCGTGTAGTCGTGGAACGCGGCCGGATCCTCGACCGCGCCACCGAGGAACCGTACGACGCCGAACAGCAGGTTCGGCTGCCGCTTGATCGGTGGAAGTGTGCCGAGCAGGGCGAGCACCTCGTCGTCGCGGGAGACCGCGAGCGACAAGCGCTCGTACGTCGGCGACACGCCGTGCGCCTCGCGCGCGGCGAACTCGGCGTACCTCGCGGCAGTCGTCATGTCCGAATCATCGCGCGGAGGGCCGCCAGGGGGTTCGTCCACAGCGGACGATTAGGGGAAAGGGGAGTATTCACTCCTTTCCACTCTCAACGTATAGCGCACCGGGGGGCTTGCCACAAGACCCTGGTCATGCCCCAGAATCGTCGGCCGAGGCCAGAACGGACGAAAAAACGGGGGACGCGAAGTGCGTGTGTTGTTGTCGACGTATGGGGCGCGAGGGGACGTCGAACCGCCGGTGGCAATCGCGGCGCGGTTGCGGGAACCCGGCGCGAAGGCGCGGGTGCGCGCGTCGCGGGACGAGGGGTTCGCCGACCGGCCGGCCTGCCTGGGCGCCGGCGCGGCACACGACGGTCCAGCTCCGAGCTTCGAGTCCCTGCCGGCCGCGCTCAAGGCGGCCCTGACCCCCCGGACCCGCGCACGGGCGAGGGCCGTGGCCGGCGCGATCCGCGCCGATGGGCCGGCGGTGGCCGCGACGCCGCCGTTCGACGCGACCAGCAGGGAAGGCCGCCCGATCCCGCGTGACCACGCGGGATCGCCGAGCCGGGAAAGCGCCTCGTCCACCTCCTCCGATCGGAGCCGATGACGTGGACCCCCTTGACGTGAATCCCCTGACCACCAGCGCGTTCGACCTTCCCGCCCACCTCTCCCCCAAGGCCGGCCCGGCGCTGATCGCCGGCGACGAGCGGCACTTCGCGGCCATCGCGCAGAGTCTTGAGCGGTCGATCGCCGACCTGTCCGGCCGCCTCGACGCCGAGCGCAAGGCGCCCGGAGGCCTGGGCAGGCAGGCGATGGACCGGGACATGCAGATCCACCGGCTGCCCGCTCGCCTGCGCGCGCTGCGCCGCTTCGGCCTGGACCTGTGCCTTGGACACATGGTCGGCGCGGACGACCCCGAGCCCGTGTACATCGGACGGCTCGGCCTCACCGACAGCGAGGGCCGCCGGCTGCTGCTCGACTGGCGCTCCCCCGCGGCCGAGCCGTTCTTCGGAGCCACCCACGCCAACCCGATGGGGCTGGCGAGCCGCCGCAGGTATCGCTGGACCCGCGGCCGGATCAGCGACTACTGGGACGAGGTGTTCACCTCGGACGGGTTCGAAGGGCACGCCGCGCTCGACGACCAGTCCGCCTTCATCGCCAGCCTGGGCGGCAACCGGTCGGCACGGATGCGAGACGTGCTCAGCACCATCCAGGCCGACCAGGACGCCATCATCCGCGCGGGATCTCGCGGCGCCCTCGTCGTCGACGGCGGTCCGGGCACGGGCAAGACCGTCGTCGCCCTGCACCGCTCCGCTTACCTCCTCTACTCCGACCCTCGCCTCGGCCACCACCGGGGCGGCGTGCTGTTCGTCGGCCCGCACCAGCCCTACCTGGCCTACGTCGCCGACGTCCTCCCCAGCCTCGGTGAGGAGGGCGTGCGGACCTGCACCCTGCGCGACCTCGTCGCCGAGGGAGCCACGGCGGCGATCGAGCCCGACCCGGACGTGGCCCTCCTGAAATCGTCCGCGAACCTGGTGAAGGCGATCGAGACCGCCGTCAGGTTCTACGAGAACCCGCCCACCAAGGGAATGACGGTCACGACCCACTGGTCCGACATCCGGCTGAGCGCCGACGACTGGGCCGAGGCGTTCGAGGCGGCGGAACCCGGCACCCCGCACAACGAGGCGCGCGACCAGATCTGGGAGGAACTGCTCACGATCCTGGTGGACAAGGACGAGAGCGACGCCTCGCCCGACCTGCTCCGCAAGTCGCTGCTGCAGGACAGGGAACTGCTCACGACCTTCAACCGCGCGTGGCCGCTGCTCGAAGCGGCCGACCTCGTCGGAGACCTGTGGTCGGTACCCGCCTACCTGCGGTTGTGCGCCCCCTGGCTCGGCCCCGACGACGTCCGGAGGCTGCGGCGCGCGGACGCCCAGGCCTGGACGGTGTCCGATCTGCCGCTCCTGGACGCGGCACGGCAGCGGCTCGGCGACCCGGAGGCGTCACGGCGCAGGCGCCGGAACAGGGCCTCCGTCGCCGCCGAACGCGAGCAGATGGCCAAGGTCGTCGACGCTCTACTCGAGGCCGATGACGACGGTGAAGGGGCGGTGACGATGTTGCACGGACAGGATATAAAGGACGCCCTGGTCGACGAGGCCGCACTGTCCGGCACCGAACCGGACCTGCTCGCCGGCCCGTTCGCGCACATCGTCGTGGACGAGGCCCAGGAACTGACCGACGCTGAGTGGCAGATGCTGCTGCTCCGCTGCCCGTCCCGGAGCTTCACCATCGTCGGGGACCGCGCCCAGGCCAGACACGGGTTCACGGAGTCGTGGCGGGAACGGCTCCAGCGGGTCGGGTTCGACCGGATCGACCTGGCCTCCCTGAGCGTCAACTACCGGACGCCGGGGGAGATCATGGCGGAGGCCGAGCCGGTCATCCGGGCCGCGCTCCCCGACGCCAACGTGCCCACCTCCATCCGCGGTGGCGACGTCCCCGTCGTACACGGATCCGCTTCGGATCTGGGCTCGATCCTCGACACCTGGCTCGCCACGCACGCCGAAGGGATCGCCTGTGTCATCGGCGACCCCACGTTCCAGGCGACGTCCCGCGTCCGGTCGCTGACCCCGGAGCTGTCGAAGGGGCTCGAGTTCGACCTGGTCGTCCTCATCGACCCGGAGGCGTTCGGCGAGGGCATCGAGGGAGCGGTCGATCGCTACGTCGCCATGACCCGGGCGACCCGGCGACTCGTCATCCTCACGAGTCCCTGACTCCGGCCGGGACCTCGTCGAGCCGGTGCGGGTGGGAGGTCATCGATCGGGCCGAGCGATATCGACATGCCACCGGACGGGGGGTCGCCTAAGGTCTACCGGATGACGCTCTCCCATGACGTGGCCGGCGACGGCCCCGCGCTGGTGCTGTTGCATTCCGGGGTGTGCGATCGGCGCATGTGGGATCCACAGTGGCCGGCCCTGCTCGATGCCGGATACCGGGTGGTCCGCTGTGATTTCCGTGGGTTCGGCGAGTCTCCGGTGGCGGACCGCCCGTACAGCGACGCCGAGGACGTCGTGGATCTGCTCGGGAGCCTCGGCATCGAGCGGGCGGCGCTGGTGGGGGCCTCCTACGGCGGGCAGGTGGCCATGGAGGTGGCCGCGCGCCGGCCGGACGCCGTCACGGCCCTGGTGCTGCTCTGCCCCGCTCTCCCCGGGCACGTGCCCGGGGAGGTGCTGCGATCCTTCACCGAACGAGAGGAGGCGCTGATCGAGGCCGGTGACATCACCGGGGCCGTTGACCTGAATGTGGAGACCTGGCTGGGCCCCGAGGCCGACGACGCGGTTCGGGAGCGGGTCCGCCGGATGCAGCGACGCGCATTCGACGTGCAGCTGGCCGCGGAGGAGGAGTACGCGCCGGCCGAGGCGGAGGTGGATCTTTCGCTGATCGAGGCCCCGTGTCTGGCCCTGTTCGGCGGCCACGACCTGGCCGACTTCCGGGAGATCGCCGCCCGGCTGCCGGAGCGGCTCGCCGACGCCCGTCACCGCGAGCTGCCCTGGGCGGGTCACCTGCCCAACCTGGAACGGCCCGCCGAGGTGACGGACCTGCTGATCAGCTTCCTGCGCGCGACGGTCCCGGCCCGCTGAGCGGGCCCGGCCTGAGGACGTCCGGCAGGGCGATCATCCGGGTCGTGGCGGCCGGAGTGACCGACACCCCTTGAGCCGACGGAGGTTCCTCGTCGTCGCGGCGAACTCGCGACGGCACCGCGGTCGTTGTCAGGTTTCGAGCCCTGCGGGGACGGCGGCGCGCATGGCGGCGGTGACGGTGGCGACGGCGGGGTGCGCGTCGGCTCCGGCGCGGTGGGCGGTCATGGTCCGCCTGCGGATCGGCATCCGGGTCAGCACCACACCGGGTGGCGGATTCACCGCGCCGAGCTGCGGGATCAGCGCGACTCCCTGTCCGGCGGCGACCAGGGCCAGCACGGTGGCGAACTCGTCGATGTGATGCCGGACGCGCGGGGTGAAACCAGCGGCCTGACAGGCTCGGATGGTCATCGCGTGGCAGGCCGTGCCCGGGATCGCCGTGATCCAGGGCATGTCCACGCAGCCGATGATCACCTGGCCACCGGAGGTTTCCATCGGAGCGGCCGACGCCAGATAAACCGATTCGCTGCACAACGGCTGGGTGGCCAGGCCTGGTTCGGCCGGCTGAGGGACGAAGTCGTAGTCGTGGATCAGCGCGAGGTCCAGGCCACCGGCGCGCAGCGCGTCGGCGACGTCGGCCGGATCGATCTCCGAGACCATCGGCTCCAGGCCAGGGTGCTCGCGGGCGAGGGCGGTCAGAGCGGCCGGGAGGATCGCCCTCGCCGCTGTCGGAAAGGTGCCGACGCGCAGTGGGCCGGACAGGCCGTGGCGGGCGTCGACCAGATCGCCCGCGGCCTGTTCCAGGCGTTGCAGGATCGCCTCGGCGTGACGGGCCAGGGTCTGCCCGGCGGGGGTCAGGCGCACCCGTCGCCCGGTCCGTTCCAGCAGCGGCACGCCCGCCTCACGTTCCAGGACGGCCAGTTGCTGGGAGACCGCCGAGGGGCTGAAGGACAGCGCCTGGGCGACGGCGGCGATCGTGCCACGCAGGGCGAGTTCGCGCAGCAGGCGCAGACGACGGACGTCGAGCATCGGCTCAGCTTACGCTGGAACCCACAAAGGCGAACTGGACCCGCACAAGGCAGCTGGGACACGCTGGTGACCATGACCTTGAACACCGTCCTCCGCGGGATTCATGTACCGCTGATCACGCCGTTGACCGCTGACGGCCGGATCGCGATGGACGCCCTGGAGCGGCTCGCCCACGATGTCCTGGCTGCGGGCGCCACCGGGATCGTCGCGCTGGGAACGACCGCCGAGGCCGCCACCCTCGACGAAACCGAGAAGCTCGCGGTCATCGACGTGTGCGCCCGGGTCTGCCGCGAGCATGACGCGACCCTGATCATCGGCGCGGGCGGCAACGACACCCGGGGCAGCGCGACCGCCCTCGCGCGGCTCGCGGTGTGGCCGGACGTGACGGCCGCGCTGGTCCCCGTGCCGTACTTCACCCGGCCGACGCCCCCCGGCGTGCTGGCGCACTTCACTCACCTGGCGGCCACCAGCCCCGTGCCGTTGATCGTCTACCACGTCCCGTACCGCACCGGACAGCAACTCGACGCGGCCTGCCTGCACGCGTTGGGCCGGCTGCCGGGAATCGTCGGGGTCAAGTACGCGGTCGGTGGCATCGACTCGCATGCCATGGAGTTGCTCGGCGACCTTCCACCCGGCTTCGCCGTCCTGGCCGGTGACGACATGTTCGCCTCACCGTTCCTCGCGCTCGGCGCCACCGGCGGCATCCTGGCCTCCGCCCACCTGGCCACCGGACGGTTCACCGAACTGGCCGCCGCCTGGCTCAGCGGGGACCTCCCGCGGGCCCGGGAGCTCGGACACCGCCTGTCCGCCCTGTCGGCCGCCGCGTTCGCCGAACCCAACCCCACCGTGATCAAGGGCGTCCTGCACGCCCAAGGCCGCATCCCCACGCCGGACGTGCGGCTGCCGCTGCTACCCGCCAGGCAGGGCACGATCGACCAGACGCTCGAGCGGCTCGCCGGCCTTCGGGCGTAGCCCGGATTCGCCGACATCGCCGACGAGCCGCGCGGGTGTGAACGATCGGGGACGGGCCCAAGGCACTGTTCGACCAAGATGGGTGAGCACGCAGAAGCGGACCTCGTCGCGCGGGGCGTCGGTGTCCCATTCCGCGCGGTCCGGCACGTCATCGGCGGGCAGGCCCGCACCCGGACCGTGGACGTCAGGAGGTGCGCGGGGTTACCAGGCCGGATTCGTAGGCGAGGACCACGAGCTGGGCGCGGTCACGGACATGGAGCTTGGCCATGGCCCGGTTGATATGGGTTTTCGCGGTCAGTGAGCTGATCACCATGCGGTCGGCGATCTGGTCGTTGGACAGGCCCCGCGCGACCAGGGCGACGGCCTCGCGTTCGCGGTTGGTCAGCTCTTTGAGCTCCGCGCCGGTGCCGAGGTGGAGCGGCTGGGCGACGTACCGGTTGATCAGCTTGCGGGTGATCGACGGTGCGAGCAGGGCGTCACCGCGCGCGGCGACGCGTACGGCGTGCAGGAAGTCCTCCGGCACGATGTCCTTGACGAGGAATCCGGCCGCGCCGGCGCGCAGCGCGTTGAAGACGTGTTCGTCCAGGCCGTAGTTGGTCAGGATGACGACGTGCACCCCGGCCAGGGCCGGGTCCGCGGCGATGCGCCGGGTCGCCTCGATGCCGTCGACGACCGGCATCTGGATGTCGATGAGCGCGATGTCGGGCAGGTGTTCCCTGGCCAGGGCCAGCCCTTCCTGCCCGTCGGCGGCCTCGGCCACCACCTCGATGTCGTCCTCGAGGTCGAGGAGCGCGCGAAATCCGCTGCGAATGAGCGGCTGGTCGTCGACCAGCAGGACACGGATCACGACGTTCGGTCCACGGGGAGTTCGGCCTGGACGGTGAAGCCGCCCTCGTCGCGCGGTGCCGCCCGCAGGCGGCCACCGAGGGCGGTGACTCGTTCGCGCATCCCCAGCAGCCCGACGCCGGGCACCGGGGCGGTGTCCGGTGTGGCCTTGCCGTCGTCGTCGACGCGTATCGCGAGGGCGTCGGGACGGTAGTCGATCCGGACCGACGCCGTCGCGGCGGCGGCGTGACGGGCGACGTTGGTCAGCGACTCCTGAACGATCCGGTAGACGGTCCGGTCCACCGCGGCCGGCACGTCGTGCCGCCGTCCCTCGATCGTCAGCGTCGCGTCCAGGCCGGTCGCCCGAGCCCGTTCCACCAGTTCCTCGACGTGGTCGAGGCCGCGCGGCGGGGTCGTGTCGTCGTCGCGCAGCGCCTCCAGGGTCGCTCGCAGCTCCCGGGTCGCCTCACGTCCGGCCTCCTGGATCGCCAGCAGGGCCTCCGGCACCTGCTCACCCCGCTTGCGGGCCACGTGGACGGCGACCTCGGCCTGCACCTTGATGATCGAGATCTGGTGGGTGAGCGAATCGTGCAACTCCCGCGCGATGTGCAGCCGCTCCTCGTCGGCGCGGCGCCGCGCGGTCTCCTCCCGGGTGCGCTCGGCCTCGTCCGCCCGCCGCTCGGCCTGGCGCAGCGCCTCCCCCGCGGCGCCGGCCGCGACCAGCCAGGCCAGCTCGAGGGCGCCCCGGGCCTGCGCGAACGCCTCGCCCGTGTCGTGCAGGCCCGAGGCCAGGGCCGCGAGGGGGAGGGCGGCCAGCATGGTCACGCTCGCCACCACCGTGACGGTGCGGTGCCCCGCCCGTACGGCGGCGTACACCGCGAACAGGTACGCGACGGCGGGCACGTCGAAACCGGCCGCCTGGTAACCCGCCGCGCACAGCCCGGTGAGGACCAGGACGGGAACCGGAGCCCGGCGGCGCGCGGCCAGCCCCAGGCCGCCGGCCGCCAGCAGCGCGTAGCCGAGCAGGTCGAGATCCGTGGCGGGGGGCCGCCCGGACAGCCCGGTGACCAGCAGCGTCGCCGCCACGCCGACGGCGATCGCCCAGTCTCCGACGTCGGCCCGGACACCGGACCACCTTGTGCTCATGCGCGCACCCTAACCGGATGTCCGCGCGGGCGACTCCTGCGCGCGGATGATCGTCCGGCTACCGCGCACGCGGTACCTTCGCGGCTCCTGCGGCGCCCGCGGCAGCCGGCTGCGGTGTCGGCGGCAGCGCGAAGTGCCCGCGTCCGCTGGACGACCGGCGGCGGGTCCAGCGGACATGATCGGGCCACGTCCAGTCGTAGGAGGAGCACCTCATGTCCGTCCGTCACCTGCCTGCCGCCGCCGCGGCCGCCCTGCTCGGAGTTCTGCTTGCCACACCGGCCGCCGCGCACGCCTCGGTCCAGCTGGATCCCGTCAGCGCCTACGCCCTGACCTCCGGGCGTCTGTGGTCCCTGGTGGGCGCGCTGCTGGGGCTGGCCGGTGTGGTCGTCGGCGGGCTGGCCCTGGCCCGCTCCACCGGTCGTATCAGCACCGGCACCGGTACCGGCACCGGGAGGAAGGGGGCCGTGGTGGCCCTGGTGGCGGGGCTGATCGGTACGGCCCTCGGCGGGCTGGTCGTGGCCGCCGCCGACGGTGGTCCCGGCACCGGTTACGGGATAGTCGGGGGCTTCGTGGCCCTGGTGCTGGGGCTGATCGCCATGGTCCTCGGCGGGCTGGCCCTGGCCCGCTCTCGCCGCGCCGCCTGAACAGCCGCACTGCCTGAACAGCCGCACTGCCTGACCGGCCGACCCGCTGACCGCGGCCCACCGCCTTCCGTCCGGCCCGCTTCCCCTCTCCGGTGGAACGGGGCCGGATGCGAACGCCGGGCCGTCGGGCCATCAGGGCTGTTCAGGCGTTCGCGGGACGAGCAGCCCCCGGTTGAACGCCTCGCTGACGGCGGCGGCGCGGTCGTTCACCCCGAGCTTGGCGTAGATGTTCAGCATGTGGGACTTGACGGTGGCCTCGGTGAGGAACAGCCTGGCCGCCGCCTCCCGGTTCGTGGCTCCGGCCGCCACCAGCTGGAGCACCTCGACCTCGCGCGGGCTGAGCGGCCCCGGGGCCGGCCGGCGTACCCGGCTCATCAGCAGGGCCGCCACCGACGGTGCGAGCACCGCCTCGCCCCGGGCCGCCGCCCGGACCGCGCGCAACAGCTCGTCGCGGGGAGCGTCCTTGAGGAGGTATCCGGTGGCGCCGGCCTCGATCGCGGGGAGCACGTGGCCGTCGGTGTCGTAGGTGGTCAGCACCAGCACGCGGGCCCCGCTCGCCCGCTCGGCGAGCTCCCTGATCGCGCTCACCCCGTCCATGCCGGGCATCCGCAGGTCCATGAGGATCACGTCCGGACACAAAGCCGAAGCCAGCCGGACCGCCTCGGCTCCGTCGGCGGCCTCGCCGAGCACCTCGAACTCCGGGTCGCGGGCGAACATGCCGCTCAGCCCGTCCCTGACCACCGGGTGATCATCCACGATCAGCAGCCCGATCGGGCCGGCGGGTCGGCTCACGCGTACACCTCCGCCCGCCTGGCGGGAACGCGGGCCGAGATTCCCGTGCCGGTGCCCGGCTCCGACTCGACCTGCAGCGTGCCGGACAGGCTCTCGACCCGTTGCCGCATCGCGATCAGGCCGAACCCGCCGCGATCGGCCCGCGGACCGTCGGCGGCGGCGGCGTCGAGCCGGGCCGGGTCGAAGCCGCCGCCGTCGTCGCGGACGTCCAGGGCCGCCTCGTGCTCCAGGTACGACAGCGTCACCCCCACCCTGGTCGCCCCCGCGTGCTGGGCCACGTTGGCCAGTGCCTCCTGCGCGATCCTGAGCAGCGCGGCCTCCGCCTCGGGCCCGATCGGCCGCGCCGTACCGGTCGTCGTGACCTGGACGGGGATCTCGTGCAGCGCCGACCAGCGCTCGGCGACGCCCGCCAGCGCCTCGCCCAGCCGCGCCGATCGCAGCGGCTCGGGACGCAGCGCGTGCACCGACCGCCGCGCCTCCGACAGGCTCTCCCTGGCCAGCTTGGTCGCGGCGGCGACGTGCCCGCGCCACCCCGCCGGATCGTCGCCGGCGTGCTCGGCCGCGCGCAGCTGACTGACGATGCCGGTGAGCCCCTGCGCCAGGGTGTCGTGGATCTCCCGCGCCATCCGCTGCCGCTCGTCCTGCACGCCGGCGTTGCGTGCCTGCACCAGCAACTGCTCGTGCAGGGCCGCGTTCTCCGCCATCGACGCCGCCAGTCTGCGGTTCGCCTCGCGCGCCTCGCGCAGCGCACGCTCCCGCTCCTCGTTGCGCCGGGCGCCGCGCCGGGCGTACCAGGCGAAGGCGCACATGGGGACGACGTTCGCGGCCACGACGGCGCCGTAGGTGATCAGGCCGACGACCGTGGTCTTGTCCACGTCGTACGCCTGCGCCGTACCCGCCACCACCGCCACCGCGCCGACGCCGACCGGCTGCCACGGCCAGCGCAGCACCCGGAAGGCGAAGATGTACGCCGCGGGGGTGAAGAAACCGAACCACGGATTCCTGATCACCAGAATCGCCGTGAGCAGGATCAGCACGGTGAAGAACACGGCCATCACCGGCACGCGCTCGCGCCAGGCGGGACGGAGCGTGAAGACGCCCAGCATCCACGCCGCCACCAGCGCGCACAGGACCAGGTCGACGAGCGGGGACGCGCCCGCCGAACGCTTGACGACCACGGTGAGACCGGCCAGAGGCGCCAGCAACACGTACGGCCCGACGGTCATCGCCACGGGCCACCGTGCCGCTGGATCGCTCACCGGTGTCCTCTCCCCCGCCCCATCGGACAATCTAGCCTCCACGTCGGCACGCCCTGATGCGATCAGCCGGCCTGGGGAGGCTCGACGGCCAGGGCGTGCCGGAAGACGTCGCGCGGGTCCCACCGGGCCTTCACCCGCTGGAGGCGTGGGTAGTTGTCCTTGTAGTAGAGCCTGTGCGCGGACACACCCGAGGTGTTCCACGCCGGGTCGGCCAGGTCGGCGTCCGGGTAGTTGATGTAGGAGCCGTCGTTGACCTCGCCGGGTACGGGCACGCCGCCGGTGTCGGCGTACACGTCGCGGTAGAGGTCGCGGACCCAGGCGAGGTTGGCCGCGTCGTCCGCTTCCTCGCCCCAGGTCGTCTGGTAGATCGCCTTCATGACCACGTCTCGCTGGGCGATCGCGGTGGCCCCGGGCGCCACCGCGCGGACCTGGCCGCCGTAGCCGACGAGCAGCATGGCGGAGTTCGGGCCGCCGGTGGAGTTCGTCAGGTTGCGGTAGACGGCCGCGAGCTGGGCCTCGGTGAACGAGCGTCGCAGGTAGCCGGCCTTTATCTTGTACCGCCGGGTGATCACGTCACCCGGCTCGCCGCTGCCCGGCCAGGTCATCCGGTGCAACCACGGCATCGTCCGCCGGATGTCGAGCACCGGTGTGAGGTCGACGCCGGCGGTCACCGCGGACACGAAGTCGGTCACCATGCCGTCGGCGTCGGGGATGTCCGCGTCGATCTGCACGGCCAGCATGACGGTTCCGCCGGCGCGGTGCGACGGCTGGAGGATCCCGTACAACCCGGCGTACGGGGAGCCGGGCGCGCTGTTGCGCTCGTGCCAGGTCCCGAAGTTGCGCAGCAGTCCGGTGAGCGCCCGTTCGGTCATGTGCTCCCAGGACCAGAAGATCACGCACTGCGACATCCGCCGCGGCGCCGCCGGCAGCAGCCGGGACGGGTCGGTGCCGGTGGCACCGGGCGAGCGCAACCAGTACCGGGTGACCACGCCGAAGTTGCCGCCGCCACCACCGGTGTGCGCCCACCACAGGTCGCGGTGCGGGTCGTCCGGCTCACGGGTGGCGACCACCGCGCGGGCGGTGCCGTCGCGGTCGACCACCACGACCTCCACGCCGTACAGGTGATCCACCACCGAGCCGTACCGCCGGGACAGCGCGCCGTACCCGCCTCCCGCGAAGTGCCCACCGGCCCCCACCTCCGGGCAGCTGCCCCCGGGGATCGTCACGCCCCAGCCTTTGAACAATGTCCGGTACACGTCCCCGAGGGTGGCTCCGGGCTGCACGGCGAACGCCCGCCGACCGGCGTCGTAACCGACCGCGTCCATCGGAGCGAGGTCCAGCAGCACCCGCACCGCCGGATCGGCGGTGAAATTCTCGAAGCAGTGCCCGCCACTGCGCACCGCGACCCGCCGGCCGGACCGCACCACCTCCGACACCGCGCGCACCACCTGGTCGGTCGACCCGACCACCCGGATCTCGTCCGGCCGGCCCGCGAACCGGAAGTTGTTGCCACGCAACAGGCTGTCGTAGCGAAGGTCGCCCGGCCGTACCGTCACCGGCCCGAACCCCGTCGCCTCCGATGCCGCGGCGGCGGCACCGGTGTCCCACGTGGCGGCCGCCCCGGTACCCAGCGCGGTGACCGCCGCGGCACCCGCGCCGGCGAGCAGTCCCCGGCGACTCACCGCCGCATCGTCCGGCGTGCTCGTACTTCCACCGCTCATCTCTGGCATGTGTCTCGCTCCTTCTCGGCCGGGGTCGTCAGCCTTTCAATCCGGCGGCAAGGAGCACATCAACCCATATCCTGAATCGGCGGCTGAAGGCTCCAATCCTCCGAACGGCTGATGCGCCCCACCGAACGGCTGACCGTCGGCCGGTGCCTTGGCCACGGGTCAGGCGTGTGGTCGTCGCGGCCCGGAGTACGGCCGCCGGCTCCGCGACCTTGAGGGCCGCGATCGCCGGCGACCCGAAAGGTCACCACGACAACCGAGATCGCCCGCGAAAAGACCGCTCACGAGCGACGATTCCGCCCCGTGGCGAGAGTCCCACCTTCTGACCACCCTTACCGACAGCCGCGAGGACTCCCATGACCCACGACGACACGCCGCCTGAGATGACCGCCCCGGGACCGAAGGCGGACCCGCGCCGCGCGTCCGACCTGTGGCCACTGATCCACGCCGAGCGAGCGGCCCTGGCGTCCGACCTGGCGAATCTGACCGACGAGCAGTGGGCGACGCCGTCGTTGTGCACCGGGTTGACCGTGCGCGAGGTGCTGGCGCACCTCACCTCGGCGGCGGGCCTCACCCCGGTGCGGTGGCTGGCGGGCGTGATCCGCTGCCGGTTCGACTTCGACAGGCAGGTCGCCATGCGGCTTGCCGAGCAGCTGGGCGCGACCGCGGCCGAGACGCACGACAGGTTCCGCCGCGTCGTCATGAGCACCACCAAACCACCTCTGCCGACCGTGGCGATGCTGGGCGAAACGATCGTGCACGCGGAGGACATCCGGCGACCGCTGGGCATTCGCCGCGACTACCCGATCACGACCCTCACCCGGCTGGCCGAGTACTACCAGGGCTCCGACCTCGTCGTCGTCGCCAGGAAACGGATCGGCGGCCTGCGACTCGTCGCCGGCGACGGCCCCTTCACGACCGGCTCAGGTGCGCTCGTATCCGGCACCACCCTGGCACTCACGATGGCCATGACCGGGCGTACGGCGTACTGCGACGAACTCGGCGGCGACGGTGTCGCGATCCTGCGCGACCGCATGAAGATGACATGACCCGGGGCGGCCGCCGCTCCGGGGAGCGGGCCTGACGCTTCGCCGAGGCAGGAGCGAACAGCCTCGACGGCCCGGAGCGGCTCGCGAGCACGGACATCCTCGCGATGGGGCAGCACCACCACATCGGCGAGGTGTGCCACAGCGCCCGAATCGCACGGATTCGGCGTGCGGCGCATCGGGCGATGTCCGGTCAGGCGGCCGGGTCGCCGGGCGCGGTGGGGCCGGGCGCGGTAGGGCCGGTGGCGGTGGCCACGGACACCGGCCGGGCTGCTAGAACTGTGGGCCATGAATCATGACGGGGACGCGGGCGTGTCCGGCTCGCTGGCGAAGGTGCTCGCGGACGTGGCCGCCGAGCGGGTGGCCCAGGACGAGCGGTTCGGCATGCAGGTCCTGCCCGACGGCACGGGCGCCGGGCACAGGATGGCCGAGTCCGTCCTGGCCAGGCGCGAGACGGAGACGGCGGCCGAGGGCGGCACGCTGACCTGGCGGCACATCCTGATGGAGGAGGTCCTTGAGGCCTTCGCGGAGAGCGACCCCGAGCGGTTACGCGCCGAGCTGATCCAGGTGGCCGCGGTCGCCGTGAAGTGGAGCCAGGCGCTCGACCGCCGCCCCTGACGACCGCGTCGGGTCACCCGCGCCAGGCAGTGGATGGACCGTCCACCCCGGCCTCCCCGCGCCGGGGTCCCAGGCATGTCGTTCACCGGCGGCGGATCACCGCTTCGTCAGGCTGCCGACGCTGAGCACGAGGTTTCCGCCGCGTTCGTCGACACCGGCCATGACCGACGCCTGGTGCCCGCCGTCACTCGCGATCGTCCAGAACGTGAGCGTGGTGGTACCCAGCGCGGTTTCGCAGGTCTGGACGGCCGGTTCGAGCCTGGCCGTGTTCCCGCGCGCGGCCAGCGTCCAGTCACATCCGTTCTCGGTCCGGGCCGTCACGATGTTCTTGTGGCCGCTCGTGAACGTGACGAGACCCTGCTGCGGTGTCTGGACGGTCCGCACCTGACCGTCGGGGTCGGTGTAGCGGGTGGTGAGAAGGTTCACGCGGGACCGCGGGTCGGAGGCGTCGTACCGCCATGCTCCCGGAAAGACCTTCCGCGCCTGGGCCCAGGCGTCCTTCCCCACCCTGGTACGGCTGCCCTTGTCGAGACGGAACTCGTAGTCGCCGTTCGGCTGGTGGCTGACGGCCTCGATGGTCTCCCGCTCACGGTCCCCGGACACGGTGACCGACCATCTCGTGATGGTGTACGCCGAACCGATGACGCGGTTGAAGCAGTTCTGGGATGGCGGATTCAGCTCCAGCGAGGTGGAGCGCACCGCGAACGTCCACGTACATCCCTGATCCGTGCGCCCCACGATCCCACCGCCGGCCGCCTTGGAGAACGTGATGTCCCCGATCTGCGGGACGTGGAGCGGCGGGATCGGGCGGCAGTTCGTGCCGGTGTCGGGGCAGCTGATGACCGCGATGTTCCGCATGCTCTCGCGTACGGGCTGGTCGTAGTTCCACGTCCCCAGATACCGGTGTGGGGGCGGGTTTCCGGTCTGCGCCCGAGCCTGCCCCGGTCCTGCGACACCGATGACCATGGCGATGGCGATGGCGATGGCGGTCCAGGTCGCCAGGCTCGGGGACAGGGCGGCGACCGGTGACACCGGACGCGACGGCAGGCGCCGACGCCGGGCCGTGACACGCGTGTCGAGCATGGGATGCCTCCTGTGCGGGTATGCGCTGGAACGGTGACGAGGGCCACCGCGAGGGGCGACGCCGGGCACTGTCCCGCGCCCGATGCGATCAACCGCAGACCAGCACTTTACGGACGAGCCGCAATCCGCTCATCAGCGCCGCGTCTCATCTTCGGAGTACTCCACGTAAGGTAGCTCGGCCGAATCCTCGTCCCGGCGCCGTATTCACACGACCGGTCCGCGCGGCCTCCCCCGCGACCGGCCGCCCGCCGATCCCCGTGGCCTGACCCGCGACACGATCCGGCGCGAGATCACAGCCGTACCGGCCCCGGGCGGCGCTCACGAACCCCTCGGCCGGGGTGGGCGGCCCGGCGCCCCGGATCACGCCGGGACCACGGTCACCTCGGCATGGCCGATGACGGCGGTGACGCGGACCTCGACGCGCATCTTCGGGGCACCGAGGGCCGCGACACCGATCTCGGTCCAGATGGGCGAGCGGTCGCCCATGCGCTCGCGAAGCTGCTCCACCATGACGCGGTTGTGGACCTCTCCGATGAACTCGGCGGAGTCGGGGACGTGGTAGGAGTTCACGGCGATGACGTCACGCCAGGTCGCGCCGACCTGGGCGAGGGTTCGCCCGACGTTCTCGAAGACCTGGACGATTTCGTCTTCGAGGGCCTCGGGAAAGTTCCAGTCGTCGTCCCATCCGCCTTGACCCGAGGTCTCGACGCGGTCGCCGATTCGAACCGCCTGGTTGTAGTGCATGTTGGCCAGCTGCGTCTCGCCGTACCCGGGCGTGGCGAAGAACTCCGGCTTGATCATGGTGGCCCCTCCGAGTTGACTTCACGTGTGAAGTGAACGTATCAGGCTTTCACTTCACGCGTAAAGTCACGGTCGCTCGGTATGGTGCCTTTATGGCCATCACCGCGACCCCGAACCCCGGCGAGGATGCCCCCGACGAGACGCTGTGGCTGACCGCGGACGAGAAGGAGGCCTGGACCGGGCTGGTCTCGCTGGTCCTGCTGCTACCGGGGCGGCTGGAGTCGCCGCTGCAGCAGCAGGCCGGCCTGACCCTCTTCGAGTACCTGGCCCTCAGCCACATCTCGGAGGCCCCGGAGCGCCGCCTGCGGATGAGCGAGCTGGCCTATCTGGCCAACGGCTCCCTCTCGCGCCTGTCCAACGTCGTCAAGCGGTTCGAGCAGCGGGGCTGGGTGGAGCGTTCACCCGACCCCGATGACGGCAGATACACCGTCGCCGCCCTCACCGACGCCGGCTACGGGGTGGTCGTCGCCGCCGCGCCCACGCACGTGCGCGCGGTGCGGCGACTCGTGCTCGACCCGCTCACCGCCGCCGACCAGCAGGCCCTGGCCCGCATCGCCGCCAAGCTGCGGGTGCGGCCCGTCGACCTGGCCTAGACGAGAAGTTCCGAAGTATCGGCGCGGCTGATGGTTGGCTGCGCCGGGTTGACCGCTTGCGGCCCGCCCGT